>JAGGXR010000009.1 GCA_021162935.1 Deltaproteobacteria bacterium
GCCAAGTAGGTTACCCAGAGTTCGTTGTCGCCGACCACCGCGCCGAGTTGGACGCAGGGGGGGCGGGGGGCCGAGGATCACGTGGGCTGGCCGCCGTCCTTGGATGTGAGCCGGGCGAGGGACGCGCGCCACCCCCCCTGCGTCCAACTCGGCGCGGTGGTCGGCGACAACGAACTCTGGGTAACTTACTTGGCTGAGGCAACGGGGGGCGAAGAAATAATTGACGTCGACCAACTTTGGCTTCCCGATACACTCGGTTCCGTGAATCATGCTTTCATGATATATAGGTAATGCTGTATATTGACGTATGGACGTAAGGAGGATTGATTCCATGATGCGCTCTGTCATGATTGCTGTCGCTTGTTTCGTGGTTGCCGCCTGCTCCGACGATTCGGGTCGGTCCGATCAGGGGGATGGTGGAACGAATCAGGATGCCGGCAGGGTCGATGGCCGAGTTACGGACGCCAGTGCCGACTTGGATGGATCGATGGATGGCGGTGGGGACGCAGGGCCCACGGTGACACAATGGGATCCCTTCGTGGTGACGACTTTGGAGGCGGACGAAGACCACGCATGGAATGAGTTTCCCCTTCAGGTGACCTTTTCGCATGCAGAGTCTGGAAGCACGCTCATACTGGACGGCTACTGGCTGGGCGGCCGCTCCTGGGCGGTGCGATTCGCAGCGACGAAGGTGGGCCGCTGGACCTGGTCGGCTGGTTCCGAGACGGGAGATACGGGCCTCGAAGCATCCGGGGGGTTCGTGGCGAAGGCCCCCACTGCGGATGAGCAGGAAGCCAACGCCAATTTCCATGGTCATGTCCGTGTCGAGGGACGTTATTTCCAATATGCAGACGGGACGACGTTTCTGCCGTTGGGAGACACCATCTGGGGCATCAACAGCATGGAACCCCTTGGCGCTTTGGACGGGGAGTTTTACACGTACATCGACAACAGGGTCGCAAAAGGTTTCAACACGCTCCTCGTGATGTATTTGGCCGAATACAACGAAGGTGGGTATTTGACGGACCCCGACACCGAGCCGCCCGACGACCCGGACTTGGATTGGTCGGTCATCAATCCTGACTTTTTCGAGTCGCTCGACACCCGTGTTGAGGCCATCTGGGAGCGGGGATTGGTTCTTTTTGGACATCCCACCTGGCTCGTCGAAGAACCGGACATCACGGTGGCTCAGGCAGTCAACCTGTCGCGGTATCTTCTCGCTCGATATGGAGCATACAACCTGGTTTGGAGTCTGACCGGAGAGTTTCAGGAAGCATGCGGGGACGGGACCGTCTTTTGTGACGACGATTTCGCCGGCGTTGCGGATTTGGGCCGGTGGCTGGGCGGCAGCGACGATGTCGATCCTGTTCGACCGGGCTTCAACCCCTTCGGTCATCCCATGTCCGTCCATCCTGGGGGGTACGATCCCGGTGCCCCGGATCCGGGCATGCAGACATCGCGCATGTTCGACGGGGAGGACTGGCTCGATCACCATTGGATCCAGACATATAAAGAAACCGACAAGATCGTCTATCGGGTCAGCGAACTTCGGGGATTGACATCGGACGGACTGTCGAGTGGTCTTCCGGTCCTCCTGTCCGAGCCGTACTACGAAGGGTATCCAGGCGGGCGGTACACGGACTGGGACCAGGGGTCGGGTGCTGAGAAGGATGCAAACACGGCAAGGCGTCAGGGATGGTTGTCCATGTTCGCTGGCGCAGCGGGGCATATCTATGGGGCCCAGGGAGTCTGGCAGGCCACGGACGTCGACAGGATCGATCTCGTGGGAGCTGGCCAGATGCATCATATCAAGGATTTCCTTCTCGAACATGGCTGGCCGGCCCTGGGCCCTGCCGACTGCGTGGAGGTACGTAAAGACGGCACGTGGGATCCCCCTTCCCGCGACTACCCCGAGGATGCGGGGGACCGAGATGCCGTCTTGGCCTATGCCTATGCACCGCGTTGCCTGATGGAAGATAGCCGGACCGTTGCCGTTTACATTCCCGCCGGAAACGAGGGCAGGTCCATTCGCGTGGTGATGCTGGGCGGGCTGGAGTACCGGGCCAGGTGGTTCAATCCGCGGGATGGCTCTTATGACGACATCGACGGCGGCAATCCCGTCAATGACGACCACGATGATCGCTACAGCATTCCCTCCCGCCCATCTCCTTCCGATAATGATTGGGTCCTGGTGCTCACGCACCAATAGCCCCATTGGGTTCGCCTCGGTGACATGGTCGGGCCGGGGGCAGCCTTGTTCATCCCTACCGGTGACGAAGAACACGCCGCCACCCCAAAGCTGCCAGGATCTCGGCCTCCGAGGCTGCTCGCGACCTTTTCACCCTGACATATCCAGCCGGTCAAAAGCACCCTTGATCTCATGCTGATCCGGGCCCGCCCAACCTTGCCTTCTCACGCGTCTTCTTGGGTGATGTGCGGATCACCGCCAGGGCGTATTCCCCCTTCGGCCTGGACGAGCAACGAGAGGCCGCGGAGACGGTCCACCAGGCGCGCGCCAAGGTGCTCCCCTTCACGAAGAAGGCCGCCGCGATCGCCGACGACGGGTAGACTGGGGAGACGACTCGGTTCCGTAGTGGCCTAGCCTCAGAGCCCACCTATCTGTGACAGAAGCTCTGCCGCAGATGGCCTTGCATCCATCGCGTACTGCGTCATCTGCGCGATAATTTCGTACTCTTTGCTTTGCGCTTTGTTGGGTCTTGGGAACTGCTGTGCGGCAAATGCAGCCGGCGATGAGGTATCGCGGGTCAACAGCTCGTACCAGCTCACACCGAGAGCATAGATGTCGCTCCTCTCCGTAACTTCGTGCGCATCAGAAAGCTGTTCGGGCGGCATGTAGTACCAGGAGCCGAGTTGGATCGACGACTTCGTGATCGTAGCCGCACTCGTGAACTCGGGATTGAGGTCGCTCCATCGAACAATGCCCAGATCCCCGAGAACCCAGCGGTCCGACAGTTGAAGGATGTTGGCCGGCTTCACATCTCGATGGATGCACTTCTCCGCGTGCAAGTACATTAGGCCTTCCAGGCATGACAGGATAATCCGACGTGCCTCTTCGGCATCCATCGCTCCATGCGTGTCAAGAACATCCCTCGCGGATGACTCGGCTTGCTCCATCACCAGAAAAGGTTGGCCTTGTATGGTGCCGCGGTCCAGGCAATGGATCACAGCGGTGTGATGAAGCCGCATGCCGTTCTTGGCTTCCCGTGCGAAGCGCCTCTTCACGTTCGAGAGCTTGGTTGGCTCCAGCAGGTCTGGTCGAGGACTCATAACCTTGACCGCGGCTGGTTCTCCGTCGGTTGAGGTTGCAGACCAGACTTCTGCGACGGCACCCACACCGCGTTTGCGTTCGAGGATGTAGGTACCCTGCTCTCCCATGCTGCGATCTCTGAGCCCTGCAACATGTGCAGCACTCCTTCTGAGAATCCCTGGCCCGCGTAGACGATGCAGCCGCCCATGTGCATCGCTTTGATGTCTTGAAGCGCGTAGGGAATTTTCTCGTCCACCGTGCCCGCCGAATCCTGGTACTTGCACTCAACGGAGAACGCATCGTTCAACGGCTCGCAGACCACGAGAATGTCGATGCGCCGGTTTTTGCCACTGATCGACTTGCCGATGCCGACCTCGCGATACGCCGGGATGCCACGATCCTCGTAGTTCTTGACGATGTATGAGGCGATCAAGTTGGCATATTCCGTACCTGTCACAGGCCCTCCTCCGATGACAGCACCTAGAACCTGATGGCCAACTGCAGGTCGGCATCAGTGCCGCTGTTTGGATCAGCCACCTTCGGCTCCCAAAGCTTTGCGTCCGCCGCCAGGAGACGCTCTTCGCTGATCCTCACAGCTTCCTCGCATGTATCGTTGCCAAGAAAGTTTCGTCCAAGGCGTGCCGCAGCAACACCCACGCTGCCGGAGCCCATGAAGGGATCAACGACGAGTTCGCCCGGCGTTGTACTCTGCTCGATAAGCACCTCTGACACCTCAGCAGGCTTCTCGGTTGGATACCCCCGGTAGATCCTGGGTACCTCGATGATGTCCGGGATGCCGAGGTTGTTCAGCTTCTTCTTGCCTTTCTCGAAGAACAGAACGAACTCGTAGCGGGCCCGATAGTGGTACCCCATCCCGATTTTTTTCTTGTCCCAGACCAGCGGCTTCCAAAACTTGAACCCCACCAACTCAGCGATCGGCTTGGCAACGAACATGGTCTCCTGATCGCAAAAGAGGTACAGGTGAGTGTTCTTGCCCAGAACGCGGTACATCTCGGTGAACAACTCGGGGAACCTCTCGTTCCGGAGGATCTCGAACCAGTCGTTGCTGGACGCCTTGGAGTGCTTCAGACGCGTGGTCGTTCCGACGGCGCGGTGTTTCTCCAGAGACTCGTACGGGGGGTCGGTGATGATCAGGTCGATCGATGAGTCCGGGAGCGCCCTTAGGAATTCCACAGCATCGATCATAGACAGCCTGAACTTGCAGGTGCTCATCGGACCTCATAGCTTTCTGCATATTTCCGCTGCAGTAAATTAGGGTCATATCAGCCACATGAACACAAGTCCAACTGTTTCACGGCACTGCCACCATCCCCTCTTGTCCGTTCAACACACCGCGTATCCGTACAGACATACGGCGTATCCGTACAGACAAAGGAAGAAAGACGAACCGCATAGAAGTTCCGATTCGTGGACCGACATCCTACTCGGACAGGGTGCAGGCTCCTGTCAGGTCGCAACTGTTCGAGCAGGTGGTCGCGCCGCCGCAATTCAACGCACAAGCGCTCGTGCAGCTCGTGACGGTGCAGTTGTCGGTGGCCGTGCCCGTACAATCCACGGTGCAGCTGTTGCCGGGGCAATCCACGGTAACGGACTTTGCGTCGTGTCCGTGGGCGGCGCAGCTTCCTCCCGGACACGAGAAGGTGCAGGTTGCTCCTTCCGGACAATCGAACGTACAACCCGCCCCCGACGATCCGCCGCAGGTCTGGCTGCAGTCGCCGGTGCAGGCGCAGGCCTTGCCGGCCACGCACTGATTGTCGTCGTCGGAGCAGGCTGCCATCGTGGTCATAAGACCTGCGAAAACGAAGGCTCCCGCCAACCATTTCCACGTGAAGTTTCTCAGCATCCTCTGGCTTCTCATACGATTCCTCCTTCGACCGTCTGGTCGTAGTGAGTGTCTCCCCCCCCGCCCTCAGCGTTCTTCTGGTTGCTTTCAACTATCCTTTTCGACATAGCAACACATCCCAATCGAACCCGTCAAGAAAAAGGCGATAGTAGAGACGGCTCGACCGCCGAATCCGGTCGAAAGTCGCCATAGCCTGCACAATGAGACGTGAGTGGCTGACTTTTCTTCATTTTTTTGGTGCAGCATGAAAATGACTTGCAACCACCGTGCTTGTCCGCCTCGATCCATGTCGCTCGTATGTTGCTCGGTGCGTCCCTGCCACTTTCTCTCTGGATCCGACTTGCGACGGCGGGTATGGTAGTCGTCATGTCCATGATGAAATACATGCAGGCGACTGGATCGTCATTCCATGCCTTTAGACCTAGACCCGAATCGAACCTGTGCGCGCCGAATCGTCATGCGCGTCGTGCTGCGCATCGCGCAGGTCGCGGGCCCCTGGCAGCCCTGCTCCTGATCCTCGCAATGGGCTCGACGGCACAGGCTGCGCCCACATCGTTCAGACAGCCCGCGTTTCCCATGAAGCCATCCAAGCAGTGGGGCCCGTTTCCAGACGTCATCGGCGCCCTGGAGGTGAGCCCGAACGGACGATTCGTGGCGGCCGCATGGCGATCCGGCGCGCATGGCAAGAAAATGGACGTCCAGGTGGCGGACACGAGGACCGGAACGGTCACCATGAGCCTCTCGTTGAAACCGCCTGTGCGCGCCCTGTTCTTCGTAGGCCACCAGCAGGTGCTCGGCGTCGTGCGGCGGAGCACGATCGTATTGCGCAGCATCCACGGCGGAGCGGTCGTGGGACGGATCACGGCACCATCCAAAATCGTCGACCTGGCATGGAATCTCACAGGGACCCTCATTGCCCTGTTCGACACACAGAATGAACTGGCCGTCTACAACGCATCGAACGCGGTGCTGCTGGGCAAGAAGACCATCTCTCGCCCGAAAGGTCAGGTCGGGGTGTACCTGTCGGGCACGGTGATCGCCTTGGTCACAGGACAACGCATGTCCATCTGGAAGACCAGACCCAACTTGGCCAAAATCAAGACGGTGGCCATCTCTTCACGACGAGGGCATGTGCACGTCTCAGGCGAAAGCGCCGACGGAAGGACGATGATCCTGCGAACATCGGCCGGCCGATATACCTTGCGGGCGGTGGCATCGGGCCGGATCCTGCGCACGATCCAGGGACCTCCAGTCCTGTCGAGCACCCCCTGGCCCGTGCTGTCTCCTTCTGGACTCTTCGTCCAGGGCGGCGCGACCGGAGGCTTCGTGTTCGCTGGACCGCGGTCCAACGTGACCGCCCCCTGGCCCACCAACAGCGCCAATCCTGTCCTGATGAGGTTCAACCGAACCGGTACCAGACTCACCTACGCAGACGGTCGATTCGTGCGCACCTACTGCAAGGGCGCTGGTTGTCGAACCCTGTTTCGCTTCCCTGTCCGACCCGCCTTGGCGCATTCATCCACAACACCACCCCAAAAACACCGGGCCACCCGACGAACCACGAGGAGGGGGCCGACCGCTCGGCGGTCCGGTGCTCGGATCCACCGTCAACCTCGACTCTTCGTCTACGGTCGTTTGGCAATCTTCCTCCACACAAAAGCCGTCTACTCCTTGGCCTTCACGCCGAACGGAGCCTCGTTGCTCACTGCGTCTGCCGATGGAACCGTATTCGAGACCCAAACAGTTGGACTCGTTCCAAAGCAACACATCAGGCTACGCCTGGCCAAGGCAGAGTGGGTGGACGTATCGCCGACGGGAAAACTGGTGGCCATTGCCGACGGCAGAGGCATGGTCCAGCTTCGGACCCTCGATCTCAAACGAATCATTCGCACCTGGCGCGCCCACCCCACGGCCATCTACGAAATCCACTTCGATCGATCCGGACGGTTCCTACTCACATCCGGCAAAGACGGATCGGTGCGGGTTTGGGACGTGCAGACCGGCCGCAACCTGGATGTCGTGGTACCGACGCCCGCTGCTGGTTTCACCAGAAAATCCCTCCTCACCCAGGCAGGTGGGATGGCCATCAACAGCGCTGCCTTCAGCCCCACGTCTCGCTTCGTGGCCATGGGCGGCCTTGGAGGAACGAACGGGACCATGACGGTTTGGGACCGAGTCACGCACAAAATGGTGGCGCAAAAAACCAGCCACTCATCTGAAGTGGTCATGACCGTCGTCTTCACGGACAAGGGAAATCGTCTTGCCGCCGTCCTGAGTCACGGCCACCTGTGCACCTGGGACACGAAAACATGGGCCAAAATCCGATGCCTCAAACTCGGCGCGGCCGGCATGGGGCTCGCTGCGATACCTGCCTCGTCCGATGTGATGGTGGGCCTTTCCGATGGCAGCAACGCATTCGCCACCCTGGTGGACACCAGGACCGGTCGGGTCCGCCGGGTGTTTCAGGTTCCATCCTCACTCGCTGCTCGATCCGAATCCTCCCCGAGCAATCATCAAACCGTCAGTGCACCCATCCATTTTGCGATTCGCCGCAGCCGTGACCTGGCCTGTGCCGCCCTGAAAACAGGCTGGATCCTCTGCTGGAAACTGGACTGGTGACCACAGCAACGGCCATCGACGACGTCGGAGCCGCATCCTGACCGGAGGCCCCCACGTACCCCAAGCGAGTCTAAAATCAAAGACTTGGTGTCGCCGGTCTATCCCCTGCACAACAAATAAGCAAACTGATGAACCAGGCCTATCCAAGCGCGATTGCCGCGTCCATCCACAGACCTATCCACAGGCATTCGACAGATCGACTGGATAAGAAGTCGTCCCCAGCCCTGCGGTCCCTACCGGCCTCCCAATCGCTCCCAGGCCTGGCGCTCCATCTGGCCCAACTGATCGTCGTCGATCTGGAGCCGACGGGCGAACTGGACGAGCACCTGCCGCTCGGCCGGGGCAACGTTTCCATCGAGATAGGCGAAATGCACGGCGGCGAGCATGAGCGCCTCGCGCTCCTTGTCGCTCAGGTCATCGAACTGGACACCGTCGAGTGAAGGCCGGCTGAGAAGGTAGCCTTCGAGCACCGAACGCCCATGGGCATCCAGGTCCATCCGCTTGGCCAAGGTCCGGATGGCCTTGGCCTCCCGTTCGTCCATCCGCCCATCCGACCAGGCCATCACCGCCATGGCCTTGACGACCTTCAATCTGTCTTGGATCGACGACATCACCCATCCCTCAGCGCGCGAATCTCACGACCACGGCACATACTCTTTGTATAGTCCCTGACAGCCCCAGTTGCAAGCAATGTCATCTGTCCCGGGCATCGAATTTTTCCAGCACATTCCCTCTGGTCATGCGGAAAACACATGAGACAGCCCCCTATCCGTCGCCCATGTCCACCAAGCGAAGGGCCCGTGCAATCCGATCCGCCAAGTTCCCTCGACCCTCGTGGGGATACCCCAAAGGACTGGCCTCCCAGAGGTACGAACCGGATGCTCCCTCGACGATTCGCACCAGAGGACGATGCCAATGGCCGGAAATGAGGCGCACGACTCCTGGAGTCTCATCCACGGCTCGTCCCAGGGCCGTGCTGCCGAGGAACCCGAACACGAAGTCCTTCTCGGGAATCCCGGTGGGGACCACTGGAACCAAATGGGGCACCATGTGGGTGACGACGACGATGGGCCTGCCCAAGGACACAGCCTGTTCGAGTTGGCGTGCAAGACGATCCACCATCCAGTCGGAAACCTTTTCGTCGCCCACCTTATCGCCGCCTTCCATCCAATGAAAGAACCGATGATCGGCGCAGGACACGTTCCCCAGGTACCCGGCCCTGTAGGCATCCAACGGAATCACATCATCGAGTGCCCGATTCCTCAATGAATAGTCGTACCAGCCGCAGACCCCAGCAACCGTCAACTGACCGAGGGCCATGGCTTCCAGGCCCACGTAGCGGACGTTGCACGAACGGGCGATCTCGGGCAGGATCTGCTCGTATCGCACTCGACTATCGGCATGCCCCGGTCCTCCCGTGGACCACAGGTCGTGATTGCCCGGCAGGAAAAAAACCTGCTCGGCTGCCCGGCCCAAAATTCTGAGACTACGGCGAAACAGGTCCACGTCCGGACTCAAGTCACCCGCAACGATGAGTGCGTCCACTTCCGATTCCCGGCATCGACGCGCAACCAGACTGGCCACCTCCATCTGGTACTCGGCATGCAGGTCGCTGATAAACGCCAATCGCATCATCTCGCCTGCGGCTTGTTGGGCAATCGGGAGCCCTGCTTCTTCGCCTGGTCAATGGCCTTGAGCAGGTCGTCGAACAGACTCGCGGATACGAGCCCGTTGACCATCGTTCTCTGAAGATTGGGGCCATAGAGAATCAAGATGGGCGTCCCCTCCGCCTTGAGTGAAATCCCCAATTCGATGTCCCGATGCAGAAGCGCCGCCGCCTTCTTTCCCTGCACACAGGCCTTGAAACGGGTAAGGTCCAGGCCAACCCGTCGTGCCAGGCGGCGCAGACCAGACCTGCTGTGATTCTGGTGCTCGAAGAGCAGGTCGTTCATCTTCCAGAACCGATGCTGCTCGCCAGCGCAGATTGCCGCAAGTGCGGCGGCGCAGGAATGTGGATGGAACGGTTCGGTAAGGAGCCTGTTGCACGCCTTGTCCAATGGAAAATGTCGATGGTACAGCCGCAGGCGCCGTGGATACTTCTTGAGCGCCTTGAGAATATTTCGATGGGCCTCAGCACAGTAGGGGCACTCATAATCCGTCAGCTCAATGATGTTCACGTCCGGATGGACAGCACCACGCGACGGCGTTTCCGGCCCAATCAAAACGGCTGTCTTGAGCGGCTTCGACTGATCGGCCTGTTGGATTGGCCCGATTGCTCCGGCCTTGGCCACGGAAGCGGAGTGCCCCTCCCCCGATGGCCCAACCGCCTTTCCGGGATGCCTCGCTGCTCCCTTAGGGCCGCCACCTTGAGCCGTCCGAGGATGCACAACGATGTTCTTCGCGAAATCCACCTTGACCGCTTGCATCCGATTGGTGGAATGTTTCGGATAGAATATGATGAGGCCCCCAGCGACCAACGCGGCTGAGAGGGCCAATCCAGCGAGCAATCCAGGACGCCCGAATAACAGGGACAGATCCTGTTTGACCGCCTGATATGCGCCAACGCTGGCAAGGCGAAGCGCCCCGATAGACAACAGAAGGAGCGCCAGGTTGACCCCATAGAGGGCGGTGCACCACATGCAGACCAGGTGGTATCGGAAATAGGCGACGTACCCCAAATAGAGCGAGTAGCCCACGGATGCCAAGGACACGGCCCCCACCAATCCCCAAGGCCAACTCCGGTGCTCACGACGAACCGTGGCCCATCCGCCGAGGAAGGCAAGCGCGGCATAGGTACAAAGACCCCACACGGAAATCGGGACTCCGAGCACCTCGGCCTGAGACGTCCTGGCCACCTTGCTGCAACTGATGTGCTCCGTAATGTCACAACCACTTCGGCGATGTGCCAGCGCTCGCTGGTGCACCAGGGTCAGCTCCACACTGACCGCCATACCGATCAACGCCAACACGAACAACCCCGTCAGAACCCGAGAACCCCACAAGGGCCATCCCGTCAGTTGCCCATGGTCGTCGGGTCGGGACGCACCCAATTCGTCGTCCAATACGGCCACAGCACCATCCTGAACTTCGTCAGCACTCCGTTCCATCCTCTCAATCATCTGCGGAATCTCCACAAAACGTCATACGTCCATATTCCACAAAACACGAAACCTATACGGTTTGTATCGCAGGTCCCTCGCGGAAACAACCACCACAACTCGAAAAGCGGATCTTCCATTCCCAGAAAAGACGATCTCGGACATCCCACCGAGGGCCATCCCCCAGGCCCTTCCCGACGGCGGTCGTCTCGCGATCGCTCTCATTTCCCCATCGACTGCCATCGCTTCGCCAATGGCCGCAGTACGAGCGATGCCAACAAAACCAGTGATGCACGTCGAAGCATTGAGGGCCAGCCATGCCCCGTAGGGCCGCCTATGGGGGCTGTCCCGGAAAACCGTCCGTGGCGAAGCCATCCCTCCCCGGCAAACAACCCATGATCCGCAGATGTCCGATGGAGTCAGCCGGCGAAACCGCATGGCGAAATTCGTTGAAAAGAATGGGCGATCAGTGGGGCAACAGAAAAACCTTCGACTCAATCCGTTTTTCCACGCAGGAACGCGAGACGATCCTGGACGTCGCGATATCGACCTGATTGGGCAGCCACTTCTTCGAAATGCGAGAGAGCCGCTGTCACGTCTCCCTGCTTCTCAAAGATGTCCGCCATCTGATAATGCACGTCCAGAATTTCCTGCTCGGTAATGGTATCGCTTGCCAATGCATCCTCATACTCGTTCAAGGCACCAGCGAAGTCGTTCTGATCCACACGACAGGCCGCCACCAGGATCTTCGCCTGCACGAAACGCGAAGGGGCCCTCTCCACCTTACGAAATTCGTCGACGGCCTGGTCCAACATCCCCATGTCACGATAGGCGATCCCCAGGTCGAAGTGCGTCTCGGCGTCCTCGTCGCTCACCTGCCTGGCAACCTCCTGGGTCATGACCTCAGCGAATCGTCGATCCGGGGCGTCATCTTCCCCTCTGGAGTCAGCGGCATCATCAGTCCCGTCAGACACAACCTCGGCTGGTTCAACATCCTGCTCGGAGTTGGATTCATAGCCCCGAGTGGCGGTCTCTCCTTCGGCACGTCCAGACTCGTCACCTTCCGCAGCAACCGTTTCTGCAGAAGCATCACCGAAATCGGAAATGAGTTCCGCCCCGGCCATCTGCTTGATGCGCTCCATCTTTTCGAGCAGAAACGCCTGTGAACCATACTGTTCGACGAGGTCATCGTACATTGCCAGCGCGTCTGAATACAATCCCTGTTCCACGAAGAACTCGGTTTCTGCGATGTCCGCCTCCATGGCCTCCTGGTCTTCGGCCGAAAGAGCCCCTTCTGCCGACTCCCTTTCCACGGCATCCTGTCCCTGAACCGCAGCCGACTCGATCGGGTTCGAAGCTGCCTCGGATGACTCGCCAGTGACATCCACGGAGGCCCCAGCCTCCTGATCCTCATCAGGCCAGGCTGTCTCCAACTTGGAAAGATCGGGCTTCTCCTCAAGGGCATCCAGTGCCTGCTCAGAGGCATCATCGGGCCTGTCGGGCTCCGACTCTATTCGTGCTTGTTCATTCTGGGCACCATCGGCCGACGGAGGTTTCACCGTTTGGTCGAGGGCCTCGTTCAGGTCCGAAAAATCCAGGTTCTCATCCACAGCCGCCGCCTGAGGCTTCGCGTCCGCAGCTGGATTGGCGTCCTCCGACCCCGCCAAGGCCTCGTTCAGGTCCGAAAAATCCAAATCCGCATCATAGGCTTCGCCGCCGGACGTTTCGCCCTCATCAACGGAGTCGTGTTCCCCTGTGGCCTTCTCCAAGGTCGCAATGAGCTGCCCCGCTTCCTGGAGTTGCTCCAACTCATTGGACAGGAGATCGTCCTCGCCGTATACGCTGGACGCTTCTTCGTCTGAAAACCTGTCGGTGGGCGGCTTCAAGTTCAATGGTGCGACCTCGACATCCTCATCGGCCCCCTCAGTGGACTCGTCGAATTCCTCCATACCCACCATGGCTGTGTCGCCCGCCGTGGTCAACACCGCTTCGTCGAGTGCCCCGAACTCGCGTTCCAGCTCCGCAAGTTCTTGATCCAAACCATCGCCGAGCAGACCGTCCTCCCGGTCACGCTCTCGTTCCGGTCCTGGATCTGTCGGAGCGTCCATAATGCCCGCCTCGCTCTCACGACCGGAAATCGTGTCCACCGGCGCACGCTCCTCTTCCGACCAACGCACGTGTCCTTCGCCTGAAAGCCCAATGTCCGCCAACGCCCCAAGTTCCACCACATCATCTCCACCCGGATCGTTGATGAGGCCCAAGTCGTCCAAATCGTCCAGTTCGTGCTCCATGTCCCCAGCCGCGTCCGAACCGTTGTGGTCCACCAAGGGACTGCGAACTCCTTGAATGCTCAATTCTTGGGTGGCAAACACTGGTTGCGTGGTTTCAGCCTCGGCTTCGATATCGTCGAGCAATTGCAGACCACTGAGTTCGCCAAAATCGATCTCCTCGCTGCCCGATTCCTGATCGAAGTCCAAAATGGGCGCACGGCCAGTCAGGGATTCATACCGACGAGCCAACGGAACGTTGTTAGGATCCAGCGCCAGGGCACGCTCGAGCAGCGCGGCGGCCTCGTCCTTGTCTTTCTTCTGCTGCGACGTCGCCAGAACCTCGTACAAAACCACTGCCTCAGGCGTCCGCCCCGACTCGGCATACAGAGCCGCCAGCCGCTTTCGCGCTTCGAAATGATCCTGATGATCCTCGATGAACCGCTGGAGGCGTTCGATGGCCTTGTCGTACAACTTGTACTGGGCGAACGCTTCCGTATCCGCCAAAACCTGATTGATGTCTTCTTCGGCCCCTTCCTCCTCCATCACCAAGTCCGGTTCGATCTCCTCGATGTCCGCTTCTTCGAGCAGATCCAGGTCGTCGGCGTTCATCACATCCATGTCGACCGCGTCCATCAGGTCGGACCGCCGGGCCCTGGCGGCCGAGCCCTGCACCTGGGCGCCACGCCCTTGGTTGAAGCGCCGCTGAACGTCCATCCCGGCCATCGGGACCCGCTGTTCCCCCGCATGTTGCCCAATGGGCATGGTGTTCGCCTGACGAAACGCGGGCCCGGGGACCGAACGACGCCGCATCTCCTCAAGCGCCTGTCGCGCCTCATCATCGGCGGGATTGAGCTCGAGCACCCGATCGAACGTCTCGATGGCGAGCGTCATACGCCCCGCACTCTGATGCGTCCTGGCCAACTCCTTCAAAATGGTCGCCGCCTTGTCCTGCTGGCCCAGTTGGCCAAATGCCTCCGCCAGGAGTTCCAGAGTCTCCACGTCCTGGGGAGCAGCCTTGAACACCACGTGTAGCTTCTGAAGGGCCCGACGAGGCTCTTTACGCCGGAGATAGAGAGTTGCAACCTCCTTGCTCACCTCCATGTTCTCCGGCTGATGCCACAAGAGCCGTTCGGCTACCTTGATAAAATCGTCGATGCGATCCGTGGAGCGCAACAGATCCGCAGCGGCCACAAACTCGGCCACGGCATCCTCCTTGCGATTTTCCCGTGAGTAGGCCTCTGCCAACCGGATCCGCATGGCCACGTTCTCAGGATCCATCTCGACCATTTCCCGGGCCAGCTCCAAAGCCTCCCGGGTCCGATTTTGCTTCACCAGCCGACGATACGCCGTCTCGAGCTGAACCAGGGCGTCCACGACCAGATCCCGCTCCTTATATACTTTGGCCAGTCGTCGATAGATACTCAAGTTATTCGGATCCAGACGAAGCATCTGCTTGAGCACCGCCACAGCCTGTGGATGGAAACCTTCCTGAATATAGACATCCGCACCCTTGCCAAAAACCTCGATGGCTCGCTCTCGGTCCCCTCTCTTGACGTAGAGGTCTCCAACCTTGAGCAAAACCCGAGCATCGCTGGGATCCTCACCAAGGATCTTCTGATACTCCTTGATGGCGCGATCCAGATTCCCCTTCTGGACGAACTTCTGCGCCGCGTCGATGATCTTTCTCTTGTTGATGGCCAAGTTTGGAGCCTCGCTTGTCACCCAACGGCCACGCGGGCTGACGGATTTTGGACGATCTCTTTTGTACCGAATTTAGCGGAAACCGTCAACTTAGCCATCAATGCAAATATGTCAGCCAGCCCTCCCTTCCCACCCATCTGCCAGCGCCATTTTCTCACGAATGCCCTTTTCGAAAACATCCAAGGACGAAAAAACGAGTCAGTCGGACAGACAGACAGACAGACAGATACTCCGTCGCCTTTCGTTACCTTCACGCCGGACATCGAGCAATGAGAGACAGATGCCCTGGCCGTATCGACTCATCGACCCGAGGTCAGTCCGAAGAGTCGCCCTGTGCGTTGTCGTTGTTTTTGGCCGAATCGCCGTCTTCTTCCAACGCGGCTTCGAGGTAGATGATTCGCTGGCAACTGGGGCAAATCTCCAACGAATTGGCGCGAAACAGGATGTTGTAGAGTTGGGGAGGAATGTTCATATGACAGCCCATGCACACGGACCCACGCGCCGGGACCACGACCGGTTCGATCCGCCCTGCCACTATCTCATAATGGCGTAGGACGTTCGCATCGATCCCAGATGCTGCCTGGTTACGCTCATTCTCCATCGCTGCGATGCGAGCCTCCGCCTTCTTCACGGCCTTGGTCAGTTCGGCCTCCTCGGCTTCCAGGTGGCTCTTCAGCTCGGCAAATTCGGCCTCGTGCTGGGCCAACTTCTGCTTCGAGCCCTCGATGGCCTCCATGAGTTTGATGATCTCCTCTTCCCTGTCCATCTTCGCCTTTTTGACGGCCTCCATCTGGCGCTGCGACGCCGCGTACTCGCGTGCATTCTTGATCAACTGAAGCTGCTGCTTCGTCTTGGCGATGCGCTGCTCCTCGTCCTTGAGCATGCCATTCTGCTCGCGCAGATAGCCCATCGCTTCTTCGACCTTCCCGCGCTCTTCGTTCAGCAGGGCATCGAACTTGGTCGCCTGATCCTGCAGCACAGCAATCTTGCCCGGCACGTCCTTGATCGTATGCCGGGCTTCAAACAGCCGTTCGTCTACTTCCTGCAGCTTCAACAAGAGCCTGATTTGTTCCTTCACGTCCGACCTCCAGTCAGAAACAGAGTTTGTTGGGCCCACCAGGATTCGAACCTGGGACCTGCCGGTTATGAGCCGGAGGCTCTACCACTGAGCTATGGGCCCGGATCCGCGCGTAGCCTTCTGGGTGAGTCACGCCCGATGTGGGCGGCCCACCGGTCCACGTGCGGCGCCGATAATAAGGGAGCGCCTGCTCCCGGTCAACGACGAATGGCCTTCGCCTCCTGCCCGTGCCCGGCGGCCTTTGCCTCCTGGCCGTGCTCGATGATATGCTCGTAGACCTTGCCTCGAGCCACACCTCCTTGAACCAATTTACGGGCCGCCGCCAATTCGGCGTCCACGCGTTTTTTGACCTGATTCAACGGATAGGCACCACTCATGGGCTTTCCGTTGATAAACATCTGCGGTGTCCCGCTGACCCCCAAACCCTCGGCGAAAGAGGCATCCTTTTTCACCCATGCTTCGTACCGATGGTCGGCCAACGCTTTCCTATACTTGGACGCATCCACGCCCACTGCCACGGCGAACTGTTCGAGCTTCGCCAGACTCAACTCCTGCTGGTGATGGAAGAGCATGTCGTGAAAGGTCCAGAAGGCGGCATTTCCTTTCAGCCGATACACGATCCGCGCCGTTTCGGCAGCGATGAAGGCATAGGGATGCATGGGCAGGGGCAGATTCCGAAACACGAGGCGGACGTCCTTGGGGTAACGCTTGAGCAGCTCCTCCAAGGTCTCGGTGAGCCGCCGGCAGAACGGACATTGGAAATCGGTGAACTCCACGATGGTCACCAAAGCGTCGTCCGGCCCCTTTTGTGGCAGGCCGGGACCGGCAATCACGCGGTAGACGCCCTCCGGATCCAGTTCTCCTGGAGGAGCCGTCTTGATATAATGGACCTTGCGATATCCCTTTGCCGTCAACGCAGCGTACAGCTTCTGAGGCCGGATACCCTGGTCGAGCAGGGTCTTGGCCCGCCGGCCCGCCTCATCGATCGCCTGGTCGAACTCGCCCTCGTCGAGGAACCCCGGATACTTCTTGCCGTTGATGAAAAAACTCGGAGTGCCTCCGACCCCAAAGCGGTGCCCAACAGCCAGACTGCGCTCCACGACCGCCTGGTTGGTCTGTGCGTCCAGAGCCCTTCGGAGCCGCCCCGGGTCAGCGCCCACCCCTTTTGCCAGAGTCTCGACCACAGCCCGACTCAAATGATCGGTGGCGAACACCTGCTTCTCGAAACGCCAAAATGCATCCGCCCCTTTTTCCCCATACACCTCAATCGCGGCCTGGGAGGCCATGGTCGAGACCGGATCGCCTGCCAAGGGAAATGCCCGCAGAACGAATCTGACCTGGCGTTTGTGTTTGGCCAAGACCGTATCCAATACCGAAATCGACTTGCGACAATAGTGGCACTGAGGGTCCAAGAAACCAACGACGGTCACCGGCGCCAACCGATCGCCGACCATCGGATCGTTCCCCAGGGGCATGGCGTAGATGGCATTCGGATCTTCGGTCTGACCTTTGAGCTGATCCTGGAGCACGGCCAACTTCTGTTGGGCACAGTCCCGAAATTGGTCACAACCCGACGTGGATGCCACACAGTCTTTGAGCGCTGCCACGAACATGCCATCGAAATTCGGGGGGGGCGGAGTCTTATGGCAGGCGAGGCGACAATCCTCCATCGCTTTCTTGAGCGACTGACCGCCGAGTTTGTCCGGGCCACAGGTGACCACCATCTTGCAGAATCGGTCGCAAGAAACGGACCGACCGATGTGTGCCGTGGCTGGCGCCGACGGCTCTACGCCCACAGGTGCCGACCCGACCGGCTTCGGCTTGCTGCAAGCGCCGACCGTGAACCAAGCCGCACAGGCGGCACCAAGTAGGAAAATCGTTGCAGAGCCAAATCCCACCGCTCGATGATCGGCCCGGACAGGCCCTGCTCTTCCCGTCGACCGTGGCGGCCTAGCCGCCCAAAAAACTTTCTCTCTCACCCTCGAAAACAACCGTCTCCGCTTCATGATCGTCATGCTGCCTCGCCTGTTCGATCGCCGCTCCAAAGATGGGGTACCGATCGCGGCCCCAGATGGGGCACCGAGTGGGTTATGGCCCAGACCCAGCCGCCATGCAAGAGTCAATCAACATCCAGGCCAATTCGGTGCGCCTGTCCGACGCGACCAGTCAGTCGCAGCGACGGACCGACGGGACAAACCAACACGACCGACGAACCGACAGGACGAACCGATCGGATTGGCCAAGGGATGCACCGATCGGTCCGATCGGACAGAACAAAGAGGAAGGAAGTCCGACCACCGGTCACGGAACCGCCACGGGAATGCTGGAAGACGTCTCCATGGAACCGGTAAACTCGTCCGTACCGCCCTGATACGGGCCTGCCCCCCCAGGTGACGCGGTTCCCGGACCAGCGGGTCCTGCCGGACCGCCGGGGCCAATCTGCCCCACGGGTCGAATATCCACCGAAGGGTCCAACTCCTGAAACGAAAGCACAGCCACCTGGGGCAGATCCATCTCCACCATCTTGCGCACGTAACGCCGAATCTCCATCCTGGTCAGAACCACGGGCAGGGTGCCCATTTGTAAGGCCGGATCGAGCGCCTGTTTCATACCTCGCAGGATCTCTCCGCTCAGATCCGGATCCATGGCCAGGTAGCTTCCCGACTCCGACGTGTGGATCGACTCCAGGAAAGCACGCTCCACCATCGGATCCAACAGGAAGGCGGGCAAAAATCCCTGTCTGCCCGAATAGGCATGACTGATCTGCCGCTTGAGGCCGATCCGCACGTACTCGGTCAGAAGCACCGGGTCCTTTTCGGACCGCAGCCACTTCGCCAAACTCTCGAGAATGTCCGCCAGGTTCCTGATGCAGATGCCCTCGTCGAGGAGTCGGCTCAAAATCTCGGACAGAAGGTCCATGGGCACCCGCTTGGGAACCAGTTCGGCCACGAGGTCCGGATGGGTCGTTTCGAGCTGGTCGAGCAACGCTTTGGCCTGTTGGATCCCCATGAGTTCGGCGGCCCTACGTTGGAGCACCGATTCGAGATGGATGGCGATGAGAGACTCTCCCTGCCAATAGGGCACGCCTCCAGCCTGCAGCGCGGCCTCTCCATCTAGGGAAACGAGGCTCATGGGGCCATCGGCTCCGGTGATCCACGGCTCGGCATCGAGGCCGATGCTGCTCAGTCTCGTCACCGACCCAAGGGCGGCCACCCGGTCCTGGGGCAGAAGCCCCGTGACCTCGGGCACCTCCTTCACACTGATGCGGTAGCCGAGCGGCGGCAGGTCCACCGCCTCGGAAATACGCACAGGCGGCAGGGCCACGCCCAACCGAACGAAGAAGGCGTTGCGCAACCGAGGCAGCAATTCCGTGGCGAAATTGCTCTCCCCATCGGGCCGAACCGCCTTGACGAGCTCTTCCCCCAAATCCAAACGAACCAAATCCACCAGGGATGGTGGCGACGCAGGCTCGGGCGACTCTTCGCCCTCTTCCAGGTCGAAACCCAGGTCTCCGAAATCCGCTGCCATGTCCCATTCTGAGGCCGTCTCGGCTGGTGCCTCGGCCTTGCTCCGCAGCAGGCCGTAGGCCGTCATCCCGCACAGGCCACCCAGAATCAAAAACGGCACCGTAGGCAGCCCCGGCACAATGGCGAGCAAAATCATCAGAGCAGAAGCTATGGCGATGGCCTTGGGCTGACCCAAGAGCTGAGTCCCAATGTCCGAACCCAAATGGCCGCCCTTGGTCTCCGACGCCACGCGAGTCACAATCATGCCGGCGGACGTGGAAATGATCAGCGCCGGAATCTGGGACACGAGCCCGTCACCAATGGTCAGAATGGAGTACGTTGCAGCCGCGTCACCCCAGGACATCCCCATCTGGGTCACCCCGATGATCAAGCCGGCGCTGATGTTGATGATCGTGATGATGATTCCGGCGATGGCGTCTCCCTTGACGAACTTCATCGCCCCGTCCATGGACCCGTACATCTGGGACTCGCGTTCCAGCTCCTGGCGCCGTCTGCGGGCCTCCTCCTGATCGATCAATCCCGAACGGAGATCCGCATCGATGGCCATCTGCTTACCGGGCATGGCGTCCAACGTGAATCGGGCCGCCACCTCGGCCACCCGCTCCGACCCCTTGGCAATCACGATGAATTGGATCAGGGTCAGGATCAGGAACACCACCGCGCCCACGACCATGTTGCCCGCCACCACGAACTCGCCGAAACTGTGGATCACCTCACCGGCATTGGCCTGGAGCAAAATCAAACGGGTCGACGACACGTTCAACGCCAACCGAAACAGGGTCGTCACGAGTAACAAGGTAGGAAACGTCGCAATCTTGAGGGGCTCGGTCACATAAATCGCGGTGAGCAGCAAAATGACCGAAACGGAAATGTTCGTGCTGATCAGAATGTCGAGCAACCAGGTGGGCATCGGCACGATCATCATCCCGACCACGCCCACCACGAGCACGGCCAGGGCAATATCCGCGTGCCGAACCAAACGAGCCCGCAACGAATTTTTCGACAATGCGCCCATCCGACTGACCTCTCGGTCCTCTACGTTCGTTCCCAGCGTCGGCCCGACCTCCTCCACCTGCCGACCGGACCTCCATGTCCGGGGCTTGTACCCCGGCCGGCGCGAACCTGTCAAACGATCCTGACCACGGAATCACCATCCCCCTTCCCGAACTCAATACTCAGATTTGGCGAATACTGACCGTCTCGATCCCCCCGACTGCGGACGATCTCCATTCACACGACTCGGGGCGAGTTCGACCGAATGACTCACGACGGTCTGGACGCCTAGTGCTTGGCGATGCCGTCCACGACACACTTCGCAAAAACTTTGCAATCGTCGGTCTTGATGCACTTCTTGGCCCAGCCCTTCACCACGTTGCCCTTCTTTTCACACTTCTTCACGTCGCTGAACTGCTTTTTCGCCCCAGCCTTGGTCGCGGGCAGAGTCGACTTCGGCAAATTCCGCTTCTCGACCGTGGCCTCGGCAATCTCGTCGGAACACTTTTTGAGCATGCTGCAGTACTTCTTCACGTCCTTCTTGCCGCAGCCCATGGTCTGAGATGCGACGCCGAGCAGAGCAACCACAGCCACGATTCCCATTGTTTTTTTGAACATGTCCCAAATCCTCACTTGTTGAAACGGTCTCGTCAAAAGTCACTTCCAATAGTAGAGCGCGGAGGAGCCGAGTTCCTCTTCGATCTCGAGGAGACGATTGTACTTGGCCAGCCGTTCGCTTCGGCTCGCAGACCCGGACTTGAGGTGTCCGCTGTCGGTGGCCACGGCGAAATCCGCCAGGAAGGCATCAGCCGTTTCGCCGGACCTGTGGGAAATAAACGCGCGCCACCCAGCGTCGCGGCACATGCGCACGGCGTCGACCGTCTCGGTGACCGAGCCAATCTGATTCAACTTGATGAGCGACGAATTCGCAGTGGCCTCTTTGATGCCGCGGGCGATGTACTCGGTATTCGTCACGAAGATGTCGTCTCCGACGACCTCGATGCGCTTTCCGAGCCGCGCCGTAAACTTGGCGAAGCCTTCCCAGTCATTTTCGGCGAGCGGGTCTTCCCACAAAACGATGGGATACTTCGAAACCCATTCTTCGGCCATCGAGATGAGGCCGTCGCTGTCCATGGCGCCGGCACCCGACCACTTGAGGTCGTAGTGGCTCTTGCCGTCGGTGGAAAACGAGGTGGCCGCGCTGTCGAGCGCAATGGCGATGTCCTCGCCGGGTCGATAGCCCGCCTTTTCAATGGCCTGGATGATGACCTCGACCGCTTCTTCGTTGCTGCCCAGGTTGGGTGCGAATCCGCCCTCGTCACCCACGCTCGTGGCCAGGCTACGGCCCTTGAGGATCGCCTTGAGCGTGTGAAAGGTCTCGGCAACGTAGCGCAGCCCCTCGCGGAACGTAGGCGCGCCGATGGGCGCCACCATGAATTCCTGGATGTCCACGCTGTTGTCCGAATGGGCCCCGCCGTTGATGATGTTCATGCAGGGAACCGGAATCCGGCGCGCCGCAGCGCCACCCAGGTACCGATACAAGGGCACGCCCGCCGACATGGCAGCCGCCCTCGCCACGGCCATGGACACACCCAGAATGGCGTTCGCCCCGAACTTCGACTTGTTCTTGGTTCCGTCGAGTTCAATCATCCTGGCATCGATGTTGGCCTGGTCCAACGGATTCATGCCGACGATCGCGGAACGGATTTCTTCGTTGACGTGGCCCACCGCCTTGAGCACGCCCTTACCGCCGTAGCGTTTCTTGTCTCCGTCACGAAGCTCGATGGCCTCGTGTTCACCGGTGCTCGCCCCCGAAGGCACGGACGCCGATGTGGTGGTCCCGTCGCTCAGTTCCACGTACACGCGGACCGTCGGATTTCCTCGGGAATCGAGCACTTCCATGGCACGAATCGATGTGATCGTCGTCATTGCAACCAACCTCCTCCTTTTTTGCTACAAGCCCGGCCAGAAGTGACTCTCTTCCGGGTTACCGTCTTGAAAACGAATCGTTATCCAAGCCCCACAACGCGTCAAGGGAAAAGGCGCGGAAGCACAGAAATGAACTGAATCCGATGATCGGGATCAACAACCGAATCTTTGTGAGCCACTGGCAGCAACAGCGGGGCACCGACTTCACCCAATGGCGCCGAGGGCTTCCATCAAGACATCCAAGTCCGAAGCGTCGTTGTAGGCATGGGGTGAGACGCGCATGGCGCCGCCCCGGGCCGTGACCACAACCTTGCGTTCCAACAGACGCAGGGCCAGGGAATCTGCGTCGAGGTCGGTCCTGTCGGCCAGGACGATCCCAGACTTCTCCTCGGCTCGGTCGCGAGGAGACAGAATACGCCATCCAGCGCCACGGAGCCGTTCGGCTAGGTCGTCGGTCAAGGCGAGAATCCTAGCGGCGATGCGCTCGGGCCCTGCTTCGAGCAGCAATTCGAGACTTGCGACCAGAGCCCGTATCCCAGCCAAGTTGTACGCGCCCGGCTCGAATCTGGCCGCGTCCTGTTTGAGGGGCTGGGTGACGTCAAAGAAATCAAAGGGACGCTCGGCGGCCAGCCACCCTTCGATGGCGGGCGTGATCCGATTCAAAGCGCGGTCACTCACGTAGCCGAGGCCCACGCCTTCGGGCCCGAGCAGCCATTTGTGGCCATCGGCCGACAAAAAGTCGATTCCCATCGCTGTCACGTCCACAGGAAAGGCGCCCAGGCCTTGGATCCCATCCACCACAAACAGGGCATCGTGGTCATGGCACAGTTCGGCCACGGGACCCGGATCGATCCGGAATCCGGACAGGAACTGGACAAAGCTCACCGAAAGGGCGGCCGTGCGGTCATCCACTGCTTTTGCCAGGTCATCGAGCAGGACCCGGCCGTTGTGCTGCGCCACGAACCGAATCTCGACGCCGCGACGCCGAAGCGGCAGCCAGGGACGGATGTTCGCCGGAAACTCATGCTCCACGAGGACGATGTTGTCACCATCTCGCACGTCGATGCCGGTTGCGGCCACGGCCAGTCCCTCGGTCGTGGAACGGACCACGAACATCTGGTCCGGCCTGGCATGGATGAGCTCAGCCCCCTGACGTCGCAACCTGGAAAGGGGCTCTTCCACGGCCGCCGGATATCGCGCCGCGCCATTGTTGGAGATTTCGTCGAGGTACGATTCCATGCCGACCCGACTCCTGCTGGGCAGGGGACAAACCGCTGCATTGTTCAGGTAGGTCCAATGGGTGCAGGCCGGAAACTCGCGGCGAAACCATTGCCATGATTCCATCGTATTTGCTCCTGTTCATGTGAGGATCGAGCTTCTTTCTGATGACACTCGCTCTTGTCGCTGAAACAGGCTCTCATCTCTCTCATAAAAGCGTCTTTCATCGCTGGACTCGAACCGCGCAGATACCGTATAATCGTCTTTGGTCGTGCGCAAGAACTGTCCGCGTCACTGGTGATCGACCGGATGGCCACCGGACGCCCAGAAGGACCGGACAACCAAGTCAGCCACACGACGAGAAATACGAGGAAAATCAGACGGTCATGCGGGTCACACAATCATGAGGGCGCAACGAATACCTGTGGCAATGGCCATCCCGGCGGCCCTGACCGTCGCCTGGCTCGGCTGTCACGGCGGCGACTCCAATCGATGCGTCTCGTCCCAGAATCCGCCGAGCGTGGACGGCGGCCTGCAATGCGGATTGCCCGTGAACCTCAATGAAACCGACCAGGCGGGGAACGTGATCGGCCCCGGCGCCTTTGGAATCAAAGTCGTCGAATACGTCCACGTGAACGCCGGCGGCATCGTTGAGACGAACACCATCAGCGTGCTCCTGATGCTCGCCTACATCGACCATCACCTGGACACGAACGATACGGACATCGGCGTCCAGCTCTGCAAGATCCAAATTCCCAAAGTGGACATTCCTGGCCAATCCAAGCCCACGGTATTCCAGACCCTGCCGGCCCTGCTGCCCAACATTCCCAAGGTATGGGTCAAGGGCACGATGACGGGCCACGACACCTGCGATACCTTCACCACGGAGAAGGCCATCACCCCGCTGGGTGCCTGTCTGCCCGACCCGCTCAGCGCCGTGCTGCCGAACGACCCGGCGAGCCAGACCTGCTCGGGAGCCTTTGATACGTCCCAAAAAGATGACTACTGTAACGCAAAGCCCATGTGCCTCTATGACGTGGACATAGACTCCTATCCAGGCGCCACGCTCGAAGCACAGAACGTGCCGGGGCTCGACGTGGATCTCGTCTTCACGGTGATGCGATCCTGGGTGGCCCTGGATGGCATGGCCGCCACGAACGATCTGCTGCTCGGCACGGCCACCTTCGATCTCCAGGTCGTGCCCTTCGCCTGCCGGCTGACGCCCATGGGCGGCGGCGCCCAACGTGACTGCAACAACGACGAACTCAAGATCGTCATGAAGATCAACCCGGACATCACGCAGACGCCGGGCCAGGACTCCACCTTCGTGGCGGTCCGGGTGCCGTCGGATACGACCTGCCAGGATATCATCGACGACGAAATGAAGATCTTCGGTCGCTGACCGACATTCATCTGCTCCCTGGCCCCTAGTGCTCACTTTGTTCTCCGTCAAAGAAGCCCTGTTCAAGGCGCTCCATCCCTTTGGAGTCGGGCATCTGGACTTTCGCGACGTGACCATCGAAATGCGGCCACGGGGAGCCCTCATCGTGGAAGCAACGAGCCCGGTGCTCGCCGCGTTTGACCTGACTGCTTGTTGAAGATATCTTGAACCGTCCAACGGGGCTGGTGGCCGTGTTTCGCGCTGTGGATGGATCCTCACGTGGGCGACGGCAAGGAAACGATCGACCCAGGGCCCACCACACCCGCCGCGCGCCCCCCCGACGATCCAATGACGCTTGAAGAGACGAGCCAGCAGATCGGCCGGAGCGATATCTTTAAATGGAAGGGGGGGAGAAAATCCAATCGCGATAGGAATCAGAACTTGATCACCAAACCGCCGCGGATCGTGGCGCCCACGTCGGAGTTGTTCACCAGGGGAATGCCCTTCATGTTGGCGTCGTCGTTGTCGCCCAAGCCATCCGGCCCACCTTGGAGCACCACGTCATGATTTCTCTTTGACCGAAACATGGTGACCAAATTCGCGTCGGTGAACAGAGCCAACCATCGGTTGATTCGCCATTCCACGCCGAGGCCCGTACTCACTCCGAATTGGCTGACCTTGAACGCGTCGCCACCAGCCTTGAAATGCACCTCGTTGACAATAAGTGACGTCTGTGCATAGGGCGCGAACCACAGTCTCGGGAAGGGGAAGTACATGACGCCCGCGGTCCACGTAAAATCACGACGGTAGTAATCCTTCGCATCCTTGACACAGCGGGTACAGGACCCGGCGCCTTCGAAGGTGGTGGTCAGGGCCCAGTTCCGGTCGAATCTCCAGCGCAACATCAGACCGCCGCCGCCCATGCCGCCCTTCTTATAGAACGTACCGTCGCCAAAGACTCCAAGGGTCAGCCCAATCCTCTGGTAGCGGCGCCGCGGATAAACGTACACGCGCCTTGGGGGAGGCGGTGCCGTCACGACCCGAACGCGATAGCGAGGGGGAGGCGGCGGTGGTTGCATGGCCGGTGGCGGAGGCGGAGGCTGCATCGCTGCGGGAGGAGGAGGAGGAACGACCTGGGCCACGCGACGACGGCAGCGGCGCACCCGAACCTCGACCAGAGGGCCCACCCGAAGCGAGCCGATCGGCGAACGAACGACAACACCGGGGCCCACGGCCATCACGCTATCGCGACAAGGATCTTCCTGTGCCGAGGCGACCGAAGAAAGTGACAGGGCGCTGAGCACGGCAGCAAACATGGACATGGTACGCATTGGTCTGCTCCTTTTCGATTCGTGATTTACAGTGAGAATAGCTAGCAACCTTCGTGCCATCTGTGAAACCACGTCCCGAAACCACTCCATTGTGCCTCACAATGGGGTAAACAATCAAGGAGACACCCAGAAACTCTGGGCCGGCCGGCCAGCCCCGGCCGGCTTCTTATCTCATCGACGTCCCGGGCGGAAATCGCGTCGCCGGAAAATCGTGAACAACCATTCACACCCCTGTGACCAGCCGTCCCCTGCTCCACGGCCAGTCGGAGTAGGAATGACCATTACTAGCCACCCCCTCCACAGATCCCAGCGAGCGGAGTTACCGCACTGGGCTCCTCCCTCGGGTAGTGACGATCAGACGCTGTTCGGGATAGGGGTGGAAAATCC
>JAGGXR010000071.1 GCA_021162935.1 Deltaproteobacteria bacterium
CCCCCCACCACACCGTCCACCGCGTGAAAGAGCCCGCCGTACACATCGAGCACGGTCCAACCGAAAAGAACCACCTGGGACACGACGGCCTGGATCAACGACCACATAATGGCAAGGGCGCCGCCCGCCACCGACGCAAGCATCTCGGGCAGCACGAGATAGGCAAGCTCCATGAGCAAGCCCTGCACGACGATGGCGGCAACGGGACTCACCAGTGCGCCTGCCGGCACCATGGCCTTGACTCCTGCCGCCACCACAGACACCGCCGCCACGAACCCACGACACGAACCGCCATGGGCCGCGGCCCAGGCCGTGCGCCGCGCGAGCCTACGCGTCGCCGCCAGGTAAGCCACCTGGCCCGCCCCCATCACCAACCCCACCATGGGCATACGAATCGTGTGCAAGAAACCGCCGAGCGTCACCTCGACGGCCCCCCACAACCCGGCAACAGCCGCCACCACGGCCCATGCTGCCGTCCGATCGCTCGATTGAACCACAGATGCGCCCTGCGCACCCATGGCACGTGGATGAGTCTCCAACGGTTGCTCCTTTCCAAACACGGGAGGCGAGGACGTTTCCGACCCCACCCTATCGGCCCGGACGCCATGGCTTACGCTGTAGGCAACCGGGCTCGGAGCATATGTGCTGCTGCTTCAAAAAAGGACTGTAGGAAAAGCCTGCCCGCCTGTCAACGAACTCCCCCAAAGGAGGGTCAATTATGGTAGCTGATCACCTGGTGAGAATACGCGCTGCTCGACGAGCCACTCCAGATACTCCTCTTTGCTCATCGGACAGGTGACCAAGTCTACGACCTGCTTGTTCGCTTCCAACTTGAGTTGCAGCTTCATGGCCGTCAGTAGGCCCCCCCCTATATCCTTCATTTTTTTGGTATGAGAAATCTTGGTGTAGGCACCCGTTTCGCGTCCATTCCACTCATGATAAAAGTAGATATGATCGCCACTCTTGTTTTTCCTAAAACCCTTTTTGGGAAGGTTGGATTCCACGTCACGACGAGCCACTTTCATCGCCAGTTATGCTTCCGAGAAATGATCAAGATAAATGGTTCTCAGCTTGGCTGCGATGCCAGTAACGGTGTCGGCAGACTTCTTACGATAATGAAAGTAGAAGTGGAGCACCTGTTCGGTAAAATCCTGAATGGCACCCTCTGCCGACTCGTCAGCGGCCCAAATTTGTAGTGTCTCGTTGAAGGCGATGAAAAAGCCCTCATCTCTGTAGACGGTCACCTCGACAGGCTTGGCTGAGACGACGCAGTGAGCTCCCTTGACGAACCTCGACATTGGCACTCGAGTCTTGTCAGGCGGGACGTATTTTGTGCCTGTCACCAGCCTTTCAGGCAGGTCAGTCCTCTGCCATCCGGGCAGTGTTGGGCTAAAAGAGTCCAGGCTTACTGCAAGACCATTCACAAGACATCCCCTTTCAGATACGTGCGGTATTCCTCGGTGATGAATGCTTCAAAGAGACCACTCGTGCACTCGTGAGCCACTTCCATACAGTGAGGAACCTCGGCGAATTGGAGAGAATCTCCCTCACAGCCAAAGTCGAAGTCAAGAAGCAGTGCCTCTTGACCTGAGTCCTGACGAGTCATCGATTGCAACCGCGTCGTCACGGTGCCTCGATCAGTCTTCGACTCAAACAACAAAGTAAGATTGCTGAAGTTCTCTGGAATGGACGTCGGAACTTTGACTCCCAAGTTCAGGAATCGATCCAGTGGAATCACCCCGTTCTCACGAACGTATGGGATGATATTAATGTATCTCCATCCTGCCCGGTTCACTTTTTCAACGTGGAAGGTTTCGGTAAAGAGTTGAAGAAGCTTGAGAAACTCACGGCGAAACGCAATGTAGCCTTCATACTGCCGGACATAGAGTGCAAAACTGTTGATCGCAATTGATATGCCAGCGGTTTTATCCGCGCGCTCAAAACGGTACGGCCGAAGCGCGAGCGGTCTGTTTGGCTCCGCAGTCGGTACAAAAATAGCACTATAATCGGCCCGAACTTTTTCCCAGAAAATATGTCGATCACACTCGACTGCCATCTCGCCTGGAAAACGAAGCTCGAAAACCACCTCCACCAAAGGCTGATTCGGATACAACACCTTCGGAATATCCGTCATGGCCCTATCCTTCCAAAGCGGCATAAAAAATCCGCTCTCTTGACATAGCCGACAGGTCCGCACCGTACGCAGACAAGAACAGGTTCAGCAACCACCCGCTTTTGTACCTATTAGCACGCAAGCAGTTTGTATGGCTAGTGTTTTCGTTTTGGTTCATTTTTTGCTTCAGAAGCAACTCTGTCGACCCAGCCTCTGCTTCATTCAGAAACGACCTGGGTCGCATTTCTGTGCGTCGATGTGACGACAGGACCAACGAGATCCATCACGGACAGGGAATGCAAAGGGGCAGTCGGTGTCAAACTCGGGCACGCAAAGGGTCAATCGATGTCTGGACTGTCGCCACCGAACAGGCCGGCCTGGATGGTCTCGGCCCGCCGATTCGGCTGGAGTCCGAGGTGCTCGTACGCAATCTTCGAAGCGACCCGCCCCCTGGAAGTGCGGTGCAAAAACCCCTGCTGGATCAGATACGGTTCGACGACCTCTTCGAGCGTATGGCGCTCCTCACCCACGGCGGCGGCAAGGGAATCAATACCGACCGGACCGCCGCCGAACCGTTCGATGAGGATCCGCAACAGGTTGCGGTCCATGGCGTCGAGCCCCCTGCGATCCACTTCGAGCCGGTCCAGTGCGTACCGCGCCACCTTCTTGTCGATCCGACTCGCACCCTGGACCACGGCGAAGTCCCAGACCCGACGCAGCAGCCGATTGGCGATCCGAGGCGTGCCACGTGCCCTGGCACCGATCTCCACCGATCCCTCGTCGAGGATCTCCACGCCAAGGCGGCTCGCTGAACGCCGAACGATCTCGGTCAGGTTCTCGGTGGAATAGTATTCCAACCGACCGACCACGCCGAACCGATCTCGCAGGGGAGATGTCAACAACCCCGTCCTGGTTGTGGCTCCGGCCAGGGTAAACTTGGGCAAGGGGAGCGTCACCGAACGCGCATGTGGCCCGTCGCCGATGAGCACTTCCAGACGAAAATCCTCCATGGCCGGATACAGGCTCTCTTCGACCACCGGCACGAGCCGATGGATCTCGTCGATGAACAGCAAGTCGCCCTCCGCCAGATTCGTGAGCAGACCGGCCAGCACGCCCTTGTGATCCACTGCGGGGCCTGAGGTCACGTGGATCCCGACCCCCATTTCCTCGGCGATGATGTAGGCGAGCGTCGTTTTGCCCAGACCGGGAGGGCCGCAAAAGAGCACGTGGTCCAACACGTCCGAACGTCTACGCGCCGACTCCACGAACACCTTGAGATTCTCGACGAGCCTGTCCTGCCCCACATACTCGTCGAAGTTCTTTGGACGCAGCAGGTTGTCGACCCGGCGCTCCCCATCCACGGGATCCGGCGAGAGTTCCCGCACGGGCTCTTGCGACGTTTCATCGTGTCGCTGTCTCACCATGACCACAACCTCCTACTACCTCAAGATACGGACCTCTTTGCTTCGTGCGAATCGACGAAACGTCGAGTCAATCCCACGACCTAACCGCCCGGGCTCAAGAATTTGAGCGCCGACCGAAGCAGTTGGTCGAATCCGGATCCCGTGCGAGCTTCTTTTCGGATGGCGGGCAGGACCAGATCCACATCCCGACCCTTGTAGCCCAGATTGCGCAGCGCCGACTCCACCGACGCCACGAGCCCGGACACAGGCTCCTGTCCCCCGCCGCCCGACTCTGCATCTTGGCCGCCGTCGTCCTGCCCCTCTCCACCGGCCACCACCAGGAACGAAGCAAGTGAATCGCGCAGTTCCATGGCGAGCCGCTGAGCCGTCTTCTTGCCCACCCCGACGATCTTCGTCAGGGCAGCCAGGTCCTCGTCACGTATGGCACGCGCGAGCCGAGGTCCATCCATGGCCGACAGAACCGCCACGGCCAGACGCGGCCCCACACTCGATACGGTCAGGAGCAAACGAAAAACCGCCCGATCGTCCTCATTGTGAAAGCCGTATAGTTCGATCCCACGATCGTGCATGTGCGTGTGGATATGCAGCGTGACCCGACCGCCCAGGGGGGGCAGCCGTTCCAATGTGGTCGTGGGCACGGTGACCGCGTAGCCCACTCCGCCCACGTCCACCACGAGCTGCTCGGGGTTCCTGCCCACGAGTTCACCGGTCAATCGAGCGATCATGTGCCGCCTCGCGTCTCGTTGCGTCCAACATTCTTGCGGCCAATGCCATTGCCGGCACGGCCATTGCGTCTCATTCGGGCGCTTTCTGAATGCCTGCCGCCCGGTCTCCCCGAAGACGATGATGCGCCCTGCGCCACCACGTCGGCCAGGGTCCTGGTGAGGCCGTCGTCCGACGCGTGGCACAGGGCCAGGGCCAGGGCGTCGGCGGCGTCGGATTCGGGCTCGTGCTTGAGTCCGCACAGAGCGGTCACCATCTTCTGCATCTGCTCCTTGCTGGCGCGGCCCTGTCCGGCCACGGTCTTCTTCACAAAGGCCGGTGGGTACGAAAAAATCTCCAGCCCCTTTTCCGCACAGACCAAGAGCGCCACACCGCGAGCCTGGCCGAGCAGCAGGGCCGACCGAGCATTTTTGCGGTAGAACACGTCCTCGATGGCTGCCACCTGGGGCTGCAGCTCCTCGACGACCTCCCTGAGGCCCTGGGCAATCTCCACCAGACGCCGGTCAATGGGCAGCTTGGGCGAGGTCCGAAGCACGCCGCATTCGAGATAGCGGCTCCTGCCCGGGCCGGTCAACTCGATGACTCCGTACCCAGTCACACGGGAGCCTGGGTCGATCCCGAGAACCCGGTAAGGAAAGGCTCTCGTCCGCCTGGCCTCGCCTCCCTGCCTCTCCATGTTCGAAATGGGTGTCATCGTCCGAAGCGAACGTCAGTTCGCCATCTGTTCCCACAGGGAATCATCGATGTCGAAATCAGCATACACATTCTGGACATCGTCGTGGTCGTCGAGCTTTTGGTAAAGTTTGATCATGCTTTCGGCGTCCCTGCCCGTCAATTTCACCGTCGCCAGAGGCAACATGGCAAGCGCAGCTTCATCCGGCTTTGGGAGCCCCTCCACCTTTTCCAACGCATCCTTCACGTCCATGAAGTTCGTTGGGTCACAGACCACCATCCATGCCTCATCCTCGTCACGAACGTCGTCTGCGCCCGCCTCCAGGGCCGCCTCCATGAACGCGTCTTCATCGACACCCTCTTTGGAATAGGTGATCGTCCCGAGGCGCTCAAACTTGAACGCCACGGTGCCGGGCCTGCCCAAAGCGCCGTTGTGCCGGCTGAGCAGGTGCTTCAACTCAGCCACGGTCCGGTTCTTGTTGTCGGTCAAAACCTCGATGAGCAGCGCTGCTCCGCCGGGCCCGTACACCTCGTAGGTCATCTCTTCGTAGGTCACGCCTTCCAACTCGCCCGTGCCCTTCTTGATGGCGCGGGCCATGTTGTCCGCAGGCATATTGGCTGCTTTGGCCCGATCCACCGCAGCCCTCAACCTTGGGTTGGATTCGGGATCCCCACCGCCGATACGAGCCGCGACCGTGATTTCTTTGATGATCTTGGTAAAAACCTTTCCTCGCTTCGCGTCGGCCGCCCCCTTCTTGTACTTGATGGAGGACCACTTATTGTGTCCGCTCATGAGCCTAACTCCTTGTCTTCGTAGACGTCTGACGTGGAGGCGGATCGTCGATACGCCCCACGACCTGCAAGACCTCCATGGTCCTACCACAACGATGCGGGTTAGGGCAACCACCTCTGGGAAAATCCGACCAGTTCGTACCGGGTCAAGCGGGGCGGTAGCTTCGTGTACGACGCAGGCCGCCTGCGAGTCGCCTGGCGAGTCTATGCCTATCCTTTTGCACAGGTTTATTGTATCGGATTCCGCTGCGTCCGGTGATGCAGCGCCACACGAGCACCACAGCTTGGATGGATTGGGGCATGCTGACCTTTTGGGCGAAACATGCTACGAATCGGGCCATGGAGTTCGACGTAGTCGGGCCGTTGTGCGACAGTCGAATGGCACGATGACCCACACGATTCTCACTGCCAGGGCACCAATGATGAAGCAACGTCCAACAAGCCACGAGAACAGGAAACTCCGATTCCTTCGAGCACCGTTGCCATGGATTCTATCGGTCGTCTCCGTCGTTTCGTTTGCCGTCGGTCTGACGGCGGGCCAATCACTGGCCACCGCCGATGAGGACCGGGCGACCGTACAGGACAACGCGACGGCCGAGCCGGATGCAACCACCACGACGCAGGATCGTGAGGTCCTCCCCATGCGCGTTCTGGCCACGCCCCTCGCCCTGTCGGTGCTTCCCCTGACCGGCGAAACACTGGTATTCGCCGACGTGACCTGCGGGCAGATGGCGGACCGGAGTCGACTGCGGGCGCATTATCACGAATACCAGGCGGCGGCCCTTCTGGTTGGTGGCCAATGGGGTCTGAACCTGAACCGAAGGGCGATCCAAACCATGGCCGTCGGCGGCGCCTTCCAGGTGATGTCGTACCTGGTCGAGTCCGTGGACATACCGCCGGCGATCCACGAACGACACCAAATGGCAGGCCTGGGCAATCTGCAACTCTATGCCCAGATGCAGTGGTTCGACAACAGGACGTGGGGCATCGACCTCAAAGGACTCCACCTGACGGCGGGAGCAGCGATTCGAGGCACGGCGCCCACCACGACCCTGACGATGAGCCAGAATCGTCATCCCAAAATTCCATGGCTGGCGGCCTTCAGCGATGACGCCCGAGGTGCCCGAGCCGGGCTGTTGGAGGCCAATCTCTCCACCCGCGCCAGCCTGTGGCACGGACGTCTCTCCGCCCTGCTCTCCTGGACCCCGATGGCCTGGGGCATCGTACGAGGAGCCTCGGACCGATTCCTGACCCACCTGGCCATCGAACTGGCGGGGCGCCCGTGGCAGGCTGCTGCCGACCGAACCGCCGCCAAGGCAGAGGGGTTCGACCCTCGATCGTTCGAACTGGCCCTCGAAGTCGCGGGCCTGTTCGCGTACAACCACCCTCGATACACGGACGACATGGTAACCGGGACCATCGGCCTGGCCGCAAGGCTGTGGTTGGGCCCGCTTGCCGTCGAACTGGGAATGCGATACGGTTTCGGTGATGCACTGGTCGGATTCGGCACCTACATTGGAGGGGCCGCGGTCACGTACCGCTTCGGAATCTGAACCGATGGACAACGGCAAAGGGAACGATTGACGATCGTCACTTCGGATCGAGGCCAACGGCTCAGGACGGACCGCAGCGAAGTCAAGGAAGCATCCCATCCAGGGCAGTGCATGAAAGGAGAGCGGGACTGATGACGCGAAATCCACGGAGCAATCCATCTCACAACGCAATGAACCGCGTCTGGGTAATCGGCACCGGAATCGTCATGGCAGCCATGGCCGCCTCGTGTGGCCCATCGAATTCTTCTCCCGGCATCGACGCGGCAACCGACTCCACGACGGGACAGGATGCCCATCGAGATACCGGACCGAGGCCGGACTGGTACGTGCCCGATGCCCTGGTCTCCGTATGCGGCAACGGCGTGGTCGAAGGCGACGAGGTGTGCGACGACGGCAACACCGTGTCTGGAGATGGCTGCAACGCAACCTGCACGACCCAGGACAACTGGGACTTCGTGGCGAATACCAACTTCGCAGGCGACCAAACCGAAGTCGCCCTGACCTGCTCCGACGCCACCGCCATCGCCGTCTGGACCGACTGGGCCGGCCTGGACGGGGACGGTGCCTCGATTCAGATGCGCTGGTTCGGCTCCGATGGCGTTCCCCTGACCACGAGTCAGGGCGACGACCAGGACATGCAGGTCAACGAACAGACCACCGGACACCAGCATCAACCGCAGGTGGCGTCCCTGCCCTCGGGGGGCATCGTGGTCGTATGGACGAACAGCCCGTCCGGTCCGGACGGCGACATCGCCATGCGCCTCTTTGCCGGAGACGGTTCGGCCGCCACCTCGGAAATCACGGTGAACACCACGCTCACCGGCGACCAACAGACGCCCGGCGTTGCGGTTGGTTCGGATGGCACCATCCTGGTGGTCTGGGCCGATGGGTCGGGCCAGGGTCCGGACAGCAGCGCCTATGGCATCAAGGCCCGCCTGTTCGACTCGTCCGGCACCCCGATCCAAAATGCCCAGACAGGCGACGCGTCGGAATTCCAGGTGAACAGCGTCACGGCAGGTGTCCAGCGGGATCCGACCGCATGCCCCACCGGTACAGGCGGCTTCCTGGTGGCATGGAGCGACCAAAGCGGCCAACTCGACTCCGACGGGTTCGGTATCGCTGCAACCGTCCTGGATGCCACGGGCTGGACAGTCGGACCGGGCGCCGACTTCCTGGTCAACAGCACGACGACCGGTCAGCAGTTCATGCCGCGCGCCGCTCTGCAACCGAGCAACGGCCTCGTGGTGGTCTGGGCCGACGACAGTCTGACGGACGATCTGCAGGAGTTCGGCATTCGAGCCCGCCTGCTCACGGACGACGGTCAGTTTCGACAGAACAACGACGGAACGGACGAGGATTTTCAGGTCAACACCACGACCGCCGGATCCCAGGAACTTCCGACCGTGGCGTCGCTGTCGTCCGGCGATTTTCTAACCTTGTGGCAGGACTGGTCGGGCGCCGACGGGAGCGGTTCGGGCATCCGAGCCCGGGCGCTCACGAGCAATGCCCGCCCGGTCATCTTCCTGTATTCCGACTCGGCCGAGGATTTCGGACTCGACACCACTTTCGTGGGCTCTCAACGGGCGCCGGTGGTCTGTAGCTTCGGCGCCTGGTTCATGACCGCGTGGGTCGACGAAAGCGAACACGCGCCTGATAGCTCCGGATCTGGCATCCGGTATCGTCTCGTCACGGGGTGGTAGGCCGCGCTGCAGCAGGCCGAACCCACCGTCTATCCACACTCCATCAACTCCACTGCGCGACGCAAGGTCTGTGACGGCACGAGGTTGCATCGGGCAGCGACCGAGTCACTCAACCACGTTGCAGTAGACCCCGACAATGGAGGCGCTGTTGTTGCCCTCCACGCACTCGGTGGTCTCGCCCGAACCCGTGCCGTCGTCGTCCACCACCACGGTCACGGTCTCGGGGGCGTTCGGACCTGGCGGGTCGCCCCACAGACAGGTCACGTCCTGACAGGACCCAGGCGGCAGGGCCTGGCTGGTCGTCTCGGTGCAGATCACCTGGCCGCCGGAGGCGTCCCCCTCGTAGAAGGTCACCGGGATACCCGACGCCACGGGTTCGGTGCCGCGGTTGCACACGTGGATCGTGAGCACCGCCTTGCCCTCCGTATTGCATTCGGTGAGCACGCCGCCGCCGTCGGTCAGGTCCGGTGAAGAATTCACATTGGCGCTGCCCTGCACGTTCTGCCGGAAATTGTTCAGCCCAGGCTGGGCCCAGTTCTGCTTCCACTGGGATGTCTTGGGAATGGTGCCGTCGTCGTTGACATTGGTCACTGCGTAGGCGTGCTGGTTCCATACGGGTCTGGAGTCCACCCACCGGTCGAGCACGTCGTGGTACACGCGAACGCCGTTCACCGGACCTAGCCACTCGGCCCGACAGGTATTTCCCGTGCCGGGGGTCGGGCTCATGGGAGGCCCAGGAGGTGGATCGCACACGAAGCCGGACCCGGCCCCGCCGCAATCGTCGTCCGTGGTGCAGCGGCAGTACCCAGCACTGCATATCCCGCTGATGCAGTCCGTTCCGTCCTTGCACCGAAGCCCCCGAAACAACGGGTCCATGGGATTGCCGCGATGGCTCGTCTCATAAAAAGGCAAAGAAGGATTGAAGGACCAATGCTTGTCCGTCCGAGGCACTGTGCCGCAATTCTGGTTCGAAGGAACGAGCAACTCGGCGTTGTAGTCGCCGTCCACGTCGGCCACGATGGGATTTTCGTTCCAGGTGCACGAGGAGGTCCAGGCGGAAAAAACCACCTCGCCCGTACGTCCATCGTAGACCCGCGCGAAGGACTCATCCGCGTAGATGGCCTCCACCCTGCCGTCTCCCTCGAAATCGAACAGGGACGACCCGGTTACGTTCGACGAATAGTCCTGGGAGTCCCGACTCCACAAAATTCCGTCGCTGCGCAGCGAGTGACAGCGATTGAAGGAGGACAGGCCCTGGCAGTCCGGGTCGAATACCGTATATGAGTCGCTGCCAGCCGCTGCCAACTCCACGAGTCCGTCGCCATCGAAATCGCCCACAGTCGGAGGGCCTCCCCCGGCGCTCGCACTGCCGGGCAAAGTGATCGGACCGAAAACCACGCGACCATGCACGTTCATCACGAGCGCGGTCCCTGTGCGGATCACCGCAATCTCGGCGATTCCGTCCTTGGTCAATCGGTCGTCCTTGCTCGGATCGTCTCCATAGGTCCCAAAGTCCGCCACGGCCACGTATCCCGCGTACGGTCCGCCGCTCCACTGGGCCGACCAATGCTTCGCCGTCTGGTCGAACGAATAGACGCCCTCTCCCGTGGCCAAATCCACGAGCCCATCCCCATCCAAGTCGGCAGCCACTGGATAACGAGTCACGTACAGGCCCAAGCTGGCGTCGAGCAACAGACCCTGATGGTCGTAGACCAAACCGCCGCTGAGGATCTCCGGAAAACCGTCGTCATCGAGGTCATGAATGGCTGGGGCTGCCCACCCGGTCGCACCGGGGAAAACCGTACTGTTCGACCCATCGTGGCCCACGAACATCTGGACCCAGGTGTCGTTCGCCGAGTCGTAGGTGAAGGCCTGGATCTCACCGGCCGCACCGCCATGGACCACCACGTCGGGCCGACCGTCACCATCCAGGTCGCCAATCGCAGGAGGATTGCACCCGTTGAGCAGGGTCCCAAACTCGTAGAGTTGCTGGCAGGTCGCGCCATCGAGGATGCGCATGACCCCGTAGTGACCTTGATAGTATCCTGAATCGCCGTCCAATCCGTCGTAGGTCATGATGACGATCGAAGGCTCGATCGTCGCCGGGTTGTTGTCGAAGTCGAAGTCCATGACCATGGGCGTCGAGAGCATCTGGATGTGATTCGGGTACGGATCACCGGCCGGCGGTCCGGTCCAGGCGCATTGCAGAGCCGGCTGGAACAACCCGGCAATGGACACGCGCGTGCAGTCGGGGTTCTGCGGTCCCCTGGGGCCGAGGCCATACGGAATGCACAGGCCATCCTGGCAGTAGCTGTCCTCCTGGCACTCCTCATCCGATTGGCAGGACGGCTGCAGCAGGATGCAGTGATCCTGGTAGCAGGTCTGGCCCTCGTCACAACAGGTGTTTCCGCAGGCTTCGTGGCCCTGGGCGCAACCCGCGTCACCGCCGTCCAATCCACCGCCGTCACCGGCGTCCGAAACCGTGCCATCGCCTCCATCTCGACCTGGTCCGGCATCCTCGATCCCAGCCTCCGGCGGCCGGATGCAGGTTCCATCTGGCCCACAGACGAGCGGATCCGGACAGAGATGGTCCTGGTCACAGGTCTGCCCGATTCCGTTTCCTCCGCCGCCCGAATGGCCACCACATCCAAGGCTCCCAGCGGCAAGGCTCCAAGACAGAGCCAAAACCAGGGCCAGGGCCAGAACCTGCACACCCCATACGATTCGTCGCATCCCTCACCTCCGAAACAATGGCCCCGTGCTTCGATCATGACCACCGAATGGACGCTTCGTCCATGCAGATCGAATCGTCCATGAAAATCGAATCGTCCATGAAAATCGAAACACGATGCACGCCATGCAAACCAAACACGACTCCGCCCGTCCCCGATCGACGCATGCACCCCGACTCTTTGGGGAAGGCTCACATCGAAGCCATGGTCCAACAGGACAACAAACCCATCATAGGCTGCACGGGCCCCATGCTCCAGAAAAAAGCCCACCGCATGCAGAGACATCGTTCGCGTCAGGACAAACGACAAATGGGACTGGCGCAGCCATCCCGCCGGTCAGCCACCCTCCTTTGTTGTTCACGTCTTCAAAGGCCTCGTGCCGATCCGAGCCCGCCCATCCGCGTCACGCCGAGTCGAAACAGCGGTGACCGCCACAGCAGGCCGATGGAATGGATTTTTGCTGGTCGATGGAATGGATTCCGTCCGGTCGAGAAAGGGGCTCTATCTCCTGGAATGGATGGTCTTGGGGCAGAGAGGATTCGCCTTGATGGCTTTTTCCTTCTTTGCGAACGCCTTGGGGTCCTTCTTCCGCAGAAAGAGGCGCAACTTCCACTCAGCGTTCCAATGGAGGCCAAAACCGGCCTTGACCGCAGCATCACTGATGAAGTTGTACCACTTGGTGGTGGGCCTTTTGGCCTCGCAATGCTTGAGCGCAACGTACTTCCAGTACGCGGACGTCGCCTTGGCATAGGGCTTACAACGCATGTTCAAGCAGACCTCGGCGTCCTGTTTGCAGTCCCTTCTTCCGAGACAAAACCCCTTGCCGGGCCGGCGCGCCAGATGCTTCTTGGCCATCTCGGTCATCCAGTATTTCACACGGTCCACCGGTTTACCCGAAGCATGCTTGCCGGTCAGGGCCACCATGGCGTCCGTGGCGCAGGCCGGCATGGAACTGTGCGAACTGAATGGACGTACGCCCGAAGACGACAGGTACCGAACCACGAGGGTCGGCACGGTCTGCATGGTGAACCCCTTGGCGATGATCTTCTCGGCCCCCGGCACCTTCAGACGACCGAGGCCCAGCATGGCTGCGCAGCGTTCGACGGCATAGTCCGACTTCAGAGCAGCTTCGGAGAGTTGCTTCACCAGGGCAGCATCGGGCTTCTTCGGATCCGTCGCAAACATGGCGTTCATCATTGCATAAGCGCGAACCGCGGGGCACTCATCCTTGAGCGCCGCCTGGAGAGCCTTGACCGGTACCTTACGACCTCGACGGCTCTGGGTCGTCACCACGGACAAAGCCTCACGCCGCACCACGCAGCTCTTGTCCTTGAGCAACGCACGAATGAACGGCATGGCCTTGGCCATGGTCTCCTTGGACACCTTGAATGACATGAGACCCACCGCACGGAAACGAATGAAATCCGACGGATGCCCCATCAACGAGACCACCACGGCAAGAAAATCCGGGTTCGACTTGACGTTATTCAAGATACGGAACGCGTAATCGGCCACCCGACTGTTCCCACTCGTCACCAGGAACCTGGCAAGGACCATGTCCTTGCTATGAACCTTGACCAATCCATTGAGGCCCGTATAGGCCTCGCGACGGACCTTGTACTGCTTGTCCTCAATCTTCTTCAAAATGTCCTTGAGCTGGCTAGTCAGAGCCGCGGGCGGCGACACCTTGACCACGGCAGGAAACCTCGTTGCCACTCCGTCTGGACCAACCTTGGGCAAAGCAGCCGGAGCAGGTATCACCTGAGCGGGTGGAGGCGCCTTGCCCGCATTTTTCGCCCCCTGCGCCTGAGAAGGATTCGAAGACTTCGCACTCTCCTTCGCCTTGTTTCCACAACTCGAGCCGACAAGACTCACCGAGACCAACAATGTCATCCACAACGCACCAGTCTTCATCGCACACCTCCGAAACAATGGGCACGGCCGACCACTGTCGATCCGTTCCAACATCTACGAACTGTTGCAGACACCCGGCGGACACCCGCTTGGGCACCGAGCAAGCCATCACTTTGCCAACTCCACGATCAGAGTCAACGGAAATCGATGCACGCTGCGCTCGTCCCCGAAGGCGCATCCAACGCTTCGTGCCGTCACGGCCAATCGGTCAGGAGCACTGCCATCTGTTCAAACAGGAGCACTGCCATTTGTTCAAAGCATCTTCCATCTTGCCGTTCCACCATCACACCTGTATTCTGTCGAAGGAAGGAACCATGCAACCGTCTCATTTCCAGAAGAGGGAACCATGCAACCGTCTCATTTCCAGCGATGCGTCCACCGGGGCAGACGACAGCGCATCGGCGGCCTGTGGAACGATAAAGTGGAACGATAAAAATGATGCAGGCACAGAAAGAGGCGCAAGGGAATCCACGTGATGCGAACATTCAAATCGATTGGTGCCATGGCTTTGATCTTGAGCCTTCCCGTCGCCTGCGGTGACCACGGGGAAAACAACGGCAGCACAGATGGCGGCACGACAGATGGCGGCACGACAGATGGCGGCACGACCAGCCTTCAAAGCGGCGAGTCGTGCACCATCGAAGGATCCGGCTTCGGTCATAAAGACGGCCCCACCCTGTTCTACGACGACTTCGAATCAGGCGCTGCCGGCAATCAGGTGACCGGGTGGATCATCGAGGGCCAGGCCGATCACAAAGCGCTCTATGACGACAGCCACGCATTCGGTGCAGACCAGGCCGCGCTCATCGATTTCCCCGACGGGGTCTGGGGCAATACCATGTACCTGACGGATCTCAACCTCGACGAGGTTTACGTGAGCTACCGCGTGTACGTCCATGACGGCGGAGGCACGCCCAAAGACGGACCACAACTCAAGTTTGCTCGGGCCACCTCAGCGGACAAGGACGTCATCCACGGAGACCTCAGCATCGGCATGACGTACGTGGGCGCCTTCGGCGAAGGATCGGCCACCTGGTTCAACATGGGCTCTGCGGACCCAGGGTCATTCTATGGTGAGTCGCCGTCAACAGACACCTGGGCGCGCATCGAACTGTACCTCCGATTGTCGACCCCAGCGGGGCAGCCCAACGGGGAACGGTGGGCCAAGATGAACTACGGCGGTCGCATGACCTACTCAGGATATCCGGACGGGTACTTTGCCGATCCGTTCGGCACCACAGGACTCGACCCGTCCCAGTACACCGGCGCCCCCATGGTCACCAGGACGACGGACGACGCGGACAAGCACATCCAGAACGTGGTGATGCCCATGTTCACGAGGCCCGAACAGGTCATCTCCGTCTGGGTGGACGAGGTGTACATAGACAACACCCAGGCACGGGTGGAAATAGGCGACGCGCCACACTGGTACGACTGTATGGACCGTTCGCCACAACCCATCGTGAGTTGGCAGGACGACCGGATCGTGATCCGACTCAACCAGGGCCGACTGACGGGCGACGCCTTCGCCTTCGTGGTCACCGCGTCCGGCCAGATCATCGAACAGGGACGCATCGGCTCATGGGCCGAATAACGACGCAACC
>JAGGXR010000012.1 GCA_021162935.1 Deltaproteobacteria bacterium
CGCAGACCCGCGCTGCCACCTCCGTGTGGATCTGCGTGAACCAACCCGAATCCTGGTGGTCGGATCCCCTGCGCCGAGACGCAGCCGAACGGAACGCAGCAACCCTGACCTGGATCTCCTCTCAGAATCGCGCCAATGTCACGGTCCTGGATCGGAGCAGCCCCGGCAATGGATGGACCAACGACAAGGCAGGCGTGGGCGCCGCCCGCAAGCTCCTGTTCGAAACCATCCTGGCCAAAGCCTGTGGCGCTGGACCGGGTGGGAGGACGAGCCACGAACCAGAGCCGACACAGGGCCAGACCACCAACGGCTCGTCAGGGCGGACAGCAAACCGGATGTGGACCCGCCTTTCTGATCTCGGCTCCGGACCTGAGTCGAGTCAGGACCTCATCGTGAGTCTCGATGCGGATACGACCATGGACCCAGGCTACCTCGAATCCGTGGTCGAAACCTTTGCCCGGCATCCAGGAGCCACGGGCCTCGCTGCCAGGTACCACCATGGCCTGACCGGCGACGAGGCGCAGGATCGCGCCATGCTGCGCTATGAACTCTATCTGCGATACACGTTCTGCAATCTCCTGGACAGCGCGACGCCCTTTGCCTTCACGGCCATGGGGTCGGCCATCGCCTTTCCCGTGTGGGCCTACCAACGCAGCGGGGGCATGCAGCCCAGATCCGCTGCCGAAGATTTCTACCTGCTCCAAAAGCTCGCAAAACTCGGCCCCCTGGCCCTATGGACCGACAGGAGGGTCCACCCGTCCAGCCGCCCCTCCCGACGGGTGCCCATGGGCACCGGCCCCGCCGTGGCCCGTGGCATCCGGGGTGATTGGGGCCCCTACCACTTCTTTGCTCCCGACTGGTTCGACGAGGTGGCAGCAGCCATCGCGTCGTTTTCAGCCTCGTTCGACGATCCAGGGCTGCACGAAAAAGACTGGGCCGAAGACGGCCTCAGCCAGGTGACCACGTTCCTCGGTCAACAGCTTCGATGCGAGGATCCCTGGGCGACGTTGCGTCGCAACCACAGGGACCGAACACGCTTCGTGCGGGCCTGCCACGAACGGTTCGACGGCCTGCGCATCCTCCAGTACCTCCGACGGCGCTGGGCGGATGGATGCCAGGACCAGGCCCGCTGCGACGAACAGCACCTCACCAGGTTCCTCGAACGACGGGCCCACCGAATCCCGGACCGATTCCGCTCACTCGTCGCTCCATTCCTGGAGGGGGCATGGCGGTTCGAGACGGCTTCCGTGGAGTCGCTCGATGCGCTGCGCCACGTCCTGGCCGAATGGGAGGACGAAGGCCGACGGAAACGCCAGGAAACCTGGCACGACTTCATCGGGCTCTACGGCGCAACTGGACACGAGCAGGGCAGGAGCAGCAGGGGAAACGGAGCGCGAAAACGAGCCACGGACGACCCCCGATCGACAGCCGACGACGCGGATCCTTCCGTCCGGCCATCCGGCAAGGGAGGCGACACGACATGACGGAACGCAACCGACTCGTCTGCATCCTGGGCCCCACCGCCAGCGGAAAGACGAGTCTCGCCGCGCACCTCGCCCATGCGGTCGGCGGCGAGGTGATCAGTGCCGATTCCCGCCAGGTCTATCGGGGCATGGACATCGGCACGGGCAAAGATCTGGACGACTACGAAATCGACGGAGATTCCATTCGGCACCACCTCATCGACGTGGCGGACCCGGGCGACGAATACACGGTCTTCGACTACCAACAGGCATTCCTTCGCCTGCTGCCGCAGATCCAAAACCGCAACCATCTTCCCATTCTGTGCGGCGGCTCCGGTCTCTACCTGGACGCAGTCCTGTCCCAATACCAATTCGTTCCCGTGGAACGAGACGAGGCCCTGCGCGCGAAGCTCGCCGACGCGTCCCACGACGAACTCGTGGCCCGACTGGCCGCCCTCCGCCCGCTCCACAACAAGACGGACACCGAGGACCACGAACGGCTCGTCCGCGCCATCGAAATCGCCGAGGCCACCAACCGGAATCCAGGGCAGGCCCCGGCCATGCCGGACCTGGACCGACGAATCTTCGGAGTCCGGTGGCCCACGGACGTGCTGCGCCGACGCATCCGGCGGCGGCTGGAAGCTCGCCTCGCCACGGGCATGATCGAAGAGGTCGCCGACCTCATCGCCGCAGGCATCGATCCGGATCGGCTCAGGGCCTATGGACTCGAATACCGCTTCATCGCCGACCACCTGGCCGGTCGAATCGACCGACAGGATCTGACCGAAGGGCTGTATCGAGCCATCTGCAAATTCGCCAAACGGCAGCGCACCTGGTTCCGCCGCATGGAACGACGCGGCACCAGCATCCATTGGCTCGACGGCGCCATGCCCGTCGAGGCCAACCTCCAGACCATCTGCCACCAGGTGGGCCTCGCACGCCACGGCTGAAACCTCCAACGCATAGGCGCCCGGGCCCGGCGACTTGGCGGAGCCACGCCACCAGCGCCATCGCAGACCAGGACCAGCACCAACCTCGCCGAGCAACAGGGCTACCACCAACTATTGGGACCACCTGGGGTGGATGTGCCATCGCGATTTGGAGCCCAGACCGGGTCCTGCGGGCAAGCGGCCGCCGCGGTCCGCTCCACCGAGCAGCCGTTGTCCTTGCTGCTGGACATGTCGATCGGATGGGCGAGGGCCGACGCAATGACGCCTTCGGCATTGCGCAGAAAGACCGGCTCGCCCGCATTGGCCAATCCCGCGGACCCAAGAGAGCTATCACAGCGCACCAGGACCGATCCGAGTTGTGGCGCCGGGTCGGAACCGCCGTCCGGGTCGTACCGATCCCCGACGATGACCCCGTACTGGCCTGGCGCCAGGGTGACATCGGGCAACGCGTCTGCCTGCCCATCGACGGAATCGGACAGGGTCCACCCGCCCAGGTCCACAGGCTGATCCTCCAGATTGAGCACCTCGACGAACTCCTGGTCCGGCTCCTTACCCGCTGGGTTGGAGAGCACCTCGGTGATCACGACCCGACGCGCCGTGGGCGCCATGGAGGCGGTGACCGGTCCGGCCCAGGCCTCGTGGCCCACCGCGTCCAGGCCCTGCGCCAACACGTCCAGGTCACCCACAGCGCCCAACGCTGCAACGTCGATGAGGAATCGATGTCGCAGCGCCTCATCACGCTGCTCCAAGGACAGCAGCGGCTCCCCCTGCCCGGCGCCGCCCATGCGCCATAGGGTCGTCCGGGCCGTGACCGGCTCGTCACCATCCACCGAGATCTCGATGCAGGGCCCCACCTGCACCACGGGCGACAGAGCAATGGTTGGAGGCGACAGGTCCGGGCCCGAGGCGGTCACGAACCCCACGGTCTGGGCGCCATTCCCGTCCTCCTCCGACCCGCTTCCAGAAAGGTTTTGAGCCGCACGCACCACGGCACAGGCCTGTCCGGGCTGCGGGGCCGCCGCTGTCACCTCATACCGACTCGCAGGTGCCAGCTCTCCTGCGATCGCCCCTTCGTAGCAGGCGCCTATTCCTTCCGGCTCGTCTTTGCAGGTTCTCCAGTTTGCCACCACCGACCCGGTGTTGCCCGCCGCATGGAGGGTCATCCCGGCCAGCGCGCCCGGATCGAGAGGTTGCTCCGCCCGCAACACGACCAGAGGCAGATTCGTGGGCACCCGATCGGCCCCATCCGAAGGCCGCACGAGGTGCACGGGCACACAGGACCGAAACGGATCGCTGGTCACGAAATGAACCACCAGGGTTGCGACTCGACCCTGGCCATCCACGACGGGATTTCCTGCCAGGTCCTGCACCGGGCCCACGGCCAGACTGTAGAGCCGATTCGGAGTCAAGGGCACGAGCGGCGTCACGGTCACGGTGCTGTCCATGCCCACCTGGACCACGGCGGGCACCACCAGCTTCCAACGACTCTCGGACAAAGGGACGCGCTCCAGGTCCTTGCAGAAGGCCTGACCCACCGGGGAGGCATGGCAGACCTCGTCCACGCAGAACGACGCAGCGCCCTGTACGAGGGACGGACAGTCGGCGTCTCGACGGCAGGCCGCCCCCGCAACGCCCTCCACGAGCACGATGTGATCCTGGTCCACCGACGCAGCATCGAGGGGCTCTGAAAACTCCGCCTGCAGCGGATCCAAGGGCGAGAGCACAAGCAGGGCTCCTGGATCTCCTATTGAGAGCCCGGACAGGGCCACCAGACGTGGCGGATCCAGATCCAGATCCCAGTTGCGGTCGTAGCCGGCGGCGCAGGCGCCGAACAAGCTCGCCACCCCGAGTCCGACCGCGCCGGCCAGAGCCAGGGCGAAGACGAACCGGGCCATCCACACGGCGACCACCCCGAACCACCCCACGAGTTCCCTTTGGTTTCCACGCTCCCTCGATTCAGGCCTGTACGGCATCACGACACCTCCCACGATCCTCTCAACCATCGTGCTCCCAAGGACCAAAGCCACGAAACCATGCCCCGTTGGAAGCGAAGGTCCGAAGGGACCGGCACGAGGCGGCCACCGCCTTGGACCAAACGCAGCAACGACGGACTGGAGACGAACGAACAAACGAATAAACAAACGAACGAACAACCTAGAGAGCAAAAAGTGTGCCCACCTACGCCACATTCGAACGGCCTCCAAAAGAAACGACTCCAGCCGACCACCAACGGAACACAGACCGCATGGTCCCGTGACCGGCCCGCCGACCGCCGTCACCACCGACTTCCCGGCCGACCGGAATTGCAGCCACTCCTCTTGCGGGTCGGCGCTCCGAAGGATGTGACGCCACGACACGAATCGAAACCAAGCGCCGCTCCACCATGAAAGGCACGACTCCAGCATGAAGCGCCTGGCCAGACAATGGCCAACCCCGGGCCCGTCAGGACAGATTCTGGTCACCCTCGCAGCGAACAGCCTGCCCGACAGGGACACCTGACCTCAGCGTGACGAGTTCCACATCGACCCGCCGATTGAGGGCCATCTTCCCCCCGGCGAGGTCGGTATCGAGACTCCGACCTTGAATCGAGACTCCGACCTTGACAGGAACGTCCAACTGGAAAACGTATCCTGGACGGCGGCCCC
>JAGGXR010000143.1 GCA_021162935.1 Deltaproteobacteria bacterium
GGGGATGGATGGGTGAAGGTGAGAGCGATCGCGAGGCGACGGCGATGAGTGGGGGAAGGTGAGCGGGATCGCTGAGGGGTCCAGTGGGAAGGGCTTCGCCAGGGCCGGTTCTCTGGGACGGGCCCCAGTTCCGGAGGAGATGTACTACCGACAGAGGGCGAGGGCCCAGGGCGGGAAGATCCGGATGTAATTATCGTAATGGATGGCAGACGTTTTGTTGAACATCCCGGCGATGTGCTCTGGGGGCCAGGTTCCATCGGGGCGCTGGCGGTCCACGAGGAAGCGGACGCCGTTTCGGACAGCCTTCGAGTCCTTGTGGCCGGCCCGAGCCAGGGCAAGGAGCGCCCAGGATGTCATGACGGCCTGGCCTTCCTCTGTGTGGACGTAGCGTCTGACCCGGCAGCTTTCAGCCAGTTCTCCCCAGCCTCCATCGGGCAGTTGCTTGGCGACAAGAAAGTCGCATGCGCGCTGGACGGCTGGGTGGGATGGTTTGAGACCGGCGGCGAGCAAGCCCCAGATGCCGAACCAGGTGCCATAGGTGAAGCAGATGCCCCATGAGCCTTCCCAGGAGCCGTCGGCTCGTTGGGAGTCGAGTAGGTACTGCCTGCCCCGGTCGATGGACTGGACGATCGCTGCGGATCGGTCTTTGGGGAATTGTTTTCGGTAGGCGTCCAGGGCCTGGATGCAGGACGAGGAACATTCCGGGTAGGAGTGCTCGATCATGATGTCACCGAACACGTCGGATGGATTGAGTCGTTCGAGCCAGTTCGGTCCACGAATGCGCTCGTAGGTGGCCCAGCCTCCATCGTCGTTTTGGTACGAGAGGATCATATCCACGGCCCAGCCGAGCCGCTCCGTTTCGATGGGCTCGTCGACCATGGGATTGAGGAGCAATGAAGCTTTCAGGCCCTCGGCCGTGCAGTCGCTGATGGGCCATCCATGCGCCCGATTCGAGAAGGGCCAGCCGCCCTTGGATGGATGTCGGTAGAATCGTTCGTGTTGCGGTACGTTTTTCACGATCTGGTTGGATTCGATGAATCTGTGGGCAGCTTCGAGGCTTGGTCGGTATGGCTCTTGTTTCTCGGTCGCGAAGAAGGCCTGGACCGCAAAGGCCGTGTCCCACAGTTCCGTGCTGTTGTACCCGTTCATCTTGGTGCCATCGTCGGCCTGCCACAGATACGTCGGTAGGGTTTCGAGATGAGCGGCGAGTTGGGGACCGGCCGGCCGGTGGAAGTGCCATACGATCGTGTTGTAGAGCGAGTTGATTGGCCCGATGCAGAGGGAGTGGGTGGCATCGTCCTCGTGCTGGATCATCTCCAAAATGCGGTTGAGGGCTTTACGTCGAATCGAGGCGATGGGCCTCTTTTCGTAGGCGCCGAGCAGGGAGAATAGACCGTTGAGGACCGCGCTCTTGGGCGCGTACGAGTCCGTGGCAGAGACCTCGGCCCGTAGGGAACGCCAGGCAATGCCATCGTAGGGTTCATCGTAGATTTCCTTGCGTAGAGCCGCGATCCGGTCGTCTACCGGAATGGCGGATCTGGTTCCGTACAGGTAGGCCATGGGCAGGTAGACCATGCGCGTGTGGCACCAGTAGCGCCAGGGGTGGAAGGGCAGCGATTCGGGAAGGATCCAGGTCTCAGGTGGCACTGGTTCGAGGCCCTCGTAGTCGTACAGGTTCAAGACAGCGAGCATGAATTTGCCCCAGGATGCGGCGGTTTTGGCGCCTCCATGTCGTAAGAACCATGTTCTGGCCCGGATCAGGTCCGGATCGTCCTGTGGGACGGAAAGGAGCCGCATGGCCACGTAAATGAGCACGCTCGTGAACACGTGGCTGTGGCCCTCGATGTGGAGGCCCCAGCCGCCGTCGCCGTTTTGATGGTTGCGAAAGTACCGAATCATGTCCTGAGCCTGCTCGGACTCGGGCAGTTTCCCAACGATGTAGGTGGTCGCCACGTACATGGGCAGCAGAAACAGGGGACCGCCGTAATCGCCCAACCACGCGCCCTGCTCGGTCTGCCTTCCCGCCAGGTGATTGAGGGCAGCCGTGATGGCCTGGTCGATGGTTTCGAATTCGGTTGCGGTGATTGGTTCAGGGCTTGGTCCGGTCATGGGCATCCTTTCTTGTCATGGTCCGTTTTGGACATCGTTGCATCGTATGGCTGTCGTTGTATGGCAAAAGCATGTGCCTTTGGCAAAAGCATGTGCCTTCGGCATGGCGTCCGGCCAAAGGACCATCAGCTCGCCAGGGCGCGGGTTACGAATTTGGAAAGCAATGCGGAGGTCGGCCCCTTGGCCAATCTCGGTGTCGCTTCGAGTGCGGGGCTGGCGGCAAAATGCTCGATCAGGATCGATGAGCCCAACCCGGGGCCGAGAGTCCGACGAATCGTACGTTCGTAGAGTTTCCTGGCCCCCTCTTCTCCTCGATCGTCCCAGTGAGCTGCTGCCTGGCCCACGAGTCGACCGCTGATCATAGCCTGCCCAATGCCTTCGCCCGTGGCCTCGTTGGTCAAGGCCGCGGCTTCGCCCGCCACCCACAGATGAGGTCGATTGGCGAGCCTGGGCCATCGCGATGTCCGGATGCCCATGAATCGACGGGGCCCTCTGGTCGTTCCTGCCAGAGCCGGCGCGAGTTGTTCGTCACAGATTTGGTCGAAGGTCTCCTGGAGACCGTTGCGGTCGAGGTGTCCGGCAATGCAGCACATGCCGATGTTCGCCCGCCCTTGGCCTTCGGGAAAGAGCCAGGCGTACCAAGGCGCAATTTTCTTGGTGATCACCATTTCGATAGTGCCAGGCAGGTAGTTCGCTCCTTCGATTTGCTGCCAGATGCATTGGAGGCGAGAAAACGTGCCGCCCGCGAGCGAGGTCGTGCCGCCCGCCGCCACCACCACGAGGTCCGCCTCCATCTCCCCCTTGGGACCGGACACTCCCGTGACCGTCTGTTCGTCGGTCAGAACGCCTGTTACGGGCCATTCCTCGACGAGTCGCGCCCCGGCTCGTTCCGCCTCGCGGGCAAGGACCAGGTCCAGCCGTTCTCGTGGCAAGACGGCCGCGGCAACAGCGTTTCCTCCCAGTACGACCTGTCGTCCCTTTGGTGTGTGAAATCTGGCGCCTCGTATCGGGTAGGCCTCGGCCATGATTTTGGGTTCCAGGCCGATCATGCGGAGGTGATTGAGGGCCGACGGGCCCAGCCCGCCCCCGCAAGGCTTTGTTTTGGGCAGCGTCGTACGGTCTATCAGCGTGACTTCGAACAGGTTCGTTTCCATGAGCGACAGGGCTGCGAGGCTTCCCGCAGGCCCCGCACCAACCACGACTGCTCTCTTCGTTGTCATGACGTCACCTTTCATTGTGCTGTGTTCGTGCGTCGTGGCAATCCAGGGAGCCTGGTCGGCATCACATCTACTGCTGTCGGGGCATGTGCCTGGCGGCAATTTTCTTTGCCGAGTTCCAGGCCGTCTTGAGATGTGATTCCCACAGACCGCCACTGTGCATTTCCTCGAAAAGTTCTTGGAATTGGTCGAGCGCCTTGTCCCGGTATGCGGGATCGATGCGAACGGCTTTGTCCGCCAATCGGTTGCAGTAGCGGCACTTGTTGCAATCGCGGGACAGACAGCCGTGTTTTGGCCAGTGGTCCAGGAAGCCATCGAGCGCTCGGTTGTCGATGTAGATGCCGTTGGTGCCTGCCTTTCTGGGATAGAGCAGACTCTGATGCTCACCTAGTTCCTTGATCTTCCAGAATTTGAAGAGGTTGACGGATTTTGGTTTGACGAAGTACTTGAGCATGCGCCGATACGAGTAGAAGTCGCGGTCCTGCTTTTGGTACTTATCTTCGGAGTAGTTCCAGGCAAGGATGAGGTCAGCCAGGTTTCCCTCGTAGTAGCGTTCGCTGTATGCTTTGACTCGTTCGAGCAGTGCCTTGGTCGGCGTGTTGCGCTCGACGATCTTGAAGTTGTCATAGCCGAGCGCCTCGTATCGCTCCAGGTCCTCTGGTCGGATCCAGTTGGCTCGAATGAAGTTGACCGGATCCTGGAGGCGAATCTGCATGCAGGACAGCATCCAGTAGTCGATAGGGTAGCCTTTGTCCTTGCTCCCGTCCTGGGATGCTGCGTTGAGCGAGACGGCATGGCTGCCGGCAATGGCGCAGTCCTGCCGGCAGGAGTTGTTCACGATGAGGCTCAGGTCCACGTCCGTGGACTCGCGCATGGTTTTGAGGTCCTCGAATTCGCGATAGATGTTCACTTCCGAGAGCACGATGCAGTCGGCGCCTTCTTCGCTCCAGAAACGGACTTTCCTGGGGGTGTCCGTGTATCGATGGGAGGAGATTCGAACCTTGAGGTTCGGGTAGCGTTTTTTCATGGTGCGCAGAAAGAACAGGGACGCGGTGGTCACCGAGTCCACCCCGATGTCACTGAGCCAGTCGAGCATCTTGGTCAGCTCGCGCTGGCCCTCGGTGGTGAATTCCACGTTGCCCATTGATGTGGCGTTCAGCAGGTAATTGAACTCGATGCCGGATTTGTGGGTGAGGGCGACGAATTCTTCGAGTTTTTTCTTGTCCACCTCGGGAAGATAGAAAGACGGTCTGCCGCCGCCGAAGTAGTCGGAGGTCAGCTTGCCGTAGACTTCGTAGACCGGATATCCCTTGAGGCCCTCGATCAATTCGGGATCGAAGTTGCATGCAACACTCAGTCTCATCACGCGCTCCTTGCAAGCCGGTCAAAACCGGCCATCATCATGGACCCCAACGGCTGGTTCGTTGGTTGACTTGGGTCAATTGCCAGACGATGGACGTCCATGGTGGGTTGTTTTGTCCGGCGCTGGATTGGTTCCAGCGCCCAGACTCGCTAATTTTTTGGTCGAACCGTCATTTTTGCTGTCTGCAGGTTCGTCTGTCCTGCCCTCGCCGTCATGGCTGCCGGTGTCGGCTTCGGGGTCGGGACTCGTTGGGTGGCGAGGCGAGCCACGCTGTTCGTCAAGTCGGCGAATTCTGCAATGGTCAGTTGTTGTTTCGCGTCGGAACGTGCCGTAGCCGGGTGCGGGTGGACCTCCACCATGACGCCATCGGCGCCGGCCGCAAACGCGGCTGCCGTCAGGTCGGTCAGCACGTCCTTTCGTCCGGCGGCGTGGCTCGGGTCCACCACGACGGGCAGGCGGGACATTCGCTGGAGCAGAGGGATCACCGAGATGTCCAGGGTGTTCCTCGTTCGGCGGGAGAATGTCCTGATGCCTCGCTCGCACAGGATGACGTTCGTGTTGCCGGCGAGCATGATGTACTCGGCTGCCTGTAGGAACTCGTCGATGGTGGCCGAAAATCCACGCTTGAGCAGAACGGGCTTGCCGGCCCGACCCACTTCTTTGAGTAGTTCGTAGTTGAACATGTTGCGCGCGCCGATCTGGAGGATGTCGGCGAATTCGGCAACCACGTCCACGAGTCTCGTATCGGTCACTTCGGACACGGTCCTCATGCCGTAGCGGTTTGCGGCAGCCCGCAACATCCTGAGTCCTTCGACACCCAAACCTTGAAAGCTGTATGGTGAGGTCCTTGGTTTGAAGGCTCCGCCCCGCAAAATGGGGACCCCGAGTTGGGACAGGCCGGCGGCGACCTGATCCATCTGTTCGTCACTTTCCACCGAGCAGGGGCCGGCGATGAAAAATGGCTCTGTTCCCACTTCGAATCCCTTCACGTCGATGGTTTTTCGTGGCCCAGCCTGGACACTGACCATCATGTCGTCGAGGGTTTTTTCTTCCATGAAGAAAAGAGAAGCGTGAAAGATTTCCTTGAACAGAGACCGAATGACTCGATCCGGAAAGGGGCCGGGGTTGGAAGCGACCAACGATTCGATCATCGAGGCCTCCCGTTCCGAGTCGTAGAGATTGAGCGCACATTGTTCCTTGTATTCGCGTACTTGGGCCACGAGGCCGGCGCGTTCCGATAGGAGATGAAGGATCTCCATGTTGACCTGTCCAATGCGGTCCCGAAGGTGGTTTAAATGTTCTTGTGTCATTATAGACCTCTTTTTTGTTTTTGTTAACGTAACGCTTAGAGGTAAAACTGCATGTTGTCAAGTAGAACGTGATTCTGTAATATGAAAAACCTTGGTTGACAAAGAAGGCCGTCGGATTTAATTGGACTGTCGGATTCCTTGGGCCCCCATTGCATCCGCAGACTGCACGACCGGGCGAGGACCCCCCTTGTCGAGGATAGGAGGAATCATGTCGGAACTGCTCAGTGAGTATCGTGAATTGGTGAATCGCGAGTTGGATCGGAGGCTACCAGCAGCTTCGGGCGATCAGGTGCCGGGACGCATTGGGGAGGCCATGAGGTATTCGGTTCTTGGGGGCGGCAAGCGCGTGCGTCCCATTATGGTGTTGTCAGCCTGTCGGGCTTGTGGAGCCGACCCGGAGCGAGCGCTGAGCGGGGCCTGCGCCGTGGAGTTGATCCATGCGTATTCACTCGTGCACGACGACCTGCCGGCCATGGACGACGATGCCATGCGCCGCGGCAAACCTTCGTGCCACAAGGCATTTGGCGAGGCGAACGCCATCCTCGTGGGCGACGCTCTTTTGACGTTGGCCTTCGATTTTCTCGCAACGCCTCCCGAGTCTCTTTTTCAGCTGCGAGCCGTATCGGAACTCGCCCGTCTGGCTGGTTGGTGGGGGCTGGTGGGCGGACAGGTCCTTGACCTGGAACTCGGGGCGACCGAGGCGGTTCATTCGTTCGATGAACTCGAACGGATCCACAGAGGCAAGACGGCCGCGCTTTTCGAGGCCTCGGCGGTGATCGGCGCCCTCCTGGCCGAGGCGGACGACGCGGTTGTCGAAAAAGTGCGGCGTTATGGCATTGCCATGGGGTTGGCCTTCCAACACATCGACGACGCCTTGGACCAGGAACATCGCCAGTACGCGGATCAGGCAGTGGAGCGTTCTCGCCATCTGCTGGCCGACAGTCGTGCCGTGGCCGAAGGCTTTGGCGACGAAGGCTGCGGCCTCGTCGAATTGGTGACGCTCCTCGAAGAGCGGCTCGAGCAGGCAACCGGATAGGTGTCGCCTTCGTCTAGGTGTCGCCCGCGTCGGTTCAGCAGTGCCAGTAGAAATTTAAGGAAGGGGTTGAATCGTTTCTGAGGGAGGGGTCGAAAAAGAGTTCGGGCAAAACAAGAAGGCGAAGCCAAAAATAAAAAAGGGCCCGAAAAAGAGATGCGGGCCCTAAAAAAAAGAAAGGGCGCGGATTTACCGTTTCCCAAACAGGCAGATGGAGACGTACCGCCGCCCTGGTCACTCATTAAAATCACATTAATCATAGCATTGCCGGAAGCTCGATCAAGAAAAAAACACGAATACCGAAAAACTTTTCTTATACGGAAAGAATGTTCAGGGGTAGCAGTTAAAAACGACAAAAATCTCAGCTTGTTTTCATGATGCTTTTGGCTTTCGAAATGGCGATATTTGGCGATAAGAATCTCGCAATGCCTTGTTTTATGGAACTTTGCGAATTTTGATGGTAGCGATATGTCTGATTCGTTTCGTTCCGATGATTGGCAATTCGTACAGCATTCTTGGTGCAAAAGTTTTTTGGAAAATGACAGTACGGTTTGGGACATCAGTGGAAAGTTGTGGACAGGATCTGCCTCGATACGGTTTCCATAGCCTGTCGCTCTCCGCAGGGCAAGATCTCCGCAGGGCAAGATCCCGGCAGGGCAAGATCCCGAGATGGCCAAATTTCCTACTTGGTCTCTGTGATGATTCGTTACAGCCCGAGCGCCGATGCATCGTCGGATGATGACTTACTCGTGGACGTTCCAACAGCGCAAAAAGCTCAGGGTATGGTTGCATTTGACACGACCGGGCTGTATGTAGAAAAGGATACGAAGGTATGTGGCTGGACGGATGCGAAAAGGCCTTGGCCAACAGCGAGGGATGATGGTCTGGAGGTATGTCCGTTTTGTGAAGCGGGGACCGACGGGCAAGCCGTCTGAGCTGCTCAGTACGGAAAAGGTCGATTGAGCAAAATTGAGGAGGAAACGACGATGAAGGACACAGCGCAAAAAGGGGATTCGACGGTGAGTTGGTTGACGGATCTCGTCAAGGGCTCTCTTGTCAAGGTGGTCAAGGATGCCGACGATGTGGTCAAGGTCGTGGTGGACACCATCGGGCAGCGGGTCAAGGAGACGACCCAGGTGGCGCTGGAACTTGCAGGGCAGATGAGTCAGGCGACAGCCCAGGGAACGCGCAGTGCGATTCGTGCTGCCGACGAGTCCGGGGCGGATGCTCTCAAGGTCGGGGTGAATCTGTTGACCGGGGTGCTGTCGAGTGCGTCCGAAACCACCGTTGGGGCGATTCAGGCTGCCGGTTCCGTGGTCAGCGGCGTGATTCAGGGTCTGTCGGATGTGGGCAGTGATGTGGAAAAAGCCATCGCACGGCTCGTGGGCGAAGCGGTTCAGGCTTCGGCCGAGGTCGGCGGTAGCGTAGGAAAAGTGACTCAGGGGACGGTGATCGGGGTCGTCTCTGGTGTCTCGAAGACCGCAACCGAGTTGACTGGTGCCGTGCGTAGTGCTGTGACGTCAGCGGTGGAGGCGGCCAGTGCGTCTGGGCAGGACGTTGGCCAGGTGGCCGTTGCGGCGGTCAATGGTGTCTTGGAAGGCGCGAAGAAGGTGGGCGTCAATGCGAGCGACGTGTTGCAGACGAGCCTGACTGCTGCCATGGAGGCTGGGACGGCCATTTCGGCCGATGCGGCTCAGAAGGTGAAGAAGGCCCTGTCCTCATCGGTTGCAGGGGCTTCTGAGATCCTATCGCACAACAAGGCGAATTCGTAGGCCGACCAAATGGTTGCTGGTTTTTCTGATCCATTTTGGCTTCGGATTCGTGCTGAGACCCACAGGTCATTTTGTCCCGCCTGGTATCGTGAGTTTTCCGTGACCCTGTCTGGAAAAGGGGCAATCCTGTGCTGGGGCTGAGACGCGGCGAGGGCAAGAAAGCCGCCGTGCTGGCTCTGTTCGTGTTTTTTGGCCATTCCATCCAGGCCGTCGGCAAGGTTCTTCAGTATTCAGTGTTTCTGTCCGAGCATGGCCGCGCGGATATTCCGACAGCATTCTTGATGGCGGCGCTGGGGTTGGTCCTTGTATCGGTCGGCCTTGCAGGTCTGGCGCGGCATTTCGCCCCTCGCCGTGTTTCTGCTTGGGTGCTCGCCGTCGTGGCTGGCGGGTTTGCCTTCTGGCGCCTGTTTGGTGCTTGGCTGCCGTGGTCGGGCTACCTTCTCTACGTTTGGGTGGAGGTATCCGGTCTGCTGGCCGTAGTGGTTTCGTGGAATCTGGTGAACAATTCTTGTGACCCAAGACAGGCTAGGCGCGTCATGCCATTGGTCGGCTTGGGAGCCAGCACGGCTTTCGTTGTCAGCGGTCTGGTGGTTCATCCGTTGGTGGTCCATGGTATGCGTCCAGAAGAGTTGAGTTGGCTCGTCGTCGCGCTGGCCTTGGCTGCGTTCGTTTTGCTTCCCACAGTAGGCGATGGGGGATCGTCTCGTTTTCGGTGGACGCAGGCGAAGACGAGACCGGTTTGGAGGGCCGAGTCAGGGAGTCGTCGCGAAGGGTTCTGGCAGCGTTTTTTTCAGGATATTTTTTCAGGCCTGGCGAGCCTGTGGAAGGTCGAACTTCTGCGTCTGTTTGCTGTGGCGACGATACTGATGCGGTTGTCCCAGGAATTTTTGGACTACGCATTCATGACGGAGTTGCAGCGCAGGTTTACGAGTGAGGGGTTGGCCTCTTTCCTGGCCCTTTTCCTTGCCTTGCTGGGGGGGGCGCAAATTTTGGTGCAGATCTTCGGCAGCAGTCGATTCCTGGCGAGGTTTGGCGTCGTGGCTGGCTCCGCTTCAGCTCCCGCGGTCGTGGCGATTGGGACGTCGGTGTTCGTGTTGTCCCCTTCGTTTGCTCTCCTTGCCGTCCTGCGTTTTGTGGAACGGTTGCTCAAAACGGCTCTGTACAGCCCTGCGGTGCAGGGTCTTTATACCCCGGTTCCCAAAGTGGAAAAACTCCAGGCCATGACGCTGATCAAGGGAGTGTTGTCGCCTGTGTCTTATGCCTTGGGCGCCTTGGTTCTGATGCTTTTCGCCGTCTCCTGGTCCGTGGGATGGGTTGTCGGCGTGGCTGGAGGCGCATCGTTGGCAACCGCCTGTTGGCTGGGTTTTCGTGGCAAACGTGCATATGTCGAAGCTCTCAACCAGGCGTTGGATCGGCGGCACCTAGATCTGAGCGGGGCGCAGGGAGATACGTTCGCCTTAATCCCGGATAGGACCGTCCTGGAGCGTTTCATTCACGCGGTTCGCGAAGGGCCGGACGGACGGGCGACTTTCGTCTTGGGCTTGCTGACCGGGCTGCCAGCAGATGGGATCACCCCGGTTGTCGAGGCTGCTTTGGAGAGCCCTTCGGCCACGGTGCGGTTGGAGGCGATCCGTCTTTTGCGGGAATCGGGGGGCGCGCGCGTTTTGCGTCTCGTCGAGAACACACTCGATGATCCGGATGGCCGGGTGGTGACAGAGACGCTCGCTCTTTGGAGTCAGGTAGCTGCACCGGCGGTCGTGGAAGCGAGAATGCAGTCGGCGTTGGTCGATCCAAGGCCGATGGTTCGAGCAGCGTCGGCATTGTGGCTTTTAGGTACCGATGACGTCAGTGGGTTGCATCGCACGAGCGTCGTCGATGTCTGCAACCGGCTCGTCCGTTCCTCCGAGTCTGGTGACCGGATCGATCTCGCCGTGGCGATTCGGATCATGAAGGCACGGTGGTCGTCCGATTTGGTTCATCTGCTGCTCGTTGATTCGGATGAACGGGTGCGGGCGGAAGCACTGCGTTGCGTCGGGGACATGGCGCTTCGCGATCGGGTCCCCGATTTGCTTACGTGCCTGACAGAAACGGGGCCGAGACTGGAGGCGGCCCGGGCGGCAGCACAACTCGGAAGCGCAGCCATTGCGCTTTTGCGGCGCGTGGCCGACGGTTCGGACGAGGTGCTGTTGCGTCTGCTTCCTCGCATCGTGTTGTCCGTGGACTCGGACGACGCCGTCGGGTTGTTGGTGGATCTGCTCGGTCACCCGAAATACTTCGTGCGTCTTGGTGCGGCACAGGCGTTAGCACGAGACGACGGACGATTTCGGGCCGGTCTATCTCGAGCGGTCGTGGCAAAACGGCTCGAAGAAACGGCTGTGGCAGGTTTTCGGTATCTCGGACTGCGAGCCGGAGTCCATCCGAAGTCTGGCGAAGCCCCGTTGTTTTGGGCGGAACTCGACCATCTCCAGCGCAGGGTTCAGGAGCAATCCGTGGCGCTCGTGGGCCTTCTGATGGACCGTGAGACAGCCGCCAGACTCCAGGCGAACGTGGTCAGCGGGGACCGACGTCTCGTGGCGGCGTCGGCGGAGTTGATCGATAACATCTGTGTTTCGTTTTTTGCAGTGATGGCGGTTCCGCTCATAGAACGTGGTGTGGACCCAGGGCTTTTGGGGAGGGTTCCCGTTCTGGTCCGGCAGGCATACGAAGAAGCCGAGGCGCGTCCAGGTGTGGCCCTGGCGGCTGCGCCGGATTTTTATCTCAAGGCATTTGCCTTGCATGAGTTGCCGGGTCTCATGACCGGAGTCACTCATGCGAGCCTGGTGGAGGCGACGGCCATGCGACCCATGATCGATCGAATACTCTTTCTTAAGACAGTACCGATTTTTTCCGCTTTGAGCGGCGAGGAACTCCACCGTATCGCCGAGATTGCCACTGAGCTTGCCGTGCCGGCGAGCCGTACGATTTTTTCGGAATCAGACCCAGGCGATGCCATGTATTTGGTACTCAGCGGGAAGGTGGCCATTCGATATCGTGGGCGGCAGGTCGCGATGCTACAGAAAGGCGAGTGCTTCGGCGAGATGGCCTTGCTCGATCACCAACCAAGGAGCGCGGACGCCTTGGCCGTCGGGGCGGTGGATCTTCTAAGGATCGAGGCGAGGGATTTCGAGGACCTGCTCGCCCAGAAGTACGAGATCGTCAAGGGAATCTTGCGGGTCTTGACCGGCCGCCTCAGAGTCGCAACGAGCGGTCGTGATGGGGCTGAGGCATCCGAGACTTTGGATGGCAGGGTGAAATAGGTCGCGTAGGCGTCTTTGGCATGTCCCGGTCTCGGCTGACGTTGCTGTCGTTTCCATGAGGTTCTCAGTCGGGACGCACTCCTTGATGACACTGTCCTTGTTGAGCGAAAGACGGCATAGTATACTTCCAATCGTAGACGAAGGGGGCCTAGTCGTTGGGCTGTTGGGGGTCCATGAGCCCCGTGTCTTGGGTGTGCGGGGCCTGATAAGGAGAATGTGTCATGACACGGCGTCTGGTGTTTTCGTTCTTTGGAGTCGTTGGTCTTTTTGGCCTCATTGCCGTTGGCTGCGGACCTCATCCTGGCACGGGGACTTCGAACGAGAATGAGAATTCGAATGGGAACGGGAATGAGAATGCGAATTCGAACAGGAACCAGAACCCACCTCCGGATTGTCCCAACGGAACGGACCTGGACCACGATGGCTATGGGGAGGGGTGCCCCGCCGGCCCGGATTGCCGCGACGACAACAATCTCGTCCATCCCGGCGTCGAGGAAATATGCAACGGCGTGGACGATAACTGTGACGGTCAGACGGATGAAGGCGTCCTAACCGATTGCGGAAACTGCTCGGAGTACTGCACGACCTTCGATTTGGGCAATGATCCCTTCCCCATGCCTGGAGACGATTCGAATGCGGAGGCGAACGGGGTCAACCTGGACCCCAACGGTGATTTGATTTTGGATCAGTCCAACGTCAACTTCAATTTCTTGTGGATCGCGAATCGATACGATGCGGAAAGTCGGGGCACGATTTCCAAGGTGGACACGGTCAACGCCGTCGAGGTCGCCAGGTACTACACCGTGACCTGCTTCGGCAATCAGGCCTATCAAA
>JAGGXR010000029.1 GCA_021162935.1 Deltaproteobacteria bacterium
CGTGGTCTTCTTGACGGTCTTTTTAGCGGGCTTTTTGGCCGTGGACTTCTTAGCCGTGGTCTTCTTGACGGTCTTTTTAGCGGGCTTTTTGGCCGTGGACTTCTTAGCCGTGGTCTTCTTGACGGTCTTTTTAGCGGGCTTTTTGGCCGTGGACTTCTTAGCCGTGGTCTTTTTGGCCGTGGACTTCTTGGCAGGCTTCTTAGCCGTCGCCTTCTTGGTGGTTGTCTTCTTCACTGTCTTTTTTGTTGTGGCCATCTCGGACCCCTCCTTTGTTAGGGAGTTTGTTGAAGTTGATGCGAAGTGTATTTTGATTTTTTTGATATGTCAATACAAATAAGCTCAATTATGCTTAATTAATGTATTGTGCGATGAAATCAAAGGTAGTTGAGGAGAAAAGGACGGCAAATGATCGTCTTTTGGGCCCAGAAAGAGGGTTTGCGGCATTGGGGCCCCGCCCAAACAGGGACCATTGACGCGCGATTGTTGCAAGGAGAGACCGGTTGGATGGAAACAAAACACGTGGAATCCTAACAGAACGTCTCGGTTCGATTGACAGTGGCAGGTGGGTCGTCTACTGTTGCTGCATTCTGTGGAAATGGGTGTGTTTGGGTGGTTGGATGTAGTTAGAGGTGGTAGATGAATTGGCTCTGGAAAATGATCTTCAGAGGGCGTCTGAGGCGATTGGACATGGCCCAACGGGCTGCTGAGCAGCTCAACCAAGGCCATTTGGAGGAGGCGGAACGGCTTTTATCACTGAGTCGGCCAGGAGGGTTCCTTCAGGATGTCGCGGTCCATCACTTCGTGCAGGCGCGATTGCTTATGGAGAGGCGTTTGTGGCGTGAGGCGGATGCCCACCTCGAGACGGCTCGAAGCTTGGGTTTGAACCGACCGTCGGTTCACCTTTGCCGTGCACTCGTGCTGGCGCGACTCCGTCGCCCAGATGAAGCGTCGGATGCCCTTGATGCCATCGGGGTCGAAGGAGAGGGCGCGGTCGCCCGTCAGGCAGACGCACTGAGGGAGTCCATCGAAGACATCGATAACGGGAAGGGCGAAGGGCGAATTCGGATCCAGGCAAAGGAGTATGCAGCTCGGTATCTTGGGATGAATCTATCCAAGGTACAGGACCCGGAGGGTGGGATTCGTCGGCTAGAAGGGCACCTGTCCGATGTGGATTCGAATCTGATCGACGTGCAAGAAGGCTGTGCGGCTGTGCTCGGAGAGTTGCTCATTCGAATGCACGGTGGCGGCTGGGTCCTTGGGTTGGAGATACAGGACCACTGCGTCACAGTGGATGGTCGGTGCGTCAGGCCTTGGCAGCTCGTCCAGGTGTTCATCGGCGGACAGAAGGATTCCCTGGAGCCTCGGCCGTCAGTCTGACCGGCTGGCGTCTTCCCCTCGATTTCGCAGGAGCTATCCGTTCATTTCATTTGTAAGAGGTGCCGTGGGAGTTCGTCGAGGGGAATAACGGAATCGACCACCCCTCGTTCGATGGCGGCTCGCGGCATCCCAAAGATGAGCGAGGAGGCCTTGTCTTGGGCAACCGTCGCTCCACCGGCCTGTTTGATGGCCACGAGTCCTGCGGTACCGTCGTGGCCCATTCCGGTCATGACGACGCCCACCACATCGCAGCCGAACACGGCTGCCGCGGATTTCATTGCTACATCGGCCGAGGGCCGACATCCATTGACCGGTTCGCTCGTAGAGAGGTGGATGCAGCCGTCCGGGGCAAATTCGAGGTGCCGGCCGCCCGGAGCCACGAGCGCCGTACCAGGTACGGGGCGGTCCCCTTCTTTGGCCTCTTGCACTTTGATCGTGGCGATTCTGTCCAGGCGCTCGGCCAGGGTTCCGGTGAAGGCGGCCGGCATGTGCTGAACGATCACCAGCGCCATGGCGGAGCGCCTCGGCAGCGCAGGCAGGAACGCACTCAGGGCTGCAGGCCCTCCGGTGGAGACGGCGATGACCACGACTTTCTTGCCAATGGCCGCGACCCGCGGGACCAAAATGGGTGCAGCGCGGGGCCTTGGGACCAATCGTTTGTGGTCCACCGAAGCGGCGGCCCAAACCCGTTCCACCAGGAGGTCGCCAGCGAGGCTGATGTCGGTGGAAACCTCGCCTGACGGTTTCGTGATAAAGTCCACGGCGCCTGCCTGAAGGGCATCGACCGTCTGCCTCGCGCCTTCCGTCGTGTGGGCGCTCACCATGACGATGGGGATGGCGAGGTCGGCCACGATGCGCCGAACCGCCTCCACGCCGTTCAAGATAGGCATGTTGTAGTCCATGGTGATCACGTCGGGCAACAGATTCGCAGCTTTTTGAATGGCCATTGCGCCGTCTGACGCCGTGGCCACGACCTCGAATCGGCCGTCGGCCTCCAGGATATGGCTGATGGCCCGTCTCATGAAGTGAGAATCATCCACGACGAGCACTTTGAATTTCATGATTGCTCCTGCTGCTTCCGCTGAGCGCTTGGGTCTGATTGGGTCTGTCCGCTCGTATGCGGATCTCTGAGACCTGTGATCACGTATCCCTTGACCGGTCCATCGACCCCTTTGAGGTGGATGTCCGTTCGTGATTCCGCCAGCACGTACTCGGCGCAGGCCGAGTAGGTCACCTCGCTGACCAGCACACCACCAGGCGGAGCCTGGGATTCGAATCGTTGTGCCCGGTTCACCGTGTCGCCGATCACGGTGTAGTCTCGCCGCACGTGTCTACTCCCATAGTCCCCCCGCACGGCGAACCCACTGTTGATGCCAACCCGAGCGGTCAAGGTCACTCCGTTACTGGTCTTCCATCCGGCAAGGGCCTCCTGGAGTCGGACGCCAGCCCGGACCGCTGCCAAGGATTCCGCCGTCCGGTCGTCCTCGTCACTGGTGAACACGGCCATCACGGCGTCACCAATGAACTTGTCGATGTCGCCGCCTTCCTCGATGATGATGGGGCAGATGCGGTCGAAGTATTCATTGAGAATCGACACCACCTCTTCGGGGGCTTTTTGAGAGCTCATGTGTGTAAAGCCCTGCAGATCGACGAAAAGGACGGTCACCCATTGGCGACTCGCCCGAACGGCCCCAACCTGACCAGCTGCCGCCTGGGCCTCGGCGGCCTGAGCCGTCCCCTGGGACAGATAGTACTGGGATGCCTTTTTGTAGTCCAACAGACGGCGCTCCGCAAGGAGCCGTTCCACCACGGACACGCATTTGTCTGCGCTGAAGGGCTTGACGAGATACGCGGTTAGGCCGACGGCTCTCATCTTGGCCCGGTCTTTTCGGCCCTGTCGTGCGGTGAGCATCATGACTGGAACGTCTGCGGTTCGAGCATCGTGCTTGAGGGCATAGGCAAGCTGGAACCCGTTTTTTCTGGGCATGTCGAAATCGGTCACCACGAGATCCGGCGGACGGTTTCTGGCCAAGTCGAGACCTTCCTGTCCGTCGATGGCCGTCACCACATCGAAACCTTGGCGCCTGAGGCTGTCCGCGACCATGTGTCGTACCGGAGCGCTGTCATCGACCACGAGAATGGTCTCTCGTCCTTCGAGCCGTACGCCGGCCAGAAGGTTCCGGACACGCGTCAGCAGGTCACTTCGATCCACGGGTTTAACCAGGTAATCGTCTGCGCCAGATTCGAAGCCGCGTTCCAGGTCCACCATGTCCCCGCGGGCGGAACAGATGACCACCGGCGTGTTTGCCGTCGAGTCGTCCTCCTTGATCTGGCCGCACAACGAGAAGCCGTCCATTTCGGGCATTTCCACGTCCGTCACCACGAGGTCTGGCTTTTCCGCCCGGACGAGCCCCATGGCCTGGCGACCATCCACGGCCTCGATCACGCTGTAGCCTGAGTCGGTCAGTGCGGAACAGATGTGGCGTCGTGCCACGGCACTGTCGTCCGCTACGAGAATGAGTGCCTGCTCGCGGACGAGGCGACGCAGCGTGTCCATCAACTCGTCGGCCGAGTAGGGAATCTCCAGATATGCAGCGCCCGGGACGGTCCGCGCCATGGCTCGATGCTCGTCGTCCAGTCCAAGAAAGAGGATGGCTGGCCGTTTTTCCGTCGGACGCCCACGGAGTTTGTGTCCCAATTCCCAGGGGTCGAGTTCTGGGTGGATGGCCGGCAAAATGGCCACCGCGCCCCGTCGCGAGTCGATGAGATCCTCGAATGTCTTTCCCGTCGAAGTCACCTCGACACGGAAGGGGCTTTCTTGAAGGTCTTGGCGAAGGGCCAGATCCAGCACCAAGCTTGGCGCGAGAGCTATGACCATGGTCTGTTGGGAAAGCGTCATCGTTTATCGCCTCGCACGATTCGGGTCACGATTCTGGCGAGTTCTTCCTTGTCCACGGGCTTCGATAGGTAGGCGTCCACCCCGCTGTCGAAGCCGCGGATTACGTCGATACGGTCCTCCTTGGCCGAGATCATGACGATGGGAATCCGCCGGGTGTTCGGGTTCGAGCGGAGCGTTCGCGCAAGCTCGTACCCATCCATCACCGGCATGCGCACGTCTGTGGACACGAGGTCGAAGGCTTGGTTTTGGGCCAGGTCGGCCGCTTCGTCGCCATCGGCTGCCTCCACGATTTCAAAGCCCAGGTCCTGATACATCCGGCCCAGTAGCGTTCTGGCTGGTGGAGAATCGTCCACTAGCAGGACAGTGCCCGCGGCCATGGTAGCGTTCTTGGTCCGTCGGGTCGGGCTGGTCGGTGCGGGGCCGTGCGGGTTCGTGCGGCCGTCGAGATGTGTCTGAATCAGAGCTGCCAGATCCAAAATGGGCACGACGCGTCCGTCTAGGATCGTGGCACCGCTTATGAACGGCGGCGCCACGAGCAAGGATCCCATGGTCTTGACGAGGACCTCCTGGCGTCCCACCAGTTCCTGGCATGCGAGTGCGAACAGGGTTTCCTGCTGCTCCACCAAAATGAGATGGTTGTTCGGTTCGCTTCTGGACGGCAGGCCCAAAATGGTCCCAAGCTGCACCACCCCAACCGGTGGGTCAGTACCATACACCGGCCGGCCAGCGAGGATGTCGATCGCATCCGGGTCGATCGTCATCGTGCGTTTGACCCAGTCCAGTGGCAGCGCACAGAGCCGACCAGCGACGCGCACGAGGAGGACCTGGCGAATCGCTAGGGTCAAAGGGATCGTCAGCGTGAATACGGTGCCCTTGCCTGGGTGGCTGTCCACCGAGACCGATCCACGAAGACGATCCAGCACAGAGGCCACCACATCCAAACCCACACCGCGTCCTGAAATGTTCGTCACGATTTTTGCCGTGGAGAATCCCGGCTGAAACAGGAATTGGAGAATCTGCCGTCGGTCCATACGGCCGGCCTGTTCTTCGTCGATGAGAGATCGTTCGATGGCGCGGGCCCGAACGGTCTCTGGCTCGATGCCTCGGCCGTCGTCCTGCACCCGAACCAGGAGTTGGGCCCCACGGTGTTCCGCGCTGAGCGTCAACGTGCCCTGCTCGGGTTTGTTGACCGCTCTTCGGGCGGCCGGTTCCTCGATCCCGTGATCGATCGCATTGCGGACGAGATGGAGGAGCGGTTCGTCGAGTTGTTCGACCATCAGCTTGTCGAGTTCGGTGTTTTGGCCCTCCAGGACGAGCCGGACCGACTTTCCCAGCGATCGAGACAGATCTCGAACCGTGCGTTCCTGTTTGGTGAAGATCCGCGCCACGGGCACCATTCGGAGGGACATGACCTGATCGCGGAGACGGGCAGCGGTGAAGTCGAGTCGCCCGAGGTGATCATCGAGGCTCCGGCTTACTTCCCGGGCGAATCGACTCATCCGGTCCGTTTCCTCGCCAAGGTCGTTTCGTCGAGCACCGGTTTTTCTGCCGACAGCCTGCCGTGCCGATCGGGCGAGGTCTGCCATGCTCTCGGACAAGGATTCACTGGATTGCTGAAGTACATGAAGGTTGCCCTTGCTCACCACCAATTCGCCGACCAGGTTCAGGAGGACATCCAGCTTTTCGAAGCCCACACGAATGGTGTTCGAAGCGGCACCAATCGCCCGATGGGAAGGGTGGGCTACGGCCGGTGTTGACCTTTGGGCTGGTATCGCGTTTTCGTCCTGGTCCACAGGAGGCGGAGTGCCCACGCCATCCAAAGGATGGTGCAGAATGAACATTGCCTGCTTCACGGTCTTGCCGGGTACCACTCCTCCTCTGAGGGCCAGGTCCAAGACGGCAGACATGGCGTCCTTGGCGTTCAGGAGCGCGTCGACCACGTTACTGTCCACCATCTTCTTCCCGCTCTTCAACTCTCCGACGAGATCCTCGGCCGCATGGGCGAGGTCATTGAGGGGCACTAGGGAAACGAAGGCGGCCGACCCCTTGAGGGTGTGGAGATCACGGAAGATCTCGTCCAACAGGGGAGCGGAGTCGTCGTTTTGCTCCAGGGTCAGGAGTTTGCCCGAGAGGTTTTCGATCCGCTCGGTGCATTCATCCACAAAGGCGGACAGCATCTGTTCGTCCACGGTGGGTGACCAGACAAAGTCGTCGGAGGACAATCCGTCCCTGTTCGGTTCATCCGCTGACGGTCCTTGCCAGGCGGCGAGCGTCTCGTCGAGCAACTGCGCGACGAGGGCCTCATCGGTGGTTGCCGGATCGTTGAGTTGCGCCAAGGCTGCTGCCAGTTTATTGATCGTTTCGAGGAGTCGTTTTCTGGCAGGATGATCTCCTAGGAGGCCTCGCAATCGCCGCAAGGCGGTCGCCAGGCCATCGCTACCGGCCATCCAGGCCGCCAGTTCAATGAGCGCGATTTCGTCGCGAACTCGTTGTGCCTCTTGTCGTTCGAGCTCGGTGGTCGCTGGTTGGTCGGGCTTTTCGGAGCAGCGATCCGAGAGGTGGTGGAGGTGTTCCATTGCCTCGGAGATGAAGACCTGCCATTGGTCCTGTCCAGAATCATTCATTCGGTTGCCCCGAGGTCAATGGATGGACGGGTCCTCGATGGATGTCCGCCTGCGTCGTCATCCCAATGTGCCTCTCTGTCCGGTCGTGCGTCCTCGCGTTCATGGCAGCACCGATACTATGCAGGGCCTTCATCGAGTGCAAGGCGCTCGGTTAGGCACGATCGTCGTCCGTCGGGTGTTCGGGGAGGTTCCACCGTTCGATCCAATGGCGGACACCTGGTCTGGTGGCCGTGACTTCGAGCCGGCCGCCGAGTTGTTCCACGTGGGCCGAGAGACGAAGGAACAGATCCGCTGCCTCGTCGCAGAGGAACTCCACGTCGTCCAAGTCCACGATGAATCGCGCCGAGGGTCGTTCGACCAACTCGAAGAGTTCCTGTTTGAGCGCGTCGAGGCGTTCGGGCGGAAAAGTCCCCTTGATGCGGCGTACCGTGGGCTGAAACGGATCGATCGATCCTGGTTGCTTATCAAGAGTCCCGCTGGTCAGCGGCGACCGTGCGGGATCGGGATCCTGGGACCAAGCCACATGTCGCCGATCGCCGCCCTCTGTCCTGGCTGGGAGTTGTTCGGCAGACGATGTTGTCCACAGGATTCCGTTCGCAGAGGGCAGCGGCGTGAAGACGTCTCGAACCAAGTGGCCCTCGGAGGGCCCGGTCACGAGGATGCCACCAGGAACCAGGACGGTCGCAAGGCGGTTGAGAACGGTCCTCAAGGCCGAGGGCGCGAAGTACATGAGGACGTTGCGGACCACAATGACGTCTTGGGGCGTCGGCAGGGGGTCGGTCAGGAGATTGTGCACGCGAAAGGAGATGTGCCCTCGTAAGGCTTCGGTGGTCCTCGCCGCATCCTCGCTGAGATGCCAGAAGGCAGCAAGCAGCCTCGCTGGGATTCCGACCATTTCGTTCATTGGATACCGACCCTGCTTTGCCTGTGCAATGGCGTCTTCCGAGAGATCTGTACCCAGGACCGTGAAGTCGCGGGTTGGGTACGCGTCGGCAAGCAGCATGGCGATGGAGTATGCCTCCTGCCCCCGACCACAGCCAGCACTCCAGATGTGTGCTGCGCCGTTGCGGGAACCGATGATCGTCGTGAGGTCGTCGAGTTGGTCCTTATGGCGCATCCATGTCGTCTGGTCCACCCGCACGGCGGCTACGAGACGTGCAATTTCCTGTCGGGCCGAGGGTCCTGTGAGGAGCGCCAGATACCGACTTGGGTGGTTGAGCTCCAACGCTTGGGTGCGTTGGCGGATCCGACCTTCCAAGCGCCAGGCTCTCCGTGGCAGCGACGTGAGACCGCAGTGACGGACGATGATGGCGTCTATCGCTGTCAGCCATGCCGGTTGTCGGGTCGTGTCGCCGTCCATATCGTCGCTCTATTCTTCCGAAAGGTCTCTTTCGTCGGGTGGCGCGAGCGCTGGTTGCTGCGGAACGGCGGCGAGTTGGGATTGAACCACGCGGAACCCTCGGACCGATTCTTCTAGCTTGAAAGCAAGTGCCGATAGCCGTTCGCCCTGAAGAACCGCATCTTCCGAGGAAGCGAGCACTTCCTGTGCAATGCGCTGAACCACGTCCATGTTCCGTGCGATTTCGTCGGAGGCCAAGGCCTGCTCCTGGACGGCTCTCGCTGTTTCCTGAAACACACTCACGATGCGTTGGATGTTTCCCAGCGTGTTTTTTACGAGCGACGTACCCTGCTCCACTTCCTGAATCGTCGCATTCATGGTTCGCACGGCGTTGGCCGTCTGATCCGTGATGGACGCGATCAATTCTTCGATATCATGGGCACTTTGGCCCACGCGCTTCGCCAGGGAACTCACCTCATCGGCCACGACGGCGAACCCCTTGCCGTGTTCTCCTGCATGGGCCGCTTCGATGGAGGCATTGAGCGCCAACAAAGACGTTTGCTCAGAAATCTGTCGGATGACCTCAACGATTTTGCCGATTCGATTCCCACTTTCTCCCAAGTGGGTGATCTGCGTTCCGACGTCTTCGACGCTCAGGCGAATTTCGTTCATGCGCATCACAGCAGCAGACACTTCGTCTCCGGAGCGTTGCGCCACCTTAGTCGTCTCCATGGCGTTGTCCGCCACCTGTTGGATGGAGCTGCTCAGTTCGGTGACCGCCGCCGTGGAGCTTTCGGTCTTGAGGGCCTGTTCCTTGGCCCCGTCGAGCATGTTTTTCGATGCATTGCACAGTTGGGTGCTCGACGCACCGACCTGGAAGGAAGCCTGCTGCACCTGAGCCGTGATGTGTTCCAGTCGTTCGAAGAGTTGATTCAGGTTGCCTGCCAACTCTCCCAGTTCGTCCCCGGATCGCACGTCGATCCGTTTCGTGAGGTCTCCTTCGCCCTGAACGATTTCCCTGGTCGCGTTGGTGAATTTTCGGATTGGCGAGGCAATCCACAAGGACAGGACCCATGCCATTGCCAATGACGCAACGGCAATTGCGAGCGCGGCGGGCAACAACCATCCAACGAGTTGTTCGAAGACCTTTTCCTTCCTTCGGAGGCGAAGGACGTACAAGGTTCCAATCCGTTTCCGTTTGGGTCCTTGGTACCCCACGGCGGGAACGGAGAAGAAGTCATAAAAATGTCCCGCAAAGGAAATGACAGGGATCTGCTTGCGCCCTTCCCACGCTTTGTGTCTGCGGTCCCGGCGAAGCGCGGTTCCCAGTGCCGCCCAGACATCCTTGGAGTACACCGAGGCCAAGACGTCGTTGTCCGTGGACAGGAGAACGAGACGATGCTGCATTCTTGGTCGAGAGTCTGACTGGCGACGGTACTGATCGTAGTATCGCCTCACGCGAATGCCAATGAGAACGGCACCCAAGACCCGGCCCGATGCGCTGGTGACCGGAGCGCCGGAGACCAGGTACGTGGTGCCCTCGACGAGCAAGAGGGCCCCGGAGACATACACCCGGTTCAACAGGTCGGTGATGACGCGTTGTTTGGCGCCTGAAACCCGTGGGGCCGAACGGGGGGCATTGAAGAGGCGGCGGCCCTGTGCGTCGACGATAGTGAAGAGATCCGGGCTGATGGATTCGTCGATCGCACGGGCCAAACGTTTCCAGAGCACGGCATCGTTGTTTTGTTTTCCGGTGGTAGGCGAAGTGGAAAGCGTGGGCCCCGAACGGCTCTGCCGCGCGCGGTTCCCGGTCGGCCTGCGGGTCGTGGTCGGCGGCTGGCCGGTCGGGATTTTGGCCGTTGTGCCTACCGACGCCGAAGTCTGCGGACCTCTTTGATCGTGGTCGTACAGAGCCTTCACGAGAGCCTGGTCGGAGGCGATCATCCTGCTGGCTGCCTGCAAGGCCTGACCGAGCCCTTTTTGGTAGTCCACATACCGCAACAGATGCTTTCGAAGAAAACGTCCACGATCCCGACGGCCCTTTTGGAGCATGACATAGGACATGATGCCCGTCGCGGATACGGCCACGGTGGTGATGGCTGCGCAGGCGAAGAAAATTTTCGCCCAGAGTTTCAGTTTGAACGGACCTTTCACGGAAATGACTCCTTTCCCTCGACAGACGGACGGTCGTGCTGTTCTCGCTTGGTCAGAACAGGTGCCCGGCCCGCCGATCGAACCTCGTCCAGGGTGGGGCTTTGGGCGATCCGTGTCACGTCCACGATCGCCACGGGGCGCTCGTCGTGGTTCGCTACCCCGATGATCCATGCAGGGCTGCCAGGAGCTTGGGCCTCGCTGATCGCGGTCGGCGACAGGGAGAGGGATCCCAAGATCTCATCCACCAATAGGCCGAATCGAACCGATTCCGCCTGGACCACGATGAGTCTGGTTTGATCGAGGAGGGCCGTCTCACCGACTCCGGACAACTTCGCCAGATCCAAGACGGCCAGGATTTCGCCTCGGAGGCTGACGGCTCCGAGCACGAAGTCCGGCAAGCGGAAGAGTCCGGTGATCGGCGGGGGCTGAACGACTTCGGCCACCTGTGCGACGGAAATCGCCTGGAGTTGGCCGGCCACGGAGAAACACACCACCGCATGTTCTTGCACGTCGTGGGCTCTCCGTTCGTCTTCAGTGGCGGAACGTTGCGGCGCGACCGTTTCCCGGCCGCCGGGTGCGGCAACGAGTCCGGCGCCCGGGTGGCTGTCCATTGTGCTTGTCATGGTGCCATCTTATCCGATTCGTGGACTTTGTCACCCGGGCTGTGGTGTTTGCGGGGCTGTTTGATGACGGGCCACCTTGAGGAGCCATGGGCATGAGGGGCCCTTGGGTCCTGGCCTATGCTGGGCCGGCAGGGACGGTGCAGTTGTTCGTCATCAGGATTCGGCATCGATTGGTGGGCCCGAGGCGGTTGTGGCCGATCGATAGGCCCGGTTCTGTGCCCAAACGGCCGCCAGATAGAACCCGGACAGGAGCGCGGCGGCGATACTCAGGGAGGAAAGGGTGGCGATCCCGGCCACGCTTTGGAGGACGGCGCTCGTGATCACTGCTGCTAGGGGAGAGACGACGCCAAGCACGACGGCTCTGGCACCGGCACGGTCCCCGAAGGGTTCGCCGTAGTAGAAGATCGCTGAAATCGGTGTCTTGATGGCCGACTTGAATTCGGCAATGAAGAATCGTGCCGTGAGAGCCGCGATCACGGTCGGCCACAGGGTGAAGGTGACGGCTCCTACGCCCAGACCGAGAGCAAAGGTCACGTTTGCCGCTTCGATCCCTTTCCGTTTGGCGATGGCCGGAGTGACGAAGAGTTGGAGAAGGAGTGCGGCCACGTGCGCCATGGCGGAATAGGTGCCCAACAGTTCTGCCAGCGCCCGTTCGTCCAAGCTGGCCCGTAGCTTGGTGAGCACGACGAGGCGGATGGTCATCCGGATCGCCACGAGGAGCACCGTGGCCAGGGCGATGTTTCGGCAGAGGCGTGATCGACGACAGCGGGCCATTGCCGCGACGAGGTGAGGCTTTCGCCCGGAGGGCTGAGCGGTGTCTCGTGCGACGAGCGCCTGTTCGTCTGCCCAGACGGACTTGGTGACGAGGCCTTCGCCGGAGGGTCCGTCCTGAAGAAGGGGGTCCAGAGGCCGTTTGAGACGTCTGGTCGCGTCGTCGCTGGTTTTGCTGCCTGTTCGCAATCCCGCCGAGGTTGTTGGTGGCCTGGGTTTCATGAACGAATCTGCTTCGATGGTTCCTGGGGGCGCGGTTGGTTTGATGGGTACCTGTTTGCTGCTTCTGTTGCGTCTGGGTACGATGGTGGCGAAGAACAGGGCGGCAAGAGGCAAAGCTCCGGCTAGGATCGTCATGAGGATCGTGGGCAAGGCCAGCAGTCCCGAGAGTTCCCGCACCGCGGCGCCACCGAGGGCCCGGCCGACTCCCGCAGCAGTGAACAGAACAGGGAAGAGTCCTGCCGCCTCCGATGGTTGGTAGAGGTCCAGCAGGTAGACGCCCCAATGGATCTTGACCACGGTATCGGCGCCTTCGAAGATCCCGTAGAGCACCGCATAGGGCCACAGAGCCGGTGTGATGTGCGTTGCGGCAGCAGGAACGATCATGGTCAGGCCAAGGCCTGCAATGATTTCGACAAGGAGTCTGGTCGTCGTCGAGCGGCGGGCCAGGTGCAGGTAGCCCCACGATCCAGCGACACGGATTACGGCCTGAGCGGCAAAAATCATGGGGAGATAGGCCACACCCACCCGAGAAACGAACAGCGTTTCCGCCACGAGACGCGCTGTTTCGAGACCCAAGGACATGAGACCGTAGCCCGTCCAGAGTTGGGCGGTCCGACCCCATGGTACGCTATTGGAACGCCGAGCGCCCAGGTTCACAGATTTCCCCCCAGGGACCAACGGATGTTCATGGATCCGATCACCTCGCCGAGGGCCAGGGCCACTGTCCGCTCGAGGACCTCCTGGCCACGGTATCCGTGCGGCAGGGTTTTGGGTGTCTCGAAGTGGACGTCACCCACCGAGAAGAGCCGTCCGGTGGGCCGATCCTGGACCGAGATGTCGCCCTCCGCCAACAAGGCGGTTCCTCCGCCGTGAGGCAGTAGATTGGCGGATAGGAGGCGGTCCAAGAGTCCAAGGCGGCTGGCGCGTTCCGCCCAGCCGAGCCGCACGATCGTTTCTTGGGCGAAGCTCGGTTTCGGGCGAAGAAGAAAGATGGGCCGGTCCTCTGCCAGGGTCAGGGGAAACCATCCGCTGTCCCCACAGAGGCGCTTCGGCAGACCCGGTCCGTGAAGGTAGCTGCCGAGGGCCATGGATCCGGGCCCCGTCATGCCCTGGTGCATGGCTTGGAACAAGACTTCGTGGTCGCCGAACAGGGCGGTTGCCATGGCCCGTCGTCGCCGCAACTGGAACTCATGGACCTCGCGGAGGTGGCGGTGATACCGCTCGGCGTTTCGGCCGGTCAGGACGAGGAGGCGCCCCCAGGGCGTTTCGTGGCGAAGCGCCATCTTGCGGAGTGGTTCGGAAGCATCCCAGTAGAGTCCTGGGCCGTGCAGTGTGGGGCCCCTGTGTTCTGGGCCCGATGAGTGGATCAGAAAGACCGGGCCCCGCCAAGGCAGGGTCCATCCGGAGTTTTCTGGCTCAGCCACTTCGACGAAGTGATTGGAACGGTCCAGATCCCATTCGATATCGACCCCGTCGACACGGACACCCTGCCGAATGACACGTTCCAGCCTCTGTCGGATTTCGTGTTTGGGCGGCACGTGGGGCAGGCGGCCCATGAGCACTCCGCAGCCGTTCGGTTTGACGTCGAGGACGGCGAAACCGCCACTCCATTCGAGTTTGCCTCCGTACGAAAAACCGGATTTCCACCGAGCGTCGTTCCTGGTCACGGTGGCGTCCGGAGCCCCAATGAACGAGGCGTCTTCGGGGAGTCCGATAGAACGTTGAAAGTGGTGGATCTTGGCCAGGCCATATCGCATGTTGGTGCGGCAGAGGACCTCGGCCAGGTCACCTGTTCCGGCCAGGAAGATGTGTTCGTCGGCATATTCTAGGTGTTTGTCCATGGTAACCTGAGATCATTCGGCGTTTCGTAGTGTGTTCTGGTAGAGTCGCTGTATTTCCATGAATCGTTCGAGCGTCTCGTCGCCCGAACCGTTCAGATCTGGGTGGTACCGACGCGCCATTTTGTGCCACCAGAGCCTGAGCGCCGAGGGATCCATGGGTGGTTGTTCGTCCGTGGCGACTCTGGATCCTGCCGGCTTCGTCGTACGCGGCCCCGGCCAGGAACCCGCGGAGGCCTCGTGGGGTGTGTTGTTCCTGGCCGATCGGGACGAGTCCACTGGGGATGCACCTGGATGGCTTTTGATTCGAGATGTGGTTGTCGACCTTTTGGGGCGAACAGAAGTCTGTCTGGATGATCCTCGTCGAGTCCTCGTGCGTCGGTCCTGGAGGATGCCGAGAAAGGAGAGGGCGTACAAGAACTTGAGGGCCTCCTCGTCGGGTTGTCGGGAGAGTACGTCGGACAGGGTGTGGCCGTCCCGCAGGGCCTGGAGAAGGGTGTGGAGCGCCGGTCGGTTGGCGGCGAACCACGTGGAAAGTGGATTCGTCGGCGTGAATCGTTTTCCGCCGTGGAGGTGCATCCAATGCTGGAGCTTGGTTTGGCCGGTCCGTTGGATGATCCAGTTCGAGATGGCCTGGCGCAGATCGAGTGGGACGCCGAGGGTCCGACGGATCGCGAGATGTTGGGTCGGCTGTAGGGCGACGGAGCCGCTTGCTCGGTCCAGGAGGCTCGCAAACCGCCTCGACGCCTGTTCGAAGAGGGCATCCCAGAGGCGATGCTGTGGCAGGCCCCAGGAGACGAGGATTTGCCCCTGAAGTCGGTCCTGTTTTCTTGCCGAGGTTGCGGCTGCCTCGATGGTGTCGGGGTGCACCAGTCCACGGGCGACCAATAACTGGCCGAGCGAGAGGTCGTCGTCGGGAAGGGTCAACGCACGGATGCGGTGTCCATCGAGTTCCACCATCCATAGCGAGCCGATCCGTGTCTGTCCAGACCAGCCCTGTTGGGCGAGTCGGCAGAGCAAGGACGGCAGAACGATCGATCCGGCGTGAACCGGTTGGGGTTGGTGGATCGAATCACGCATGCTGTAAGAGTATGCGTTCGGGTGGTTCGCGCCAAGTTTTGGGATCATCCTGGTTGTCGGGCCTTCGGAGTGGAAAAGGGAAACGGAAAGGAGCAGTTGCGACTGGATCGAGAACGGAGAGATCATCGACGAAAGGCGATGAAGGAACGCAAGAAAGCGGGGAGGCTCAGTACCGGCCGGAGAACGAACGGACGCTCATGACCTCCGCAATGTAGTCAGCAATGTTGGACCGGACGTCTTCGTTGAAGGAAACGAGCCCTTCGGCGATCTCGCGGAGGGCGGTGACAACCGGTTTGTTGTCACAGACGACCAGCGGCGGCGCCCCCTGGGCGAGTTGGCGTGCCCGCTTCGCAGCCAGGACCACGAGTGCGAATCGGTTTTCCACATTTTCCAGGCAATCTTCGACAGTGACTCGTGCCACAGCTTTTTCTCCTTGGCGATTGTTGGAGAACCTGTTTGTGCATATAGCGAGGCGGATATATACCCGTTGCTTGGGCCCTTGTCAAATGGAGGATTTTTCTTGAGTGGCAGGCCATTGCGTTTTGCGGTCTCTGTGGCATATAGCTAGGCCGGGGCGGGGGTGGAGGCCCGGGTTCGCTCTGTGTGGTGGTGATGTCTTATACGGATGTGACGCAAAAAGATGGTGTCATGAAGATCGAAGAGGAATATCCAGCCGATCCTGCATTGTCCGAGCGCATGCATCGCATGTTCTATCCAGGGACGGTGGCCCTCATCGGCGCCTCACATGATCCTCGCAAATGGGGGCATCGTGTCCTACACAGCCTCTTGTCCGCCGGATTCGAGGGGCGATGCATCCCTGTGAACCCCAAAGGTGGCACAATTTTGGGCCTGCCCGTTGCACGCTCCATCGCCATGGTGGAGGGAAGTGTGGATCTCGCGCTCGTGGCGGTGCCCGCGCCGGTTGTGCAGGCGGCGATTGAAGCCTGTGTCGAGGCTGAGGTCGGGGCGATATTTGTGATCACCGCTGGATTTTCCGAAGGTGACAGCTCAGGTATCGGACGTCGTGCCGAGGCGAGGATGCGGCAGACGGTGCATCGGGCGCAGATCCCGCTAGGGGGACCCAATGGACAGGGTTTGACCTGCACGCAGGCACGCCTTTGTGCCCAGATGTATCCCATCATGCCGCCCAGGGGCGGGATCTCGCTCGTGACCCAGAGTGGCAATGTTGGGGTGAGCATGTCCCATATGGCCGTCTATTACAATATTGGGCTGTCGAAAACGATCAGCGCAGGCAATGAGGCGGCCTTGACCACGGCGCAGTACCTGGATTTTCTGGCAGAAGATCCCGACACGTCCGTCGTGGCCCTGTACCTGGAAGGCGCAGATGATGGCAGACACCTGCTGGCTGCCTTGCGGCGCACGAGTCGCCGAAAACCAGTGGTCATGCTCAAGTCGGGCAGGTCGGATGCCGGTGCCCGCGCAGCCGTGTCCCACACTGGGTCACTCGCCGGTTCGGATCGGGTCTACGATGCTGCGTTTCGTCAGGCTGGCGTGGTTCGGGTGTCCAATTTGGAGGAACTCTTCGACACTGCGGCAGGGTTCGCAACCCTACCACTGCCCCGCGGAGACCGCATCGGGATCATTACGTTGGGTGGAGGATGGGGCGTGCTTGCCTCCGACGCTGCTGCTGCCGAGGGACTGGTGCTCCCGGTCCTACCCACGCACGTCCGGGCTGCTCTGGATGAGATGCTGCCAGCGCGTTGGAGTAAGGCAAACCCCATCGACTTCGTGGCTGCAGAAGAATCAGACACGCTGATCAGGACGCTCGATCTCCTTGTGGATTCAGGAGCATTTGACTCCATCGTGCTGTTGGGCCCGGGCCACAGTTCACTTGCTGCGCATTGTGTGGCAGACTCGCGATTGGGTAAGGACCCGATGATCCAGGCCGGGGTGGCGCTGCTTCAGCAGGAGGACGAGGAGAAGATGCGCACGATTTTGGAGCGCTGTGATCGTTCGGACCGACCCATTGTCCTGGCGTCGGATGCAGCCCTGTCCGGGCAGGTGATCCACAACCCGGCAATGGCCATGGCAAGGGCGGCCGGAACCTATGTCTTCACGTCTCCGGAACGGGCAATGCGCGTGATTCGTCATCTTCGGGTCTATGCTGCCTGGCGCGAGCGCAACGACTGAGGAGTCTGATCAGAATAGAGTTGCCACCAGGAATACCGCCCCCCTCGTCTGGCTCTGTCGCTTCCCGCTCGCGTACAACCAGAACGCGATCTCGTCGCTTCGTGCCAGACGGACGCCTCCTCGTCCCCAAATGGCACCTTCATTGTGAGCAGCCTCCTTCGTCTTCGCGTGATCAAGGTCTGTCCATTGCCTTGGAACAGAATTGGTTCCAGGGGGTATTCGCGCGGGCTCTTGCGCTTTTTTTCGGAGTGCTTTGTTGTCTGCTATGTCTGGTCGGCGGGGCCGCGTTTTTTGAAAGGGACCTGTCGGACGGCGAAGTAGTCCTTGGTCATTTGGACGATTTCTTTTCTCATCAGGAAGAGGGCGATGAGGTTCGGGATGGCCATGAAGGTGATCACCATGTCTACGAAGCTCCAGACGAGTTCCTGCTTCCAGATGGCGCCGATGAAGAGAAAAACCGTAAATGCAACGCGATACACTGTGACCGCATGGCGATTCTTGACCAGGAATTCGATACTTCGATCGCCGTAATAGGACCAGCTGATCGCGGTGGAGAAGGCGAAGAGGACGGTGCCGATGGTGACGACGTGACGACCTGCCGCCGCCATACCGAGGGGCGCGAGACCCGTTGAAAACGCCTGGGAGGTCAGAGCGGCGCCCTTGAGGTGGAGATAGTCTCCGGCCAGGACGACCACGAGGGCGGTCATGGTGCAGATGAGCAATGTGTCGATGAAGGGTTCTGTCATGGCCACGAGGCCTTCTCGGACGGGCCACTTCGTCTTGGCGGCCGCATGGGCGATGGGGGCCGACCCCTGGCCGGCCTCGTTGGAGAAGAGTCCGCGTCGGATGCCCCAGATCATGGTCCACAGGAACCCACCACCCACGGCGTGGCCCGTGAATGCGTCGGTCACGATCAGGGAGAACACGGCCGGCACTCGATGGATGTTTGCCACGATCACGGTGAGGCCACCCAGGATGTAGAATCCAGCCATGAAGGGGACGAGTCGCGATGCCACCGCACCGATGCGGCGGATACCCCCCACGATGACAGCAAAGACCAGGACCGCGATCACCAGGCCGGAGATCATCGTTGGCACCCCGTAGGAAGCATGGAGCGCATCGGCCATAGAGTTGGATTGTGCCATGTTGCCCGTGCCGAAGGAACAGATCACCGCGGCGGTTGCGAACACGACGGCCATGACTTGTGCTGGTTTTCCGAATCGAGCACCCAGGGCCTTCTTCATGTAATACATGGGGCCGCCCGAGACGGATCCGTCCTCGTGGACGTCCCGGTACTTCAACGCAAGGCTGCATTCCGAGTATTTGAGGGTCATGCCGAGCAGGCCGGTCACCCACATCCAAAACACGGCGCCCGGTCCCCCCAAATGGATGGCGAGTGCCACGCCGGCGATGTTTCCGATTCCAACCGTGGCGGACAAGGCGGCGCTCAGGGCTTGAAAGTGATTGATGTCGCCTGCGTCGTTGGGGTCGTCGTAGCGGCCGGACACGATCGCGAAGGCGTGGCCCAACTTTCTGAATTGGATGAACTTCAGGGCGACGGTGAACAGGATTCCAGTCGGCAAAAGGAGGCCTAGGAGCGCATAGGGTCCGATGTAGGCGTTATAGAAGTGGATGAGACGCGCGAAGGTGCCCATGTGTGGTATCGGCTTGCTATCGTGGAGAGCGGTAGTCGCGGTCCTTGGGTATCGCCCCTCCCGCCGCGGTGATCATCGTCTTGAGTTCGTCTGGGTCCGTGCTGTGCCCAAGACATTCTTCCAACGTGATGGATCGGGACAGGAGCAGGCTCATGAGCGACTGGTTCATGGTTTGCATGCCGTACTTGGATTGTCCAAGCTGCATCTGTGAATAGACTTGGTGCACCTTGTCCTCTCGGATGAGGTTTCTGATGGCGGCGTTCGGCACGAGGATCTCGACAGACATCACCCGGCCGGGCCCGGTGGCTTTCGGCAGGAGTTGTTGGGAGATGACCCCTTCGAGAACAAACGACAGTTCCACTCGGATCTGTGTCTGCTGGTGAGGGGGGAACACGTCGATGATTCGGTTGATGGTCTGAACGGCGTTGTTTGTATGCAGGGTCGCCAGGCAAAGGTGCCCGGTTTCGGCCGTGGTCAAAGCCGCCTGGATGGTTTCGAGATCGCGCATTTCGCCGATGAGGACAACGTCTGGGTCCTGGCGGAGGATATACTTGAGGGCTCGTTTGAAGCTCTTGGTATCAGCCCCGACTTCTCGTTGATTCACCAGGCAACCCTTGTGGGGGTGCAGGTATTCGATGGGGTCTTCGATCGTGATGATATGGCCACGTCGCTCCGTATTGATCATGTCGATCATGGCCGCCAGAGAGGTGGACTTTCCCGAGCCGGTAGGGCCGGTGACCAGCACGAGGCCGCGAGGTCTGCGGCAGAGATCCTGGACCACGTCCGGCAAGCCGAGTTCCTCGATGGTCCGCACCTTGAACGGGATGAGCCTGAAGGCTCCTGCCACAGCGCCGCGTTGCCAGTAGATATTGGCGCGAAATCGAGCCAGGTTTTTCACGCCAAAACTCAGATCGAGTTCTTGTTCTTCTTCGAAACGCATTTTTTGGGCATCGGTCAGGATACTGTAACAGAGCTGCTTGGTCTGCGTGGGGCCAAGAGGTGGCATCCTGAGCGGAATGAGTCGGCCGTCGATACGGAGTTGGGGCGGGCTACCGGACGTGACGTGGAGGTCCGATGCCCCCTTTTCCAACATGGCACGCAGAAGCTGATCGATCCGCGGCATGGCCATACCCTGTGAGTACATCTGCTGATGGTTCCTTTCAATCGCCGGAGGTGACCCGAAGAATTTCTTCGGTGGTGGTAACGCCTTCGAGGATTTTTGCGAGCCCGGCGATCCGCAGCGTCCTCATGCCCAAGCGGATGGACTCTGCTTTGATTTCGGCGGTGGAGGCCCCCTGCAGCACGAGTTCCTTCAGCTCGTCTCCAAAGGTCATGACCTCGTACAGAGCGACGCGTCCCTTGTAGCCGGTGTTGTTGCAGTGTCGGCATCCGACCCCAGCGTAAACCTGCGCTTTGGTGGCGTCCTCGGGAGGTAGGCCCATGTCGATGAGGACTTGGGGGTTCGCTTCGACCGGGGTCTTACATTCCGGGCAGATTTTGCGAGCGAGTCGCTGGGCCAGGATGAGATTCACCGACGCCGTCACCAGGAAGGGCTCAATGCCCATGTTGAGGAGTCGTGTGATGGTAGACGGGGCGTCGTTCGTGTGGAGGGTGGACAATACGAGGTGGCCCGTCAGAGCTGCTTTGATGGCGATCTCGGCGGTTTCGTAGTCGCGGATCTCGCCAACCATGATGATGTCGGGATCCTGTCGCAGAAACGACCGTAGGGCGGCTGCGAAGTTGAGGCCGATGTCCTCGTGCATTTGGACCTGATTGACGCCAGGAAGGTTGTACTCAACCGGGTCTTCGGCCGTCGAGATATTCTCGGAGGCTTTGTTGAGTTCCGTCAGGGCGCTGTACAACGTGGTCGTCTTTCCGGATCCGGTCGGGCCGGTCACGAGCACCAGACCGTACGGTTGATAAATGGCTTTTTTGAAGCCGGCCAGAGGTTTGGCCTCGAATCCCAACTTGGTCATGTCGAGCTGGAGGTTCGACTTGTCCAGGAGTCGGAGAACCACCTTTTCTCCAAAGAGCGTCGGCAGGACCGAGACGCGGAAGTCCAACTCTTTTCCCTTGCCGAGTTTGAGTTTCATTCGGCCGTCTTGAGGAAGTCGACGTTCGGCGATGTCGAGTTGGCTCATGATCTTGAGTCGGGACGTGATGGCGTTTTTGAGCTTGAGCGGCGGGTTGAGTTCCTCGTAGAGGACGCCGTCGATTCGGTACCGGACACGGAAGCTTTTTTCGTATGGTTCGATGTGGATATCCGAGGCACCCTTTTTGATGGCGTTGAGGAGAATGTAGTTCACCAGCCGAATGACCGGAGCCTCCCCGGACTGTCGTTCCAGATCCACCACGTTGAGATCTTCTTCGGAGTCTCCGAAAGAGATGTCGGAATCTTCGAATTCCTCCATGACGTCGTCGTAGGAAACCTGCTTCGAATAATAGGTTTCGAGCGCTTCTTCGATGGCCACTTCCGAGGCGACCACGACCTGGATGTTGAGGCCTGTCAGGAACTTCAATTCATCAATGGCGAAGATGTTCGAGGGGTCGCTCATGGCAACGGTCAGCGATGCACCCTGTCGGTCGATGGGGATGGCTAAGTGTTTTCTGGCAACGTCCTCGGGAATCAGCTTGATGACTTCCGTGTCGATCTCGAATTCGGACAGGTTGACGGAGGGCACGCCATATTGCCGCGAGAGAAAATCGATGAGATCGTTTTCCGCAATGTAGCCGAGCTTCGTCAGGCTGTACCCCAGCCTCTTTCCGGTTCGCTTTTGCTCACCTTGTGCTCGTCTGAGTTGTTCCAGGCTGATGAGGCTCTCTCGAACGAGAAGCTCGCCGAGTCGACTACTCATGGCACCATCTCCTGTTTTTTGTCCGGTACTCGTTGATCAGGAACATTGTGGACAATCGCTCGGACAGGAGTCCGATGTTTCGGAGGGGTCGCATGTGCCGTTGCCGCAGAAGCAATCTTGAGCGCAGGAGCCTTCGTTTTCCCCTGGTTCGCACACGAGATTGCCGCAGAAGCTGTCTTGGCTGCAGTCGGATGCACAGCTTTGCGCCGTTTCGTAGGGGTCGCACGTGCCGTTTTGGTTACAGTTCATTGGGTTGAGGGTGAGCTGAAGCAGATAGTCGTTCAGGTCTGCGGGTCGGGTGACGTTTCCAGTTGGGTCGTACTGATCGGTGGAGTTCTTCGGACGAACCAGGATGTAGTAGAACCCTTCGATGTCGGCGGTGATCGTCATGTGCTCGTTGTCGTTCGTGGAACGGGCTTCGCCGATCATTTGGCCGTCGATGCTGCGATAGGCCTCCATGTCGAGATCTCGTCCGACACCGTAGTCATAGGTGATGTCCACGTCGAGTACCTCGCCGGCGTAGAGGTAGAATTTGTAGAAATCGTTGTCTCCCGCTGGGCAAATGGCCAGACCGGTCAGCCCGTTGGTGTAGGACTTGCGGCGGTAGCCGGCTCTCGTGGGAATCGGCGGGCAGGAACAGGGGCCATAAGTGGGGCTGTTCGGATCGCCGCAAGGCAGTTCGTAGGCAGCGCCGGGATAATTGTTGGGCTCCATGTCTCGGTCGACTGTGCCGTCGAATACGTACCCTGGCTGCATGCACTCGGGTTTCTTGTCCATGCAGATTCCACCATAGCAGGTGAATCCATCCGGGCAGGCACCGCCCACACCACAAAGGAATGGGGCCGGGGCCAGTTCAGGGTTGTAGCAAGAGGCTCCCAGAGCTGCTATCGCCACCACCGTCACTGCTGCTGCTGTCATCAAAAATCGTCTCATGGCGTCTTACCTCGATTCTTTTAGAAGCTGCGACCATAGGTCAGGCCGACGGTCTTTCGGCCCAGTATCGGCGTCACGGAGGACTGCTGCTTGTCAGTCTTCTTGCCGCCAACCACCCCGAAATGGTGCAGCCACATGTAGACCGCACCGCCAGCGGCGCCGGCCGAAAGGACGTAGCAGATGATCGACCCGACCTGGTAGGACTTGCCCTGGTCCTGACTGCGTTGCAGGGATGTGTCGAATGCGGTTGAGGGAGGATATCCCCACGACCCCCCAATGCGCGGAGCGCCTTCGTTCGCCACTTCGATGGCCCGGTTGCGGGCCGTCACACCAAGGCCGACGCCGGCTGCAACCAGTGCGACCGTGGCGGCTGTTAGGCCAATGGCGCCATACAGGCTCCACTGCGACCGGTTTTTTTTGCCCGTTCCAGAGCCGCCATTTTGGGATCCGGAGCCAAACAGTGTCCCTTTTCGGCTCGCGGCTGTCCCTCCAATGGCTGGCTGGGCCGAGTCGTCCATCCGGCCTCCCGGCTGGAGAGGTGCGTCGTTGCTGAGCAGGACGATGTTGGGGCTCGTGGCGGTTCCAGAGCCAGCGATGCGTTTGCCGGTCCGACCCACGGCTTCGATGTAGTACTGCAGGGACTTGCTGTTCGAGTAGCTTCGGTGGATGAGGTAGCTGTAGACCCCACGGCGACCGGGCTTCATCAGCTGCTTGACAAATTGTTCCATGCCTGGCGTTCGGAAGTACAGATACAGCCGCGCCCATTCGATTTCATCGGGCAATTCGGCTTCGATCAGAAGCGGCAGATGCGGCCGGGCTTCCTCGATGACTTCGTGAATGATCTCTCCCGGTTTGACGTGTCGTTTGGGCCTTGGTCTCGGCCGAGCCGCGGGCGGCGCTGCCCTTGGCGTCGGTATGGTCGTCGTGGGGGCTGTTGCCGTCAGAGGCTTGGTGTTTCCCCCCATGGACTTGATGATCTGCTGCACCTCTTGGCGATGAGGGTCGGTGAGTCGGGCTTCGTCCAAGAATCGTTGGAAGTAGGTCAGCGCCTCTTCATTGATCTGTGCAGCCTTGTACGTCTTGCCGATGTAATAGAGCACGAGCGGCACAGGCCGAATGCGATAGGCCGCCTTCAGTTCGCGTACCGCCTGGAGATACTGGCCGGCCTGGTAATATGCGAACCCCTTGTTGAAATGCACCCGGGCCTGCTCTTTCGGCGTTTGCGCCTGGGCAAAGGCCGTGGTCGATGCACCAAGGAAACTCAGCAGGATTGCGACGAACAACGTCTTGGTCTGTTTGTGCATGGTCACCCTCATTGGTTGGGTCGGTGTTTTCGGACCGATTTTCTAGAATGGATTCTGCCAGGAACCTCGGGTCCGCGGCCGAGCTCGATGTCGCGGTCTGGCATGATGTCGTCTGGTTGCCGACCTGGTTCGCGCATGTCGGGGATGATGGGTTCTGGCCTGAGGCCGGGGGGCCATGGCCGACGTGGTCGGCTTGGCGGCCATGGGCGCGGCGACGGATGATGCGGCGGTGGGCGCCATGGAAGGCTGTGCTGCTACAGGCGCCATAGAAGCGGTCGTGCCGGGCGCCCCAGTGCGGGAGAGCGGCTGGACGCGATAGCCGGCTGGTTGCCGTGGCTGCGCAGGGGCAGCTTTTCGGGCAGGAGTTGCGGTCGGTGCCGGCTTGGTCGCCTGTGGTTGCTTGCTCTTTCCAATTTGCCATCCAAGATAGACCACGGCTATGGCAATGAGGGCTGCTCCAGCAAGAATGGCCCAGACGCGGGTCTTGTCTTGGGCTTGGGGTGGAGGAACCGCGGCCCTCATCTCTTTGGATTCTCGTTTCCTGCTGGCTTTTTGCCGGGATTCCGTCTTTGCTTTTTTCTTCGCCTCGGCTTTTGCGGCCGCCTCGGCTTTTGCAGCCGTCTCGGCAGCCTTCCGTGCAGCGCGTTCTTCTTCGAGCTTTCTTTCGAGCTCGGCTTTTGCCTTGGCCTCGGTCTTGATCTGTGCCTTCAGCTCCGCTTCTTTGCGGGCCTGTTCCTGGGCTGCTGCCTGAGCCTTCTCCTGCTGCGCCTCCATCACTTCTTCTTCGAACCAGGAATGCGCATCCTTGACGAAGGCATCCACGATTTCTTCCCCGGCGTCCTGAAGAATATCCAGATCCGGATTCTTTTCAGTCGTTCTTTTGTTCGCTTTTTCTTGTGTCACACTCACCCTCCACTTCACCCAAGACCCAGCACGCCAGTCATCGGTATTTTCTTGACTGGTTTTTGCAAAGCCCATTTTATAGGGCAATCAGTAAGACGAAGACAAGTGGTTTTTCATTGGTCTGGAGGCTGTCTTTTTTTGGGATGGCCCTTTGGATGATTTTCAAGAGGAGGATCTTCATGCACGATCGCCGACCGGCAGGCCGGGGGAGACGTTCCAACAAGCCGGCCGGCCGAGTCTCGGTCCGTCGGGCTGCGGTCCGGGTGGACCGGCAGGCCGCGGATTGGGTGCGGCTCGGGCATCCCTGGGTGTTTCGGGCTGCGGTTCGTGCGGACACGGCACCCAAAGGTCTCGTGGATGTACTCGACCCAAGGGGTGACGTCGTGGGGCGTGGCTATTTCGTGCGCAGCGGCCCCATTGCCGTGAGGGTCTTGACGCGGGATCCTCGCATCGACCGACCAGCCGCCCTTGCGCGCCGAGTCGTGGGGCGGGCGCTTGACCTAAGACGAGATCTCCTTGCTCCGGACCTAACGGCCTATCGAGTGATCCATGGAGACGGGGAAGGGCTGTCCGGCCTCGTGGTCGAACGGTTCGGCCGTTTTGCCGTCTTGCAGCAATTCTGCGAGGAGGCAGAGTTCCTCGTGGAGCCAGTTTGTGAAGCGGTTGGTTCCGCCCTCGGTCTGTCGGGCCTTTACCTCCAGGAGCGATTTCGACCACCAGAGCCAGGCAAACCCAGGCAGGCGGCACGTCTCGTGTGGGGCCATAAGGCGGACGTGGAGGAACTGGTGACCGAAGGCGGCTTACGGTTTTCTGTGGACGTGCGGGCGCCTCAGAGTGTTGGACTATTCCTGGATTTTCGACTGGTGCGATCTTATCTTAATCGTATCGCTGCAGGTCGTCGAGTCTTGAACTGTTTTTCCCACACGGGAGCCCTGTCCGTGGTAGCGGCTGCCGCCGGTGCTGCCGAGGTCGTTTCCGTCGACGTGTCCAGTCGGTATCAGGCCTGGGCACAGAAGAATTTTCGTCTCAATGGCTTGGATCCGGCTGCCTACCAATTCGAGGCGGCGGATGCGATTTCCGCGCTTCATCGGTGGGGCAAGAAGAAAGGCCCCTTGTTCGATGTGGTGATTCTGGATCCTCCGACTTTTTCTGCTGGTCGAGGCAAGCCCTTTTCCGTGGCCAAAGACTATCCGGAGTTGGTGGAAGCATCTGTGAATGTCCTCTCCCCCGGCGGCTATCTCCTGGCTGCGAGTAACACGGTCAAAATGAGCGACGTGGAGTTTTGGCGCTTGCTGGCCGAAGGGGCAAAGCGGGCGCGCCGGGATCTCGTGCTCGTCCATCGCTTCAGTCTTCCTCCGGATTTCCCCATTCCTCCCGTGTTCGCCGAGGGGCAGTATCACAAGGCTGTCGTGGCCCGGGTGCTCTGATCAGATTTGCTCGGATGCTCTGTCCTTTCGTAGTTGCGCATCGATCAGGACCATGGCAGCCATTGCTTCGGCTACGGGGACGACTCTGGGGCAGAGACATGGGTCATGGCGGCCGGTGACTCGAATTTCGCCCACCCGACCCTGGTCATCGATGGTTCGTTGGGGTTTGGCGATGGACGGAGTGGGTTTGACGGCCAGGCGAACCACGAGCGTGCTTCCCGTGGAGATTCCGCCGAGGGTGCCACCACAACGATTCGTCATCAGGCCCTGTGGACCGATGGGATCGTTGGCCGAAGAACCGCGGAGTGCAGCCAAAGCGAAACCGTCTCCAATTTCGACCCCTTTGACTGCGCCGATGGACATCATGGCCCAGGCGAGGAGGGCGTCGAGTTTTCCAAAAACCGGATCTCCCAGGCCAACGGGGACTCCCACAGCACGCGCCTCGACGATGCCACCGATCGAATCCTGATCGTTCTTCGCATCCAGGACGATTTGCTCCATGATGCGGCTCGCCTTCTCGTCGGGACAACGTACCGGACTGGCCTCGACGAGAGCCGCTGCGGCAGGAGGGTCCTCCTCGAATGCACGACGCCATGGATCGAGGTCTGCTCCTGCGGATCCAATATTGGCGACGGCGGCACCAACGACTAGGCCCTGCCGGGCCAGGAGTTGCTTGGCCACGGCTCCGGCGGCGACCCGCGCTGCCGTCTCTCGTCCGGACAGCCGGCCGCCCCCCCGCCAGTCACGGATGCCGTATTTGCGCTCGACTGTGTAGTCGGCGTGTCCTGGGCGATATTGCGACTTGATCGCCTCGTAGGCACCTGGCCGGGCGTCCTCGTTTCGGATGAGGAGGCATAGGGGCATGCCTGTGGTGCGTCCCTCGAAGAGACCGGAGAGGACTTCGACGCGATCGCGTTCCTGCCTGGGCGAGGTCATGGCGGAGCGCCCGGGTCTGCGGCGATCCAGTTCGGCCTGGATATCGTCCATGTCCAGGGGGAGATTTGGCGGCACTCCATCAATCACGGTGCCGACGGCCGGGCCATGCGATTCTCCGAATGTGGTGACGTGAAACAGGGTTCCAAAGCTGTTTGGTTGCATGAGGATGTTGCCTTTCAGGTCCCCTTGGGCTGTCGGGTTCGATCAACCGCCGTGCGGTCTGCGAGCCAGATGTCCGTGATTGCTGCAACGATGTGGTCCACCGGCTCCGTGGCGTCCAGGACGAAGTCGGCAAGGTCCATGTACAAGGGGCGTCGTCGATCGAGTAGGACCGTGATTTCTTCGTCCAGGTTGAGCTTGAGGAGAGAAGGCCGCTGTGAGCCGCGGATTCTCCGGGTCAGTATTTGGGCTGGAGCGTCCAGGAATACGACCGTGCCCAATGCGGCCAGGATCCGTCGATTGCCGGGGTCGAGCACGGCCCCGCCCCCGGTGGCCACAACGAGGATCTCGTGCGGTTTTTCCAGGGAGGCGATCGCCTCCTGCTCGAGGGTGCGAAACACCGATTCTCCTTGGTCACGAAAGATGGCCTCGATGGACGTTGCGGCTCGTTCTTCCACCAGGTCGTCCGTGTCCACGAATGGCACGTCGAGTTTCAAAGCCAACATTCGGCCCACCGTGGTCTTGCCGCTGCCGCGCATGCCTACCAAAATGAGGCTGAGTGCCTGGCTCGATCGGTTCTGTCGTTTCGATGGGGTCGGCACGGCGTGTTTCCTTACCGTGGCCCGAATCGGTCGAGCATGGTCCAGAATTCCGGGTAAGATTTAGACACACAGGGTCGGTCGGTGATCGTGATTCGCCGCACGCGGAGGGACAGCAGCCCAAAGCACATGGCCATTCTGTGATCTTGGTGTGGGTCGAGGTTGGCCGGGCCCGCCAATGTGGCGGGCTCGATCCGCCAGCCGTCTTCTCGTACGTGGATTTTGGCGCCAATGCGTTCAAGCTGCGATGCCAGGATAGTCAGTCGGTCGGTTTCCTTGATGCGGAGGTGCCCGATGCCGGAGATGATCGTTTCAGCTTTTCGGAATAGGGCGCAGACGGCCATGGTGGGCGCAATATCTGGGCTGTCGTTCAGATTCAGGGTCAGGTCACCCTCCTCGTCGAGACGTTGCAGGAGCCGCGCAAAGACCCGATCGGGTTGCTTCGAGTCAGGGTTCAAGTTGGGGATCTCAACGTCCGTGCCGGTCAGCCAGGAAGCGGCGAGCACGTAGGATGCACTGGAATGATCGCCTTCGACTCGGTACGAGGATGGACGATAGGGAGACGGATGGACGACCAATCGGGTCGAGTCGCTCGTTTTCACCTCGGCGGAGAAGGCCTCCATCACTTCCACGGTCAGGTCGACGTAGGGCCTGGACGGCAGGTGGGAGGTGAGACGGATTTCCAGCCCTTCGTCGAGGTTTGGGGCTGCGAGCAGCAGGGCGCTGACCTGCTGGCTGGATCCAGCCGGGTCCAGGGCGACGGAATGCCTGATGGGGCCCTTGGCAGGATATAGGGTCACCGGAGGACATGCAGGACGTCCACTGCACGACCAGGACAGCCCCAGGGCGGCCAGCGCATCGAGGAGCCCCGGCATGGGCCTCCGCCGCATGGCCTCCACGCCGTCGATGGTCACCGCGCCGTCGGTGACCAGGGCTGCGCCGGTCAGAAATCGCACGGCCGTCCCTGCATTGCCGAGCGTGAGTGGGTCGGATGGCGCCGACAGGGCCCTCCTCCCTCGAACAGTGACCGTCGTGCCGTCCCATTCGATGGCAACTCCCATCTGGCGCAACCCTCGGGTCAAAGCTTCCGAATCATCGCACCAAAGGGCGTCGCGGATTTCGGATTGCCCCTCGGCGAGGGCGGCTGCCAGGAGCGCTCGCTGGGTGACGCTTTTGGAGCTGGGCACCAGGACCTTCATTCTTTCCTCCGTTCGGTCGCGGCCAGGGCTTGGGCGGCCCGGTTGCGCATCCAGACAGGATCAGGTGCTCGGCCCATCCATTGCTGCATTTGGGCGATGCCCTGCCAGATCCACATTTCCAGCCCTGGTATGATGGCTCGTGCGCCCGCGTGTTTTGCTGCCCGTAGCAGGGGCGTGAGGGTCGGCGCCAAGATCATGTCCAGGACCACGGTGCCTTCGAGGTTGCCTGGGTTCGAAACCGGATTCGTGTGACCGTCGCTGCCCATGGGTGTTGCCTGAACGAGGATGTGGAACCGCGAGTCTTCCAGGGCTGCGATGGGGCCGTTGGACACGGAGAACCGTTGGGCCAGGGCCGCGGTCCTGGCTTCGTTTCTGCCCAGGACCGTGACGGTCGAACCCATGTCGACCAGGGCGGAGACAGCCGCTGCCGCTGCACCCCCGCTGCCGAGGACCACCGCGGTCTTGCCGGCTGCTGCGCCGCTTGCACGCAGGATCGCTTCGGTCACGCCGATGACGTCCGTGTTGGAGGCGTGCCAGCCCTGTTGGGTCCGTTTCAGGGTGTTGGCCCCCCCGACGTGGCTGGCCACGCGGTCCCTTTCGGTGGCAATCTCCAGGGCGGCGACCTTGTGCGGCATGGTCACCGAGGCGCCTTTGAGACCAAGGCGTTCCAGGACGGAGATGGCCGCCGGCGGATGGGCGGTCGGGGCGGAGAGGTACTGCGCTGCGATTCCGTTGCTCTTGAACCATTCGTTGTAGACAGTTGGGCCCGGAGAACCCTGGACTTGGTTTCCGCCGAGCAGGACGAAGAGGTCGGTTGGCTCCTCGATGCGAAGCACATCCGCTTGGTCCGCGTCGAGTTGTCCTGGTGCGGTTGCGTGCTTCGGGCTGCTCGCCACGTAGGTCCAGGAGCTTCCCAACTGGCGATACCGGACCCTTCCGATGCGCCCCGCTTGCCCCATGGGCACGAGAACGAGGCGGCGGTCGGAGACGTCGAGATCCAGGAATTCTGCCAAGTCGGTGACGTCTTCGGCCATGGCTGCCAGTTTGATGGTCGCAACTGGTAGACGGGTCATGTCGTTGGCGAGTCGCCGCAGTTCGCCTGGTTCCGGGCGGCGCCAGAGGTGGTGGGAGAGCACCATCCGGGTGGGGCCGGCCAGGTCCCAAAGGCCTTTTCGGTGGTGCGGCGCGCTGTCCCATTCCAAGTCCACGGCCCAGACTCCAGCGGCCAGTGCTTGTTTGAGCAGGTTGACGCGTCGCTGTTCATCACCGGAGAAACCACCCTGTTGTCGACTGGGCCGACAGGTGGTCAGGATGCGGGTTCTGCCACTGCGTCGTGCGACGACACGAAGGCACGCGGCCCGATCGGTGCAGAGGTCGAGGCGTACCTCGTGGAGGGCGTCGGGGAACCGATCGAGCCGTTCAGCGGTCTGCTGGGCGGTGCTGTCTCGGGCGGTCATGCAGATCATGGATGTTTTCGGTTCTCCGGTTCGTTGGCTCGGTTCAGGGTTGTCGGCGATCGGGGCGCTTCGTCGCAGCGGGACCACGCGCAATGCATGCACCAACGGCAGGGGCCGGTCATGTTCAGCGTCGTACCACATTCGGGGCAGGGGCCGGCCTTCTGTGTTCCGCCGGTCGGCTGTTGCATCTCGATTGGTTGGGTGAGCCCCTTTTCCAGGATCTGACCGGTCCTGGATCCGTCTCGGTATACGGTCACCCCTTTGCATCCGAGGCGGTCCGCCAACAAGAAGGCTGAATATACGTCGCGGGCCGTTGCTTGGCGAGGGAAATTGATGGTCTTGGAGACGGAGTTGTCCACGTATTTTTGAAAAGCGGCTTGGACACGAAGGTGCTGCTGCCAGGGGATTTCGTGGGCGGTTCGAAAGAGCGCCACGAATTCGGGCGGCAGGTCGTGGGCCTCGTCGAAGCTGCCGCTGTCCTGGACGCGTGCGACCACGGATTCGGGGTCGATTCCGAAACGTGCGGCCATGGGTACAAGGAGCGGGCTGATCTCTTTTGTCTGTTGGTCGCCCAAGATAAGGCGTCGCATGGCCAAGGCGTACAGGGGTTCGATGCCGGACGAGCAGTCCGCTAGGATGCTGATGCTGCCCGTTGGGGCGATGGTGTTGGTGGTGGCGTTTCGGACGGGCGGGCCGGAGGCCAGGGTGGATCGCTCGAATTCTGGGAATGTGCCGCGCTTCTTGGCAAGTTCGTTCGACGCACGTTTCGATTCTTCGGCGACGAATCGCATGATCCGTTCCGCCCAGGTTCCTGCATGAGCGGATTGATACGGGACACCGAGGAGGATGAGCGCGTCGGCAAAGCCCATGACTCCGAGGCCCACCTTTCTGGTCAGCAGGGTCTGGCGTCGGACCTCATCAATAGGATACTGATTCGTCTCGATCACGTCATCCAGGAATCGAATGGCGAGGCGGACCACCTGCGCCAGAAACGGCCAGTCCAGATCTCCTGCTTCGGTCACGAACCGCGCCAGGTTGATGCTTCCCAGGTTGCAGGATTCGTAGGGCAGGAGCGGCTGTTCCCCGCAGGGATTGGTGGATTGGATGGTTCCCAGATGTGGGGTGGGGTTCGTCTCGTTGATCCGATCCAGGAACAACATGCCGGGTTCCCCCGTGAGCCAAGCCATCTGGGCCATCAAGTGCAGGGCGCGGTCTGCGTCCAGACTCGTCACGATGTCTTTGGTCCTGGGATTGTGGAGATCGAATCGTCCGTGGTCCAGGACCGTCTGCATGAAGGCATGGGTCACTGCCACCGACAGGTTGAAGTTGACCAGTCGGGACGGATCCGTTTTGGCGGTCACGAACTGCAGCAGACTTGGGTGATCGACCGCGAGGACCGCCATGTTGGCACCCCGTCTCAGTCCGACCTGTCGGATCGAGTCGGTTGCACGATCGAGGCGCGCGATCCAGGCCAAAGGGTCTTGGTCCTCGGTGAGGGTTGAGAAGCTGAAGCCGGTGCCGCCTCCGGAGCGCTGGATGAGGATGGTCTGGGCCTCGATCTGGTCCGACGTTTCGGATATCGGGAGGACGAAACAGGCCGAAAGCGCCCCCGAATCGGTGCCAGCGTTCATGAGGGTAGGGGAATTGGGCAGAAAGCAGCGGCTGCGCATCATGAGGGAGAAGGCATTGGCCACCTCGTGCCTCCTGCCTGCCGGTTCCGCCAAGGCCACGTGGTCGGCGACCCGCCCGAAGAGGTGTTCTGTCGATTCGGCGGCCCCGCTGTGCGGGTCCGGGCGTAGATAGCGCGCTTTTAGCAGGACTTGGGCCGTCTTGCTCGCCTGAAACGGGCCCATTGCGGTCAGTTTGTCCAAGAGATTCTTCATGGTTTTCGTACCTGGATCGGCCGCCTCTGCGATGGGGGCCTTCCATTGCGTCGCCACGTTTCGTTGGGTCACCTCATTTCTTGTATAGCCATTTGCGGCCAATTTGCCAGCATTCGGCCAACAAGTGGCCAACGACGTGACAGGTTTCCCGACGGCCAAGGCGCTTGGACCTTCTTTTGCCATGGGGACATCCTCGTTCCTCGTCGGTTGGTATCCAGGTTGCATTCCAACGCAAAGAAAACGGTGTTCGATGACCTGCAGGAGAAGAGGGCGACAGCATGGCGTTCTTTTGTCAGTTTGCATTGTTCGTTTGGATGGCTCCCATGCAGCGAGAAGGTTTGTGGATGGGCCGGCCGGGTCCGGCTTGTCGCGTTTTGACCGTGGTCCGCGCCAGGCACGACGGCCGGGGCAGTTTGGCCGTGGCCTGCGATCATGGCGTGTTTCTGTCCCGGGACGGGGCGACGACCTGGCAACGGATCCTTCCGGGACGTGCAGGGGGTGCGGTGGCCGCGGTCGTTTCAAGCACGGACGCCACGGCGCCGCGTGCGCTGGAATCGTCGTCTCGGCTGGGTGGGGTCACTGACATGGCCTTTTGGAACGGAAGGCTGGCTGTGGCCACCGACCAGGGGCTATTCGTGCAGCAGCGGATGGGCTCGTTCCTGGTACGTCCCTTTCTTGCGATTGGTCGTCATCGGGTGGCCAGGCTTGCCGGTGGGGGCAGGCAGCGGCTCTACGCTGCCGTGGGCCGTCGGATTTGGGTGAGCAGGAATGGAGGTGGTTGGGCGCGACTGGACTGGTTGGCTCCCGATCACATTGCAGCCTTGGCCGTGGGGCCGGGGCGGCGATCATGGTTGGTCGCCGGGCCGGGCCACTCGATCTGTGTCTCTCGGGATCTGGGGCGACATTGGCACTGTTTGTCCGTGGCGGGTCGTGTTTTGGATCTGGCCTGGTTCGGGCCGCAAGGACGGCGCCTTGCCGTGCTCACCACCTTGGGCTTGTTGTTCGTAGACCCAGTTTGGATGCAGGTGCGGGCGCGTTATCGAGCGGTCTGGGCTCAAAGGTTGGCGGTTTCTCTGGGGCGCCTTTGGGTGTTTGGTCCTGGGGCGTGGCTCTTGGGGCCGACTGGTCGTTGGCAGCAGATCGAGGCCGGGTTCGCCGGGCCGGTGCAGTCGATGACGAGCAATCGATCCGGACGAATGTGGGCGGTGGACGGGGCGGAACTCTATTCCTTGTCGCGAGTCGCTGTGCGGCGTGCGCCGGCACGTTCCCCCGGCTGGTGTCGGGAGGCCGTCTCTGGGCCGCCGGTGCGACTGCCCCGTTGGCGATCGACGTATTGGATGCCGGATCTGACTCTTGGTGCCTGGATGAGGAAACAGCCTAGGACCAGGGGACTACTGTGGGGGGTGCTCCTCTCCCTGCGATGGACCGCGCACCTGCATAGTGCGCAACAGAGCGTTGATGCCAGATGGCGGGTTCGTCTCTGGGCGCGACGAAGGCGGATGCGAAAGCAGCGATTGGTGACTGCCTGTCGGCGACTGGAGCGGTTGTGGGTCCTGGGCGACCTGTCGGTGTCGCAGCGGGTCTGGGTCCGCTCTCAGGCGCGACGGATTCGCGTCCTGATGCGTGGAGGGGCCTAGGGCCCCCCATGCCGCGGGCCTTTGCCTTGGGACATGGGGACCGGGCTTCGCCACGGGCAGTCTTTCTGGACGGGCCCCACGTGCCTGCGGGGTATGGTTGGCCCTCGTCGCCTCGACGCACATCGTTTGGCGATGCGCGTGGGCCGTGGGAGCCTGCCGTCGCATCGGGTCGGTTCGGGGCTGGTCTTGAAGATCGATTCACGGTGGCACAGTGCGCGTGCGCCAGTTGACCACCATTGCCATAGGAGGTGGACCATGAGGCATGAGACGATCATGAACTGGGCAATTGTCATGTCGCTGGCAGGAGCCTGCGGGCTTGCGTCGGCAACCGAATCGGTCGGTACGACGGCAGAGCGGGTGGCTGGGGCCAACTCGACCCGGGGAACCAGGCAGGATCCCCGACAGGTGGCGAGGGTCATGAAGCGGTTTTCCTGGGAGCCCTCGCCAGTGGAGGTGCATCGAGTGGCAGTGCGGTATCATCGTTTGTCCGGTGTTGCTTTGAAGCGTTTGGCGCGGCGCATCCGGGCGAGGGGTGCGCTTCCCGAGTTGAAGCTCAGCCTCGATCGCGGGCGTGTGGACAGCGCCGTGGCCAGGGTCGAGGCGGGATCACCGTCCAGGATGACCAGGCAGAATGGAGCAGACATGACCTGGTCGGTCCAGGCGCGATGGGCCCTGTACCGCTTGATCTTCGATCCAAACGAGATTAAGGTACAAAATCAAAGGTATCGGCAGGCAGAGCTGAGACAGGAATTGCTCGCACAGGTGACCCGTCTGTATTTTCTGAGGCGACGGATCGAGGTGTTATCGGTTCTGCGGCCTGCTCGAAATGTGAAGACGGCTGTGTACCGGCGGCTGCGTCTGGACCAATTGACTGCGGAACTGGATGCCCTGACCGGTGGCTGGTTTTCTCGGGAATTGGCCAGGCGCAGGTCCAAGCGGAAACGGTAGGCGGCACTCTTTTGTGCGGTGTGTGAAGATTAGGAGAAAGAGACGGCAATGTCCACGACCCAAGGTTTTACGAAGAGACGGGCGCATCCACGCTTCGCGGTGGACATGGATGCTCACGTGCTGGTGGATGGACAGAGCCTGTCTGCCAGGACGCGCGACCTGAGTCGGGGCGGAATCTGCTTCATTCTCCCGGTGAGCATGAAGGTGGGGTCTAATTTTACCGTGCAGCTTTCCCTGGTTTTTGGGGAAAATGCCTTTTCAGAGCCACTCGTTCTCGTAGGAAAAATCATTTGGTCCACCAAGGTCGAGGATGGATTCCAGATCGGTGCGGCCTTTGTCTCTTTGGACGATGAGGTTCGGCAGTATTTGAATATGTTCTTGAACTTCCTGGAAAATGGCTTGGACGGAGCCGAAGCGTTCGAATCTGCTGGGGTCGAAGGCGCAGACGATGCGGATATTTTGGCCCGGGGGCCGGATTGGGTGGAGTGAAACCTGGGATGAATGACACACGAGGACGACCAGAGAACACAAGGGCACATCCTCGGTACGATATTCGAATCGGTGCCGATGTTCAGGCCGGCGATAAAGTGATCACGGCCATGACGAAGAACTTGAGCTTGGGGGGGGTGGGGCTGGTCCTGGACCGGGCCATACCGGAAGGCATCACCATCTTGGTCACGCTTTTCGTCGTCTTGGAGGACGTGGAAGATTCGGCCACTGAGCCGTTCGAGATCGGGGCTCGGGTTGCGTGGTGTCGACGCATGGGACCTGAGACCTACGAGGCCGGTTTGGCCTTCGAGGCCATGACTGCTGAGAGGCAGGTGTTCCTTGGTCGATACCTGGCTCTCCAGCCGGGGTGACTCGAGGAAAGAAGGTGTGGGCATGAGAGCGTGGCTGGGGTTGTGGCTTGGGGTTGGTCTGGTGGTGATGCCTAGGCCGGCGATGGCGAAGGAGTCCTGGACCCTCGATTATTCAAGTCCGGGACAGGACAACGCGATCTACAGCCTGTCGGCGATCGACGGCATGCACGCTTGGGCGATTGGCGTCGACGGCGGGGGCGGCAATTCTCAGGCCGTTGGCCTGAGGACCTCCGACGGACACGCATGGAGCCAAATGGCGCTTCCTTCGGTCAGTGCCGGCCAGATGGAGTTCGTCATTTTTCTGCGCGTTGCTTTTGCAGATGACCAAAATGGCTGGATTGCCGGATCCAAGGTGTCCATGACCGGTGAGGAGCCGTTCCTGTGGAAGACGACCGACGGTGGAAGTTCCTGGACTCAGGTCTTTCAGTCATCCAAGAGCTTGGCTGATCTTCAGGCGTTGCCCTCGGGCCAAGTTTTTGGCGTGGGCGAAGGTATCGTCGTCTTGTCCCCGGACGGAGATCAGTACCAGGAGGTGACGCCCCAGTTGCCCGATGGAATGTCTCTCCAGTCCATTTCTATGTTGAACCCCAACTGTGGTGCTGCGGTGGCCACGACGGCAGCAGATTCTGGCACGGACAAGACGGCCATCCTGTGGACGGACGATGGCGGGCTGTCGTGGAAGGTACGTGCCGATTCACTCCCTGTCCGGGGTGACGGACTGTGGTTCGTCAACGGGAACCTGGGCTGGCTGGCGGCAGAAAAGGACGGTGCCGGTGTGGTCGCCTGGACGGACGATGGTGGTGCCACATGGACTGATGTTTCGGTTCCGGATCATTCTGCGGTCATGGGCAACGATCCCGTTCCCGTGACGAGCTGCAACGATGTTCGGTTCTTTGACGACAAGAGAGGTGTGGCCCTGTGTCTGTGCTGCACGGCGGAATGCGATGGCGGAGAAAATTCGCATCCCAGCTATTTGACTGCGTTGTTTTGGACCGACGACAGCGGTCGGACTTGGACCATGGATCCCGACTATGAACCTGTCATGAAGGCCGACCCCTTCGGGGACATGGTCAAGTATTCGGGGATGGTGACCATGGCGTTCCCCAGCCCAAATCGAGGTTTTATGGCTGGGCAGAACAACCTCGTTCTTGGCTATGAAGCAGATCAACCCGAGGCGGACGGCTGGGCGAGCTTTCCTTGCGACAACGGGAATCAGAACAACAACGCCAACCAAAACACCAATCAGAACGACAACGCGAACGGAAACACAAACGGGTCGGGAAACGGCTCCGGCGAGGATTTGGCGGGTTGCGGGTGCCGCCATACTGGCAGCGGAGGGGCCTGGTGGCTCGTGTTTGTCTTCGGGTTGGCAATATGGATTCGCCGCTTCGCAAGGGTGTGACCGGTCTCCGTCGCGTCCCATCGTTGGATTTTTCATGATGATGACATCCGTTGAGCAGGAAAATGCCGTCGTGCGTCGGCCGAGCCTCCGTGTTTTCGTTGGTGACGTCCGTATCGGCAACGGCGCTCCCGTCGTGATCCAGTCCATGATCCGCACGCCGTTGGGTCGGGTCGAAGCGGCACTCGACGAGATCCGTGAACTGGCCGTGGCCGGGTGTCAGGTCGTGCGAGCGGCGCTTCCGGACCCTTCGTTGCTGCATCAGTTTGAGCAGGTTGCGGCTGAATCACCCCTTCCCATCGTGGCCGATGTCCATGCCCCCATCCAATTGGCCGCGGACGGCATCCTGGCCGGTGCGGCTGCGGTCAGGGTCAATCCCCTGATGCCTGGTCCCTTGCGGGAATGGTCACGATTGGCTCATGTCGCAGCCGAGCACCATGCGGTCGTTCGTGTGGGGCTCAACGTCGGCCGTTGGCCGTCCGAGCGGACGCTGACCGCGGCGGCGTTGGTCGATGCAGTTGAGTTGGCCACTGAGCGGTTGGTGCAGGCTGGGCTCGAATCCATCAAAGTCTCGATCAAGGCCACGGATTCCTGGTTGACCATCGAGGCCAATCGGTTGTTGTCGCGTCGCGTTCCTTGGCCCGTGCATTTGGGGCTCACCGAGTCGGGGACCGCCTGGTCCGGGGCGATCCGGTCAGCCGCAACCCTTGGAATACTTCTGGTGGAAGGGATCGGTGACACCATCCGCATTTCTTTGAGCGGTCGGGCCGTGGACGAGGTTTTGGCTGCCAGGATCCTCCTTCGGACTCTGGGCCTGCGTGCGGATGGCGTGCGGGTGACTGCCTGCCCAGGCTGTGGCCGGGCCCATCAAGACGTGGCCGCAGCGGCGCAGTGGGTGGAGCGGGAACTGGCAGATCTCGTTGTCGGTATCGACGTGGCTGTCATGGGTTGCGAAATCAATGGGCCGGGAGAGGCGCGTCATGCGGACGTGGGCATCGCTGCGACCAAGTCGGGATGGGTGCTTTTCAAGCAGGGTCGACAGGTGACGCAGCTCGGTCCGAATCAAGGGCCCGTGCGTCTCGTGGCCGAGGCACGACATTTGGCCCTCGCGAGGGAGCGTCGGTAGGTCAGGCTCTCCGGTGGTTTCGTCGGGGTTTTAGAAATACAGGAGACGATCGATGTTTGCGCGTTCCCACGTTTTCGCGTGTGGGTAGTATGGGAAGGCTCGTTCGTGGGCCCGGAATTCAGGAGTGTGGAACTGACGACGGCCGTCTTTGATGGGGATGGGATGCACGTGGTGGAGCATCTCGTGGTAGATGACCGTCTCGATGAAGTACCGAGGCACGAACGGCCGATCCAGAGCCGGGTGGATTCGAATGAGTTGGTCCTCCACCGAGTAGGAGCCCATCTTGATGCTGTGGTGCCGCTTCGGTCTCTTTTTGTTGGGCCGGCCCCAGGTGATGCCGAGTTCCAGGGCTCCGCCGAAGTAGACCAGGTTGAGTCGATCGAAGAGTTCCTGGAGATCCCAGACCTTCCCTTTCGTGTTCAGGGTGGGTTTGGGGGTCGATCGCGCAGGCTTCGTTTTGATGCGGTCCTGATGGTCGTCGATGTATCGATCCAGCACGGCGGACGCCGCCGCGTCGCGTCCCACGATGTAGGCAGCCAGCGCGCGAACGACGTTTGCATCGGCCGTCAGAAACATGTGGTGGATGCGCACTTTGTACGAGTCACCCGAGCGGCGTACGGACAGGAGCGTGCAGCGATTGTCTGTGGCCACGAGCTCCACCTTGGCTGGCACATGTGCCTGGATGCGCCTCGTGAGTCGGTTCAGCATGGTTTCGTCGATGGGACCGGTCAGGGGGAGATTCGCTTGGGGTACGGGTTTGCGCGCCGTGCGTGCGGCATCGGACCGATTGCGTCGTCGCCTTGAGCGAACCGTGGGGCGCGAGGACGCAGAGCCTGGACTCCGTGCAAAGTCGAAGCTGATCTGTTTGGGTTCGTGTGCCATGGTTATCGAGCTACCGATAGCGTAATTGGTGTTTTTTCGGTCCGGAGACCTCATTGACACGGACATTTTGAGTCCGTGGGTTTTGTTTTCCCAACAGACAAGAGTATAGCGGCGCCTGTGTGGATTGGCAAATTTGATGCCACCATGACGGCGTTTCTTGCGGTCTGAGGCTGGGCCGTCTACAAAGGAAGAGATACGTTTGTTTTTTTCGACCGAATGTCCGCAAGATGGCATGTCTGTCCCCTTCTCACGGCTTCGGTGCTGGTATCAGTCGTCTACGTGCGGGTCATAAGGAGCTTGTGAGGCAATGATGATACGGAAGAGTTGGATCTCGGTGGCCGTGGTGGTCGGGTGTTTGTGTGCTGCTGCAGGGGCCAACGCCGAGGAACCCATGACCATCAGGGCGATGGGTATGGGTGATGCTTTGGGTGCAGCGGCCTCAGGCGACAACGCGTTGTTCCTCAATCCTGCCGGGATGAGCCTGGTGAACGCATATTCCCTGACAGGCTGGTATCAGTATGCGGTTCGTCGCGAGGGACACATTGCGCACGTGTCCGTGGTGGACGCTGTGACTTCTCGCAGGGTGCATGCGGGTCTTTACTACACGTTCCACTATTCTCGTCCCGAAGTGTTCGAGCCGCGACTCCAAAGGAGCATCAAGCTCAAGGTGCAGGGACATGAGACCGGTCTCGCCATTTCGGTCCCGATTGGCCAGTACGTTATATTGGGCGCTCAGGCGTCTTATGTGTTTCTGGAGCGGACGACCCAGGTGCCTGGCGACGAGGAAGGAAAAACAACAGATGCGTCCACCAAGAAGAACACCACGGGGATCACCACCGGGATCGTGATTCGTCCGACCCAGTCCTTCAATATCGGCGTGGTGGGTCGGAATCTGGTTCCCACCCACACGATTGAAAATCCCACGGAACTCATCGTTGGTGCGGCTTATTCATTCAAACGCGTGGTTCTGGTGGATTGCGACCTGGTTCTGAACTTCGACACTCCGGAGCGTAAGCAGATGGTCGGCGTTCGCGGCGGACTCGAGGTGTTCATCAAAGGCCAGTTTTCGATTCGTGGTGGGACTTGGTATGCTGGTTATCCCGGGGCCACCTACGTGACGGCTGGATTCGGGTACATCTCGACGAAGGTCGCTGTGGATGTTGGGTTCGCTCAGCAGGTGGACGGCGGCGTGGAAACACGTTTTGGCCTTGGTTTGAGGCTGTTCTTCAATCAGTAGAATGGGACGGAGGAGACGTTTTTTGGGGCGTGACGAAGAAAGGCCACTCGTCGAGCGACTCTGGGCAGGCGAAGAGCTGGCCTTTGCCGAAGTGGTTCGTACCTACCAAAATCGGATTTTCAACATCGTTTTTCGAATGCTTTCGAATCGGCAGGAAGCCGAGGATGTGGCCCAGGAAGTATTCGTCTCCTTTTACACGTCCATCCATCGTTTTCGCGGAGACTGCAGCATCAGCAGTTGGCTGTACAAGATTGCGATCAATCAATGTCGGAATCGAATCAAATACCTTCGTCTTCGGCGGGTGACGCGCGACGACAGCTTCAACGAACGTTCGCTGCGTGGTATTGCCCACGACGACGTGATCGGGGCGCCGGATTTTCAGGCACAAGTTCCTCGTCCCGACGATTTGGCCGAAGGGCTCCAGATGGAGCGATTCATTCAGGAGGCGCTCACGTCGCTCGAAGAGGATCAACGGACCCTCATCGTGTTGCGTGACATCGAGGGGCTAACGTATCAGGACATGGTCGAGGTGCTGGACGAGCCGCTTGGGACCATCAAGTCCAGGCTCCATCGTGCGAGGATGGCGCTCAAGGACAAGTTGGCCAGGCTCTTGAAGTGACGGAGCGGGAGGTGTCCGTGGACCACGAAGCAGTCAAAATGCTATTGAGTGATTACCTTGATGGTATGCTCGACGAGGACGAGCGACGCCAGGTGGATGAGCACCTTGAGGCTTGTCCGTCCTGCCGAAAGGAACTCGACGATCTTCGCAAGACGGTCCAGGTGCTCGCGGGTCTTCCGTCGGTCGACGCCCCCGAAGGCTTCGTTTCTGCCGTGCGGAGTCGCCTGCGACGTCGGGGCCGTCTGCGACGTCGCGAGGAAACCAGGAGCCTGCTCAGGCAGAAGGTCCCGTTCGAGACCATTTGTCTGCTCATGCTGCTCGTTCTCGCAGCTCTCTATATCATGCTGTATCTTTTGCCTCAGATGGAGGTGACCATCCAGACGGAGCCGAATTTGGGAGTCAAGTCGATGTCTATGCCGAGGCGATCCATGGATACCCCCAAGCATCTACAATCACCGCCGGCCTCCAGATCCTCCGACAGGCCTCCAGCTTCCATGTCGGGTCCGAGTCGGTAGGAGTACCCCCGAACAACGAATCATCCAGAGCGTTTGGAGATCCTGCCCGGTGGCCTTCATGCTGCGTGGTTCAGGCGCAGCCGTTTGGCACGAAACGGTAGGACTCACAGAGGCTCGTTGTAGAAGAGCGTGATGGCGATGCAGTGGAACGCCTCATCGGATGATTGGGTGACCACGGTGTCCACGACCTCGATTTGGGGATTGTGTCTCACCCAGGCCGTGACCTTTTCGCCAAGGTGTTCCCGTTCCTGCGCCATGGTGGCGCTGAATACCTTCACGCCGTTGAATTGCTTCGTTTTTTCCGTCACCACGCCATACTCCTATTCTTTGGCTTTGTGATCGGGGCGTTCATCCACCCGCATGCTTTGACTGGCTTTTACCTGGCTCCATCGCACAAGTCAAATCTCCAAGAGTCCATAGAAGCCGCGGCGTCCTAGACGGATTCACAGGAGCCTGCCAGCGATGCGGACGATCAGATCACCACAGACAGACCGAGTTGATCGCGGAGCGCCAGGAAATCGTCCGACAGTGCGAAACGGACCAGGCTCTGACGGAAGGCCGGATGAGTGGGCAGGCGGTCGAGCACGGGTTTCACGTCCCCCACCAGTAAGAGCGTTGCTCGGGCTGCCGTCGATTGAACACCGCGGATCCAGCGGCTTACGCTCAATGTCTTGTTTTTCTTGGTGAGTTCGACGAGCCGATCACGCAGTTCGGCCTTCGCCTGCTCGGGCAGGCCTTCGAGTTGCTTAACTCGATTTCGAATGGTTCCATTTGGGTCTTTGATTTTGATCTTGGGAGCCACGAGCAGCATGAGGGCGCTGACCAGTTCTTTTGCCTGCTGGGATGTCATGGTGGCGGCGATGGCAAGGCCCGGCCGCGCCATCGGGAGGATGAGTGCCAGGTCTGCTGCTAGGACGCGATGGTCCTGTTCGGCGAAACAGTCTGGCGAGACGAGAATCCTGGGGTCACATGGTGATACGATGGTCGCCCTGCGATCGCCCAGGTCGGCCGAAACAGAAACCTTTGGCTCAGCCGCATTCGTGACCCAGCACAGATAATCGAGGACCCGCCCAAAATGATCCCGGTTTTCTTCGATGTCGGCTGGTTCGTGATCCTCGGGCTGCACGATGGCGAAATTCGCATCGGCCAGCACGGAGAAGACGGCGGCAACATTTTCTTTGTCGCCGGGATGACGGAGGCGTCGCCATTTTCCTTCGTCGATGGAGACCTGCGCCCGCTGCAGGAAGCGAGGTCGATAACGACGATGGTAGGCGAGGACCTCCTGGTCGTGGGAAGCCAGAGCAGCCGCCACGGATGCAGTTACAAAGGCTTCATCGTAGCGATTGGTCTCGATGGCTCGATGGAAGAGTCGTTCAATGGGCGATAGGTCCTCGGGGTTCTCCATCCAGGTGGGCAGTACGGTGTTCCGCTCATGCTGCCAGGACAAGGGCTTTTGGGAGAGGCTGTTGAGCGCTGCGACGAGCGTAGGATCGTCTGGGGCCAGCGTCAAAGCCATTTCGATGCAGGTTCGTGCCCCTTCTGGGTCCTGGAGACGATCACGGTGCAACGCTGCAAGGCTTTTCCACAGGGCGAGCACCCGATTCGGGGAACGGCCTTCGAGGCGCTGGAGCAGTTTTCGGTGGAGACGGTCCAGGCGGCCCCAGTCGCCCTGCTTGGCGAGGGTCTCGTAGACGACTTGAAAGGCCTCTTCGTGTTGGGGGTCGATTTCCAGAACGTGTTCCAGGTGGTTCACCGTCAGGGATGTGTCCGAGCGGGCAGCAGCGATTTTCCCCAGGAACAGGTGCGCCGAGATTGCCTCTGGGTCCATGGAAATTGCCTGATCGAGCAGGGGCATGGCCAGGACGATTCCTCGTTGGTCGTCCGGTGCAGAACGAAACGCCGCCCACGCGTAATAGGCGTAATAGTCGGGTACTTCCGGGTCGGTTTCCGCCGCTTGGCGGAAGCTCTCCATAGCCAGATCGAATCGGTTCTCTCGAAGGTGCTGTTCTCCTTCTCGAAACAGAAGTTCCCCTTCGAGGGGGTCACTGCTTTGGGGCCTGGTCTGCTGGGCGAGTCGGTTGTCGTAATCTCTGCGCAGGACCGGATCGGTCAAGACATGGTAGGCCTGGCTGAGTTCATGAACGATTTCTTCGAGTTTTGGGTGGTCTGTGCCGAGATCCAGATGCAGGAACTGCGCCGGATCGAAACGCGTCATGAGGTCCTGATAGGCCTGTTCGATGGCGCGAGGATCCGCCTTGGGGCCTACCCCCAAAAGTTCATAGTAGTTCTTCTGACGGAGGTCGAGATAGGCGGAAAGCACCATTTTGCGGGCTTCGGCAGCAGACCGGACGCCGTTTTTGGCCGGTATGGCGCCGATTTCGGGCGAGATCGGTATTTCGATGACCTGGGAGTCTTCGGGTGTGCCGGCCTGTTGCTCCTCGACGGGAGAAATGTTGGTGACCACAGAGACTTCGTCTTCACCAAAGAGTTCTCGATAAAGGACCTGCTCCTGGCTGTCTTGGCTGTCCGTCCGAAGTTCGGTGGCTGCATGTTTGAGTTGCTCGAGCCCCAGTGGATCGATGGGCTCGGCCATGGGCCGGCTCTGTTCGCGCTGCTGCCCCAACGCGGCCATGCTGGTTTGGAGGAGCGCGTTGAGGTGGGTGTAGAGGATCAAGGGGTCGAGCCCCTGATTGAGCAAGTCATCAGCCGTGCGCGTTCCCGAGATCCGTCGTAGGAGCGTGTCGCCGAAAACACGAACAAATGTTTCCTGGTAGCGCAGGCCCCGTTGGGTCAAGATGATGGGCCGCCCGCGTTTGTCCGCAAGATTTTCGGCCACGTCGTCGGGGTTCGTGACGCGTTTGAGTCCGAGCAGGACGATAGTGGGACCGTCGATGGTGCAGCCGGGCACCTGTTTGGCGAGGCTCTCTCCCGGCTCGAATCGGAACGTCCCTTCGCTCCAGCGCAGACTGTTGATGATGCGAATTTTCACTAGGGCCGTGTAATGTCGTAAGACATCTTCTTCCGAGAGCCAACCCAAAGACACGAGGGTCTGCATGACCGTGGCGTTGTCCCGTTTCGCGACGCTGAGCAAACGGGCGTGCTGTTGTTCATCCAGAATGTGCTTGACCACAAGGTAGTGACTGAAAGATTCGTTCCGCACGTTGGATTCAGCGGCCACCGGGCTGCCCAGGACGAAAAAGACGGTCTTCGTGACCCGACCACGACGCAGGATGAGCTGCCCGCTTGCCAGTGTCTCCATCGCTTCGAACATGAGATCCGCTGGACTGTGCTTCGAGAGGTTGCCCTGCCAGGGTTCCTCTGGCTGTGCCTTGGGTGGTTGGTCCTCTGCCTTGCTGGGGCGCTGGCCTCGTTGTTCCAGCATGCGTTGGACCCCTCGGAGCAGCTCGCGGATCTGAAACGGCTTGGCGAAAAATTCGACGTGCAGTTCGTCGCGCATCCTGTTGAGCAGGGCCGTTTCTTTGTAGATGGCGGACGTGACGATCAGGGGAACGTCCTCACCTTGGGGGAGCTTGCGGATGGCTCGGCAGAGGGCGAAGCCGTCGAGACGAGGCATGAGGAGGTCCGTGATGACCAAGTCCGGACGCTCTTCTTCGAAGATCTTGAGCGCCTCTTCGCCGTCGGGGGCCAGGAACAACTTGATGTTCTTGTCCGCAAAATGAGGGTCCTTCGTGAAGATGTGTTCCAGGATGCGGCGGGTGTGCCGATCGTCTTCAGCGATGAGTATTTTCAGGGCCATGGCGCTTTTCCACCAATTTGATTTGCGCATTTAGGCTTAGCATATCAGTAGGGATCATGTCACTGGTTTTTCGTGACATCGGCAAGGTGGCATGCCACGAGATGTCCTCTGCCGGCTTTTTCGAGAGGCGGTTCTGCGGCGAAGCAGGCTTTGGGTTTGTTCTTTTTGGGGCAGCGTGGGGCGAAGCTGCAGCCGGAGGGCAGGTCGATGGGGCTCGGAACGTCTCCTTCGAGACGACTGGGCGAGATGTCTGCGGCATCGATCTTGGGAACGGCATCCATCAGGGCTTTGGTGTAGGGGTGGACCGGATTGTTGCACAGTTCGCCGGTGGGGCCGCGTTCGACGATCCGTCCCAGATACATCACCGCCATGTCGCTGCAGACGATGCGAACCAATTCCAGGTTATGGGAGACGAGGAGCATGGCCAGATGGTGTTCCCGTTGCAGTCGTGCCAGGAGGTTCATCACCTGGGCCTGTACGGACACGTCCAGTGCCGAGGTTGGCTCATCGGCGATGAGCACGTCGGGTTTGCAGGCCAGGGCCCGGGCGATGGCGACGCGCTGCCGCTGCCCACCCGAGAGCTCAACAGGATAGGCGCGTGCCACTGAAGACGGGAGGCCGACCTGGTCGAGGAGGCCGCCGACTCGTTTGGCAAGGTCCTGTTTGGACAGTCGGCCTTCGTGAATCACGAGGGGTTCTGCCACGGCCCTTGCGATGGACATGGTAGGATTGAGGCTCGACCGGGGGTCCTGGAAGATCATCTGCATGCGTCGACGGGTCGTTCGCAGCGTACCTGCACTGAGCTTCGTGAGGTCGGTTCCATCCAGGACGATCGAGCCAGAGTCGATGGGCGTCAGGAGCATGATGGCTCGGGCAAGGGTGGACTTGCCACAACCCGATTCACCAACCAGGCCGAGGGCCTGACCTCGGTTCAAATCGAGATCCACGTTTCTTACGGCCAGAAGGTTCTGGCGGCGCCCCCAGCCATGAGCGACCTGAAAAGAGACGGCCAGGTTTCGGACAGCCAGGAGGCTCATGTCTGCGCCCCCGTCAAGGGGTGGATGCAACGCACGAGGTGGTCCGACTCCCCGTCGATTGGCTCTAGGGGTGGTTCCTGTTCGCCGCATGCGGTATCGGCCCATTGGCAACGAGGCCGAAACGCGCAGCCAGTGGGTCGATGGGCGGGGTCTGGGAGGAGGCCAGGCATCTCCGACAAGGGCTGCCCTGGTTGGTGTCCCGACGGAAGGCAGTCCAGGAGCCCTCGGGTATACGGATGGGCCGGATGGTGGAACAGGTCGACGACGGTACCAGATTCCACGATTCGGCCCGAATAGAGAACGATCACCTTCTGGCAGACTTGGGATACCACCGCCAGGTCATGGGTGATGAAGAGAATCGTCAGGTTCATTTCTTGCTGCAATTCCCGAAGGAGGGACAGGATCTGAGATTGTACGGTGACGTCCAGGGCCGTCGTAGGCTCATCCGCAATGAGGAGTTTTGGCTTGCAGGCCAGGGCCATGGCGATGAGGACGCGCTGTCGCATGCCCCCCGATATTTGGTGGGGGTATTGGCGAAGCCGTCGTTCAGGATCCGACAGGCCCACACGCGCCAGCATGTCGGCCGCCAGTTTCCGCGTCGCTTTTCGGGAGACTCCTTGGTGGAGACGGAAGATCTCGGCGAGTTGATTCTCGATGGTCAGGACCGGGTTGAGCGCCGAAAGCGGTTCCTGGAAGACCATGGAAACCACTTTGCCCCGCATGGAGCGCAAGGCGGCTTCGGGCATGCCGATGAGATTGCGGTTCCCGATACGGACGATTCCGGAGACTTCGGCATGATCGACGAGGCCCATCATGGCCAGGGCCGTGACACTCTTGCCACATCCGGATTCGCCGACGAGGCCCGTGATGCTGCCCCGATCCAATTTGAAACTGACGTGGTCCACGATGGTGGTGGGGTTCTGGTTTCGGTTCGGAAACCGGACCGTCAGGTCCTCGACCACGACGTGTGGTGTTGGCTGGTGGGTTGCAGTGGCTTCGTTGGTCGTCATGGATGAATCGGCGAAACAATGGGAGCCGACATCGGCTTCTTTTCCCTCACTTTGTTTTACGGGATGCAGGGATGTTTCGCAATAAACTAAGCGTCCGCACAGGTGAAGCAGTCAAGGTGACTTGTGGGCAGAGGATTCTTGGTTGCACTCTCGAATGGGCGATTGGCCGGGCAGGCCAGGAGCAGATACCCGTGATGTCCTATTTCGGTGGAGAGGATGCTTTGTTGGGTGTGCTCTTGGTCGAGGCGGTGCTTTCCTTGGACGCAGACGAGGTCTTCGTGTTCTTTTTGCCGGTCTGGCCCGACTTGCCGTAGTCGGTTACGTACCAACCGGAGCCTTTCAGGTGGAAACTCGATGCCGAGATCACCCTTTTTAGGGTACGGTGTCCGCATTGGGGGCAGGTCTTGGTGGGCTTGTCCGTGATCTTCTGCCATAGTTCGATGTCGGTGCCACAGTGGTTGCAGTGGTATTCGTAGATCGGCATGTTTTTTCTCCTGCGAGGCTGCTCTGTATTTTTAGATAAGAATTCTTGAAACAAAGTCAAGATCCTTTCTTGGAACGACGCAGTCCACCACGAGGGATGCCAGAAGGCCAGCAGGCCGAAGTCCCCTTTTCACTCAGGTGTTGGACCATGCTTTCGAGGTTTTGGCCGTTCGCTCGAGATATCCGGCAGGGGTGGGCTGTTGCTCCCTGTGGTTTTTGGAAGGGCTTGGTGTCGGAGCAGGTCCGTACGGTCCCTGGAGGGCAGCCGATGGCAACGTGAACGGCTCCGGCGGCCGCGGTGCGGTCACCAGCGGTGACCACGATTTGGACCTGCGGCACGTGGAGGCTGGCGAGGCCATCGAAGGCGCGACGCAGTAAGGCGAAGGAGGTGGACCGGGAGGCAAACAGCGCCACGGCGCGATTGTTCCAACGGCCGGGCAGGCAGGCCCTGGCCACGGCACGCGCCTTCGTCACGAGGGCTTCGAGGCTTTGTCCGACCCCGCGGACTCGTCCTGGTGGGCTGACGGCCGTCCCAGGAAAGGAAAGTCCTTTCTTGGTCCCCAGGAGGATGGTCCGTTGATGGTCGATGATCCATGTGGGTTGGACGCAGACCCTCCAGTCGGAGCCCTGCAGGATGACTGCTACTGGTGCTGTCAGGGTTTGTGTTCGGGCTACAGAGGGAATCTCCAACCATTGGCCCGGGACGGATTGGTCCTTGATGTGGTGATTCGGTGGTGCGTGGTGAGGTCGACGTCCCGGCCGCTCGGCTTCATATGCTTGTTGCCGTTTTTGTACGAAGCTTGGATCGAAGGACCAATTGGTGACCCGTGGGTAGGGGCACGGCACGCGAAGCGACGAGGCCAGGGGCACAACCATGGCCACCAGGCCCCGTTCGAGGTGGAGGAGTGGATCGGTCCGTTGTTCTGAGAGCGTCCTGAGCGCCTGGGCGATGGTGCGCATCCGATGGGCTGCCACGAAAACAGGCGCGGACCAAAGGGCGAGGTCGGCCATGCGGGACATTCCCTGTGTCTCGAAGGGGCAGGTGGATCGAACCAATTTGGCCATGGCAACCGGAGACCTGGTGCCGTCGGCCGTCGAATCGGATCCATTCCGCGTAGACATGGAGACTCTTTTGGGAAGTTGCCGGCAGGGGTAGTCACAGTGACTCATGGATAGTTTGATGTTCAGGTTTGCTTCGGGCCGCTTTCGTGCGTCTGCGCAAGGGCCAGGAATGGAGCGAGTCAGCAGGGCGATGGCGCGCTCTGGTGGTTCGCCGCCTGTGCGGCCGTGGAGTCGCGATCCCCGGACGGCCACCAGAAGGCTGGCCCTGCTGCCGGCCGGATCTCTTTGCGGGACCAGGTCTGCGAGGTCTTGCTGGGCATTGGCGTCATTGGGATTCCGCAGGTAAGCGATCAGGCGCAGAAGTTTACGGCTAAGTCCGCCATATCCGCTGGATCCTGATTCCCGATCTGCTGCGTGACGAAATTCCTTGGACAGGCGATCGAGCACCTGACCCCGACAGGACTGAGCCAGGCAATTTGGGCGACAGCAGGTTCTCGGTAGGTGCAAAGAGCCGAGCAGCGACCACATCGACTTGGCTTGCTGGTGGAGGTCGGCATGGATGAACCAGTCGAGATGGCCTCGCGCCAGCAGGAACCAGGCCTCCGCAGCGTCCTCGTCGTCTGTTCTGTGCGCAACGTAGGCAAGGTCGTCGAGCAGAGCCGGGGTCTGCCCTTGGAACTGGTATCGTTTCAACTGGGCTCGCAGTTTTTTCATGTCTCGGTTGGAAGCACCCGTTTGAGGCTTTTTGGTACAGCCAGTGATGAAAAAAACAGCGGCAAGGATGGCCACGATTCGCATCGATGATAATTGCATAGGCGGTTTTTCCCTGGTTTTTCGTGGTTTTCCGCGTGATCAGTGATCCGGTTGTCCGTCTTTTTCGATGTGGCTTGAAAAGGCCCCAAAAAGCCATTGACAGCCAAGTCGAACAAACTATCATGCCTGGGCAAAGCCGAAAAGGCTTAAGAAAGCCCGCACAGTCTAAGGCCGAAACAGAACATCGGCACGAACGACGCTTTGTTTGGTCCTGGTGAATGGGATGCAGGCTGCGAAAGTGGCGGAACTGGTAGACGCGCAGGATTCAGGTTCCTGTGGGCGCAAGCCTGTAGGGGTTCGATTCCCCTCTTTCGCATCGAGACACGGCCAGGTTGCTGGCCGTTTTTTTTTGGTGCGTTTCGGTGGTCCTGTCTCGTGGCGATTCGAGGTCTGACATGAAGTTGCGACGAAAATTCCTCGCTTTTTTCCTTTCTTCTACGGTTCTTTTTGTCGGCTGCAGGGGCTCAGCGCTTCCCGGTGGACTTGGGCACGCATCGGACGATTCAACCACCACGATCGTGGTTGGTCCCTACGTCCAGGCACCAGGAGATGGGACCATGACCATTTTGTGGCACACGGATCTCGAGTCCACGAGCGAGGTCGAATACGGCTCGGGGCCCCAGTACGGGCATCTGGTTCGTGGCATCGTATATAAGCAGCAGCCCTCTATTGATGACGAGTTGTACGCCGGGGTGCTACCCGAGACGTTCAAGCACAAGGTCATCCTGACTGGTCTCGATCCAGGCCAGATCGTGCATTATCGCGTCTTGTCGGCTCCAGAGCCCACTCGGGACGCGACATTTCGGACCGTGCCTGATGACGACGACCCCTTCGCATTCGTGATCTTCGGCGATACCCGAACGAACGACGACGACCATGCCATGGTCATTTCTACTATCATGGAAGAGGCGGGGGACGCGGTGTTTGTGGTGCATACGGGTGACATGGTTTCCGCCGGCGGCGTGCTGTCGCAGTGGCAGGATTTCTTTACTGTCGAGGCGCCGTTGATGCGGCAGATTCCACTCTTCGGTGTGATGGGCAACCATGAACTGATCGGAGGCAGGACCCTCGTCGAGAGCTACTTCGAGCCGCCGCCGTCATCGACTTCAGAGAGTTCTCTGCATTATTCATTCGACCTGGGGCCCATCCATATCACTGTGCTCGACATCTATGAGATGGATTTCGATCCGCATCGGGATTGGGTCGAAGAAGACCTGGCCGACAGTGCGGCTCCCTTCAAAATCGTGGTGCTCCATCCACCGCTCTATACATTTTCGAAGCATTCGCCCGACACCGAGACGCGCGCTTGGCTTCTGCCCATCTGTGTGCAGACCGGGGTGCAGGCGGTTTTTTCTGGCCACAACCATGGCTACGAGCGGTTTTTTGGCTCAGGTATTCAGTTCGTGGTGACGGCGGGCGGTGGTGCTCCCCTATATGATGGGGTTGCCGATATGGATCACGATAACGAAGGCGCCCAGCGTGTGGCCAACGCCGCAGCCTTTCATTTTGTGAGTGGTCGGTATGATCACGGGGTCATCACGTTCGATGTGATCGGCGCGCCGGACGGCAATGACCTGGATTGTTTCGTCCTGGATCCCGCGCGGGCGGGTGAAAATATATCATGCCAACGGACCCGAAGCCTTCGGTGACCCCCCATGTGGTTAAAAAATCTAGTTGCCGAGGCGCAAAACCTGTGTAAAAATCACAATAAGCCTAAAAATCCCAGACCCATCCGAAAAGGGCTGTCTTTTTGATCGTGGTATGGCCGTGGTGGATCGAGGGCAAGAAAGCAGGAAGACGAAACGTGACGGACGATAGGCCGACACCAGACGCAGACCAGCATTTCACCGTTTTGCACCCGAGGGAACGGGAGTTGGTGGAGGACTTGGTCAAGCAGCTTTCCTTGAACGGAACGAGGGATGGGGTCGTGGCCATTGAGGAGGGGATCGAACGGCTGGAGGAGCTGTGGCAGGCCATCGATCGGTTTCCTTCTGTCTACGAAGCACAGCGATTGGGGTCGCGCTATCGCAATTTTGCAACCCTGATAGAAAAATTTGCGCACATCAATCCGTACGTGACGGAAGCATATCTGCCCACTAGAGCCGTGCTCGGTCGTGGTTATGCCATGGCCAAGTTCAACTTTTGCCGCCTACTCGGGGTGGTCGTGGAGGAGTTTCTGCAGGACGAACCCGATGTGGATGACCTGATGGAGCGGGTCGACGATGTCATGCGCGAGTCGGTCTGCACGATCATCGGCGAGGATCTCCTCATGTCCATCACGAGCGACGAACGTCTCGAAGAGGATGTGCGCAAGCTCGCCGTTTCCGCCATTGCCGGGCTGTGGGAGGAGCGAGAGGTCGGTGCCATGCGCGGGTTTTTCCACGTGCTCACTTCCATTTGGAGGGCCAAGGCCTCCATGACCATTAATTATGGGACCCTGGGTGGCGTGGCGGAGCTGTTCTGCCTGGCGCGCGGTGGCTGTGACGAGGAGTTCCTTTCCTACTTCGGACGAGAGGACGTGGGCGCCGATGAACGGGCGGCCCTGCTCGAATTCATGTTCAACGCCACCTATGAAGAACTCGAAGTCATGCGGCGTTACATGCACGAGCACGGAGTCAAGGCCTTGGGGGCCGAGGACGTGGCCAAAATCTTCAACGTTCCCCTGACGCGTCTTCACCGCACGACCCATCGTCCCGAGGACATCTTTTTCACCTTCCGCGAACGTCAGATCATGGCGTCCCACAGGCGGGTGCGGAATCTGCCTGGACCAAAGAAGACTGCCGAGGAGTACGTGATGGTGTATCTCCTGCGCAGGCAGCTCGAGGGCCGCGATTCGGTGGACCCCGCCACAGATGAGCAGGATGGTCTGCCTGCTGGTTGGAGCATGCGGGGCTTGCGCCCCATCACCCATTGATGGTCTGGTGACCGGTTTTCAGGGGGCCGCGCGAACCGACGGTGTCTGCGGTTCGGTCTTTGCGAGCGTCAGGACGCACTGCGCAAACTGCTGACAGGAGTTTGTGGCGAGACAACGATTCCATTCTTTGGCCTCGTCGCGGCGCCCTTTGGCGCCTGCCGTTGATCGTTGTCTGCCGGTGGTTCTGTTTTTTGCTTTTACAGCGATTTGGCACTGTTGTGCCACCTGCCGACTGATGCGGATCCCAAGCCGACGCTGCTTCTTGTCGGAAAAGGTGTGGCCAGGCAGAGCCTGTACCAGAATCTGTTGGGAGCAAACGCGAAGTCTTGTGGCAATACGGGAACAGTCGAGTCCGGAGACACAGACGCCTTGCGCAGAGCAGGCCTGGCCGGAGGGACAGCCGTTCGGACATGTCGGCCTTCGACAGCCTGCCGACAACAGAACGGCCAGGAGGAGAAGGGCGGTCAGCGGTTTCATGGTGTTCGTCCGGCGGCCTTCACAAAGCACTGGGCGAATTTTGAACAACTCGTCTTGTCCAGGCATTTCGCAAGGGCCTTCGATTGGGCATATCGTCCGTGGTGCTTGCGACATTGGGCCTCGATGCGGTCCGTCAATCGAGTGGCTTCCTTGACCTTGCGATGTTTCCATTTGGCTGCGAGTTCCTGTCGTGCGGCCAGGGTCAGGGGGCTGGTCGGGGCAGTCATTTGGTCCAGAAACGTTTCGGCAGGGCCGCCGAGCCGTTCATAAACCTGCGTCTTGCATGTGGCGAGCTTCTTTCCAAGGCGCGCGCAGTCCAGTTGCGGGGTGCAGCCGAAGAGAAATAGGCCCACTGCGGTCGGGATCCCAATGGAACAAGTGAGTCGCACGTGATGCTCCCGTTGAAAGTTTCCTGTGACACGTATAATCTTCCGCTATGACCTTGTCAAAGGACAACGCGATCCGTTCCGGCGTGCTTCAGCCGACCTTGGTGGCCGTCGCTCTGAGCCTATGCGTCTGCGTGTCCTGTCAAACCGCGGCATCGGGCCGCGGCGTCTCCGGCCCTTCGCGCGTCATGCGTCCGATTCATAGCGGCTCGCGGACCGATCGTGCGCCGCGTGTCCGTCCTGCCGTCACAAGCCTAGAGCCGGTGCTGTTGGTCGCCGGACGGCCAGGGGCGATTCGTCCGTCCCTCTTGTTTCATCGTGGGCTCGACGCGCTTGCCAAGAATCGACCGGAACAGGCGCGACGTCTCTTTGATCGCATCGTTGCCCTCTTTCCCTGGTGGCGCAGTGCCCCAGTTGCGCGGTACAATGCCGCTGTGGCCAGTGAGCGTCTCGGAGCCTTTCTGGATGCAGCTCGTCGCTACCACGTTTATGTCCGGACCAGTCGATCGCCGCGAGATGCGGCGATCGCTCAGCTCCGACGTGGGTACTGTCTGCTGCGTGCACGCCGTTTTTCCGTTGCGGTCCGTGTCCTCCGAGTGCTGGAGCACCAAGCCGAGTTGGTGCCGAAGGAGCGACTCGAAGCGATTCTCTATCAGGCTCGGGCCCTGCTGGCGCAGAAGAAGAGCAAGGAAGCTCAAAGCGTGCTGCATCGAGGCCTGTGGCTGACCAAGGTGGCGGCTTCGTCGGCATCCGTCAGGCCCTTGGCGGCCCAGGCGGCGTTCCTGCTGGGACGAGCCACGGAAATCGAAATGAACGAGGTGACACTCTCTCCTTGTCACCGGCCTTTTGGCAGCATCCTGTTCCGCAAGGGGGCCCTGTTGGACCGGGCAAGAAGGCGATACTATCAGGTTTTGGCCTTTGGTGTTCCGGTCTGGTCCTCCTCGGCTCTGAATCGCGTGGGGATCATGATCGAATCGTTCTATTGGGCCGTCATGAGAGGGCTCTTGCCTCGTTTTTCTCCGATTCTATTCTACGATGGGGCCTCGGGCCGATGGAAGCACCTCGGGATACAGAAGCAGCGAGCCGTCTACGCGCGGTATATCGTTCGTAGGCTTCGATCCTCGGTCAGAACGGCGCTTTCGATCTATGAACATCGGGTCGAGGCAGCGGATCTGGCGCCCAGATGGCTTGCTGCAGCTCGGACTCGGATCCGAACGCTGCACAAGCGCGTCAGGGATCTGCAAGGTTTGCATTTCGGCGCGGGCCGGATCTGCCCGCAAGAGCCGGATTCGTCGCCTAGGCGGGTGACGCGAGATCCCCTGTGGCCGACCGGTTGCCCGGATCGGTTCGTGCCGTTTCTGGTTCGCCCTCCCGTGCCGTACGGGGGGTAGTCGCGCGATCAGAATGGATTTGCCATCTGAAACCGCGATCCATCCCGGCTGGCTTTGTCGTTCCTCAGTTGGGCCCTGAACCAACCAGTACGCGCCCTCGGCGTTTGGTGTCAGACGGGCGCCTCGGCGCCCCCAAATGGCTTACCCTTTTTGAATAGCCGACTTAGGGTGCCACGGTACCCAGGTGGCCGGTGAAGAGCAGACCGAGGTATCCAAAATAAAGGATCAGCAGGAGGGCCCCCTCGGATCGACTCAACCGGGATCCCGTTCGCATGAGTGGCAGCAAGAGCGTGGAGATGATCACGACGGCGGGAAAGTCGAAGGTCAGTTGCCGATTGGCAACCGGGATGGGGCTGATCAGGGCAGCAGTGCCGGCGATAGCCAGTACGTTCATAATGTTGGATCCAACGATGTTTCCGATACAGAGGTCCGTTTCTCTGCGAAGGGCGGCCACGACGGACGTGGCGAGTTCAGGCAGAGATGTGCCCAGTGCGACGAGGCTGAAGCCGATGATCTCCTGGGATATGCCGAGGCGACCGGCGATCATGACGGCTCCGCGGACGAGTGCCTCAGCGCCCACTACGAGGGTGATGGTGCCTACAAGGACCCACAAGGAAGCTCTCCGGGGAGATCGTTTGTTTGGCGCCGTGAGACTGAGCTGGCTTTCGGACCCGTCTAGAGTAGGTTCAGGAAGGGACGATTTCGCGAGCGCCGATTCCCGTCGTGCTTTTCTCCAGTAGGCGAACATGAGGAGGGGCACGGATCCAAGTAGGAGGCCGCCGTCCAACCGGCTGACCGTACCGCTGCTGGCCATCCAGTACAACCAGGTGATAGATAGGACGAGGGCGGGCAGTTCGGTGCGGAACAGGGACAGGGTCACCTGGAGGGGGACGATGAGCGCGCTGATGCCCAAAATGAGGCCGATATTCGAAAGATTGCTGCCCAGAATGTTTCCGAGCACGAGCCCGGATTGGTTTTGGACGGACGCGACGATGGAAACCAGGAGCTCGGGGCTCGACGTCCCAAACGCGACGACTGTGATCCCGATGACGAAAGGCCGGACGCCAAATGCCATGGCGAGATCCGACGCGCCGTCCACGAGCCATTCCGCTCCATAGTACAGGAACGCAAGACCGATGCCCACCAGGGCCGATGCAATGAGATATGCTGCCATGGTTGCTTCCAGGTTTAATCTGACTCTTGTACGCGATTTCGAATCGAAAAGGAACCACCCAGATGGCTAGAGAGCCGATCTCCCTTTGCAAGCGCGGAACGGGGCTTGTACCAGCAAGAAATGGGCCGGGTTTCTAACTGCGGAAAAAAACACGAAAAAACGACCGGTATGGCAGCTCCAAAATTGCTTGACAGGTGGACACGACTTGTTTATATAGCTGCGTTCTCGCCCGTCTCGAAAAAACAAGGCGACGTTTCTTTTGACGAAAAGAGACTGAATGCTCGAGACATGGTGGGCTGGCGTAGCTCAATCGGTAGAGCAGCTGATTTGTAATCAGCAGGTTGCGGGTTCGAGTCCCATCGCCAGCTCCTCGCGGCAGCGTGCCGATTATTGTTGACTTTTTGGTTGACGAAGGAGTTTTTTTGAGCCAGTACACACGCGGTCGATAAAGACCCCTTGGAGGGGTTCCCGAGTGGCCAAAGGGAGCAGACTGTAAATCTGCCGGCGGACGCCTACGGAGGTTCGAATCCTCCCCCCTCCACAGAGGCGACGGACGAAAGGCCGTCGCGTGGGCAAAGCGGGAATAGCTCAGTTGGTAGAGCATCAGCCTTCCAAGCTGAGGGTCGCGGGTTCGAGCCCCGTTTCCCGCTCTGGTTGAGCGGCGCCCACGTAGCTCAGGTGGTAGAGCGTCTCCTTGGTAAGGAGGAGGTCACCGGTTCAAATCCGGTCGTGGGCTCACGTTGGAGGAAGGCCCCTTGATTCGCCCCTGGTGGGCAGGAGGACAAGATGGCGAAGGCAAAATTTGTACGGGACAAGCCGCACGTTAACGTTGGGACGGTTGGGCACATCGACCACGGTAAGACGACGCTGACAGCAGCGATCACGAAGTATCTGGCATCGAAAGGGATGGCAGACTTCGTGCCGTTCGACGAGATCGACAAAGCGCCCGAAGAGCGGGAGCGAGGGATCACGATCGCAACGGCGCACGTTGAGTACTCGACGGACAAACGGCACTATGCGCACGTGGACTGCCCCGGACATGCCGACTACATCAAGAACATGATCACAGGCGCAGCGCAGATGGACGGTGCGATTCTGGTGGTGGCGGCGGACGACGGGCCGATGGCGCAGACGCGAGAGCACGTGCTGCTGGCGAGGCAGGTGAACGTGCCGGCGATCGTGGTGTACATGAACAAGGTGGACCTGAACCCGGACGAGGAGTTGCAGGACCTGGTGGAGTTGGAGCTTCGAGAGTTGCTGTCGAAGTATGATTTTCCCGGAGACGAGATACCGATCATACGAGGCAGTGCACTGAAAGCGCTCGAAGGAGACGAAGAGGAGCAGAAGAAGATCCAGGATTTACTGGATGCGGTGGATGCGTACATTCCGGAACCAGTGCGAGAGATGGACAAGCCGTTTCTGATGCCGATCGAGGACGTGTTCACGATATCGGGTCGCGGGACAGTGGCGACAGGGCGAGTGGAACGGGGGAAGGTGCACGTAGGAGACGAGATGGAGATCGTCGGGTTCAAGCCGACGCGCAAGACGGTGGTGACGGGCGTGGAGATGTTCCGCAAGATTCTGGACGAGGGCCAGGCGGGCGACAACATCGGGACGCTGCTGCGCGGGGTGAAGCGAGAGGAGATCGAGCGAGGGCAGGTGCTGGCGGTGCCAGGGAGCATGACGCCGCACAAGCACTTCGAGGGTCAGGTGTACGTGCTGAAGAAGGAAGAAGGCGGACGGCACACGCCGTTCTTCAACGGATATCGGCCGCAGTTTTATTTCAGGACGACGGACGTGACGGGCCTGGTGACCTTGCCTGAAGGGCGAGAGATGGTGATGCCGGGAGACAACGTCATGGTGACGGTGGATCTGATCACGCCGATCGCAGCCGAAGAAGGGCTGCGGTTCGCCATCCGCGAAGGCGGGCGAACGGTGGGTTCGGGCGTCGTGACCAAGATCATCGAATAGTGAGGGCGTAGTCCCCAAGGAGTTTCGGTCATGGCAAACCGGATCATCATCACGCTGGAATGCAGTCAGTGCAAGCAACGGAACTACACGACGACGAAGAACAAGCGCCGGACCCCGGATCGGCTGGAGATGAACAAGTACTGCCCGTTTTGCAGGAAGCATACTCCCCACAAGGAGACACGGTAAGAAAAAATGATGGTGACCCGGAGCGGTTGGCTCCGGGTCCTTCTAGGGTAGTAGCTCGAATTGGTAGAGCGGCGGATTCCAAATCCGTAGGCTGGGGGTTCGAGTCCCTCCTACCCTGCCAGAGGTTGGTATATGGGCGAGCGCAAGTACGTACATTTGATGTTCCTGACGGGCGGCATGGTGCTGGCCTATGTGCTGATTCAGGCCACGGACTGGATCTGGGGCTTCTTTTACAAGCCAGAGGCCATGAAGGTCTTTTTGACGGCGATCGTGCTGGCTGGCGGGTCTACGTATGCGCTGTGGCGCTCGGAACGAGTGTTTCAGCTTGCGTCCGAGGTGGTGGCCGAACTGCGGAAAGTGACTTGGCCGACGAGGAAGGAAACCTCACAGGCTGCAGTGGTCGTGATCGTTCTCGTGATCATCGTGGCGATTATTCTAGGCGTCTTCGATCTGTTTTGGTCCTGGGCGACGAATCTGATATTGACGTGAGCCGGAGTTGGGAGTCCAGCGATGTCTGCTGAAATGAAGTGGTATGTGGTCCACACGTACTCCGGTCACGAGAATCGGGCGAAATATTCTCTGGCTGAACGGATCAAGGCAGCCGGTCTTCAGGACTATTTCGGTGAGATTCTTCTTCCCACCGAAAGCGTGGTGGAGGTCCGTAAAGGACAAAAACGCACGTCGTCGAGGCGGTTCTATCCGGGCTACCTTTTCGTGCAGATGATACTCAATAAGGAGACTTGGCACCTGGTCAAGGCGACTCCGAAGATCACGGGGTTCTTGGGTGGTCAGAACCCGAGCCCCGTGCCCGAACGTGAGATCACCAAGATTACGGAGCAGGTGGCCGAAGGCACGGCGAGACCGCAGGCCAAAATTTCTTTGGAAGAAAATGACAGTGTTCGGGTCACCGACGGCCCGTTTTCCGGTTTTTCGGGCGTGGTCGAAAAGGTGATGCCCGAGAAGCAAAAGGTGCGGGTGCTCGTGTCCATCTTTGGTCGTTCGGCACCCGTGGAATTGGACTTTGTGCAGGTCGAGAAGGCTTGAAGGATTCGTTGCCATGAAAAAGGTCATTGGGCTCATCAAATTGCAACTCCCAGCCGGCAAAGCGACACCGTCGCCTCCGGTTGGGCCGGCGCTGGGTCAGCACGGCGTCAATATCATGGAGTTCTGCAAGAGTTACAACGCCAAGACGCAGGGTCAGGAAGGCATGATCCTGCCGGTGTTGATCACCGTGTATGCAGACAGGTCCTTTTCGTACGTCATCAAGACACCGCCGGCCTCTATCCTTCTGAAGAAGGAAGCGGGCTTGTCCACGGAGAAGAAGCCTGGATCTGGTTCGGCTGAGCCGAACCGAAACAAGGTGGGTCGGGTGACCAAGGACCAAGTTCGGAAAATCGCCGAGATCAAAAAGCCGGATCTGAACGCGACGGATATCGAAGCCGCCATGCGTATCATCGAGGGTTCTGCGCGATCGATGGGGATCGACGTCATCGACTGAGACGATCCAGGATGACCACGTTTCTGTGGGAGACGGTCGAGGCCATGCCGACGATCGTCGAAAGGAGTTTCGCACATGCCTAAGCACGGTAAGAAGTATGAGAAGGTCCGCAGTGACGTGGACCGAGCAACGAAGTACACGCTGGAGGCAGCGGCCGAACTGGTGCCCAAGACAGCCGTGGCCAAGTTCGACGAAAGCGTCGAGATTGCTGCCAGGCTCGGGGTGAATCCCAGGCACGCCGATCAGATGGTCCGCGGCGCGGTGGTCTTACCCCACGGCACGGGCAAGAAGGTCCGTGTCCTCGTCTTCGCCAAGGGCGACAAGGCCGTCGAGGCCAAGGAGGCGGGAGCCGACTTCGTCGGGGCCGAGGATGTCGTGGAGCGGATCCAAAAGGAGAACTGGCTGGATTTCGACAAGACCGTGGCAACTCCCGACATGATGGCGATGGTCGGCCGGCTGGGCCGCATCCTGGGTGTTCGAGGTCTCATGCCGAACCCGAAGGTGGGCACGGTCACGTTTGACGTGGCGCGGGCAGTTCAGGAACTCAAAGCCGGGCGCGTGGATTTTCGGGTCGACAAGGCGGGGATCGTACATGCCGCCATCGGGAAGGTGTCCTTTGGGTCCGAGAAGCTCAAGGAAAATGCCACCGCCTTCCTGGAGGACCTGTTGAAGAGAAAGCCACAGAGCACAAAAGGGGCCTATTTCAAGAGCATCACCCTGTCGACAACCATGGGGCCTGGCGTGAAGATCGACCCGGTGGATGTGCTGGCCACGCTTGCTGGCTGACGGTTATCAGGCTGGGGTTCTGTGAGGACCCACAGCCGTTGAGAGGCGAGACATGAACAGGACGCAAAAGGAACAATCGGTCGAGAGTCTCCGGCAGGAGTTGGGTGGGGTGGAAGCCCTGTACCTGGCAGACTATCGTGGCTTGACCGTTGAACAGGTGAATGAGCTTCGTTCGGCGTTCAAGGCCAAGGGCTGCTCGTATGCAGTCGTGAAGAATACGCTCCTCAAACGGGCCATCGAAGGCACGCCACTCGAAGAGGTGAGCCCCCTTCTCGAAGGGCCGACAGCCATCGCCTATTCGGCGGAGGATCCGCTCGTGCCGGCGAAGTTGCTTGCGAAGTTTGCCAAGAGCTTTGCCCCGCTGGAGATCAAGGGAGCGTTCTTCGAAGGGTTCCGCAGCGGCCCGGACGTGGTGGCCCTGTCGAAGATGCCAGGCAAGGACGAATTGCGGTCCACGGTGCTGGCGACCATGCTGGCGGTACCGCAGGGGCTGCTTCGGCTTTTCCTGGCGGCTCCACAACGATTGCTGTTGGTGCTCATGGCCCGGCAGCGTGAACTGGAAGGATAGTCGGCATTTGGCCGGCATGAGCACGAAACCTAAGTGTTCGGAGACGAACTGAATCGAGCAAGAGATACGGGACGACGCGATGTTGTCCGAGGAGGCAGGCGAGATGTCTATCACAGAAGAACAAGTCATCGAATACCTCAGCAGCATGAAGGTCATGGACCTTGCAGCATTGGTGAAGAAGCTGGAGGAAACCTGGGGCGTGGAGGCTGCGCCTGTGGCCGTGGCGGCCGCGCCAGCAGCCGGAGCCGGTGAGGCGGCCGTGGAGCAGACGGAATTCGACGTCATCCTCAAGGACGTCGGAAGCCAGAAGATCAAGGTCATCAAGGCGGTCCGCGAGGTGACGAACATGGGCCTCAAGGAAGCCAAAGAGATGGTCGAGAGCGCCCCCAAGGCCGTCAAGGAAGCTGTGTCCAAGGAAGAGGCCGAAGAGGTTAAGAAAAAGATCGAGGAATCCGGAGCCACCGTCGAGATTAAGTAGCGCTGTGGCCGCATGGGCATGTCTGCGGCGGGCAGCGACGCAAAGGCAAAACCATCGCCCTGAAGAGGCGGCGCCCGGGCTGGTCTGTCCTGGACCTGGCTGGACGCCGCTTTTGTATTCCGCAGAGCCGGCCTAAGTCGGCTCGGTGAGGCAGCAAGGAGAGGTTCGCCATGGCTCCGATGATTCAGAAGAACTTTCGTGCCAGGAGAAACCTTGGCAAGATCGAGGCAATGGTTGGTTTGCCCAATCTGGTGGAACTGCAGAGAGCGTCGTATCGACGCTTTTTGCAGGAGGACGTACCTCCGGATGACCGTGAGGACATTGGGCTTCAGGGAGTCTTCAAGAGTGTCTTTCCCATCCAGGACTACACTGGATCGTCGTCTCTAGAGATGGTGCGCTATTCGTTGGAAACGCCCAAGTACGACGTGGAGGAATGCCGCGAGCGCGGTATGACCTATGCTGCGCCGGTCAAGGTCGTCACGCGACTGTTTCTGTGGGACACAAACGAAGAGACGGGCGCACGGACGATTCGTGACTGGAAAGAGCAGGAGGTCTACTTCGGCGAAATTCCCCTGATGACCGATCAGGGGACTTTCGTGATCAACGGCACGGAGCGGGTGGTGGTGAGCCAGTTGCACCGGAGTCCGGGAGTTTTCTTCGATCACGATCACGGCAAGACGCATTCTTCGGGAAAGCTGCTTTATGCCGCGCGGATCATTCCATATCGAGGGAGTTGGCTCGACTTCGAGTTTGATGCCCGAGACCGGCTCTTCGTGCGGATCGATCGCCGCAGGAAGCTGCTGGCCACGATCCTTCTCAGGGCGCTTGGATATTCGACTCAGGAACTTTTGGACTACTTTTACGAGAAGGAGACCGTTTTCCTGGAATCGGGCAAGAAATACTACCGGAGCATCTCGTACGATTTGCTCGTCGGCCAGCGCGCCGATCGGGACATTCGGCATCCGCAGACTCGGGAAGTCATCGTCAAGAAGAATCGAAAATTTTCGGCGAGTTCGATTCGGAAGCTCAAGAATGCGAAAATTACTCGCCTTGCCGTGGATGCGAAGGACCTGGTGGGCCGGGTTGCTGCCGTCGACGTTGTGGACGAGGAAACGGGCGAGGTCCTGCTGGGGTGCAACGAGGAATTGACCGAGAGCAAGATCGAGGAACTGCGGGCCCGCAGGATTAAGACGTTCCAGGTCCTGTGCATCGACGGTCTCAACGTGGGGGGGTATCTGCGGGATACGCTCAACGAAGACAAGATGACGAGTCCCGAAGATGCGCTCATCGAGATTTATCGTCGGATGCGGCCGGGCGATCCGCCCACCATCGAGGCGGCGAAGACCTTCTTCGACAATCTGTTCTTCAATCCGGACCGGTACGATCTGTCCAAGGTTGGGCGGCTCAAACTCAACTACAAGTTCAAGTTTGACGAGCCCCTGGACAACACGGTGCTCACTCGGAAAGACATTCTGGACACGGTCAAGTATTTGACCGGCCTGCGCAACGACCGTGGCAGCGTCGATGATATCGACCACCTGGGCAACCGCCGCGTCCGAGCCGTCGGCGAACTGCTGGAGAACCAGTATCGCATCGGTTTGGTTCGGATGGAGCGAGCCATCAGGGAACGTATGAGCATGTCCCAAGAGCTCGAAACCCTGATGCCCCACGACCTGATCAACGCGAAGCCTGTGTCCGCGGTGGTGAAGGAGTATTTCGGATCCAGTCAGCTCAGTCAATTCATGGACCAGACGAATCCGCTCAGCGAAGTGACGCACAAGCGTCGGCTGTCTGCCCTGGGCCCCGGTGGGCTAGCGAGAGAGCGCGCCGGGTTCGAGGTGCGCGACGTGCACGCTACGCACTACGGACGAATCTGCCCCATCGAGACGCCCGAAGGTCCGAACATCGGGCTCATCGCATCGCTTTCCACCTATGCGATGGTGAACGAGTACGGCTTCATCGAGACTCCGTATCGGATCGTGGAGAACGGCGTGGCGACGGATAGGGTGGAGTATTTTTCCGCCTTGGAGGAGGAGGGGCATTACATCGCGCAGGCGAACACGAAGGTGGACGAGAAGGGTCGGATCAGGGAAAAGGATGTCGAAGCGCGACACAACGGCGACTTCGTGATTCTTCCCCGGGAGGAGATTACCCTGATGGACGTCTCTCCGAGTCAGTTGGTCTCTGTGGCCGCATCCTTGATTCCGTTCCTGGAGCACGATGATGCCAACCGTGCGCTCATGGGCTCGAACATGCAGCGTCAGGCCGTTCCATTGGTCAGGACTTCGGCACCGCTGGTGGGCACGGGTATGGAGATGACCGTGGCTCGTGATTCGGGTGTGACAGTGGTGGCGAAGCGCAGTGGGACCGTCGAGTCCGTGGATGCCAGTCGGATCGTGGTTAAGCCGGACGAGTCCACCACGGGGCTGGACCGCGACGCGATTGCGCCGAATATCTATAATCTGATTAAGTTTCGTCGGAGCAACCAGAATACGGCGATCAACCAGAAGCCTATCGTGGATTCTGGCGATCACGTGGCCAAGGGAGACATCATCGCCGACGGGGCGGCGACGGATTCAGGTGAGCTGGCCCTGGGCCAAAACGTCCTGGTGGCTTTCATGCCATGGGGTGGCTACAATTTCGAGGACGCCATTCTGGTGTCCGAGCGTTTGGTCAAGGAAGACGTCTACACTTCCGTGCACATCGAAGAATTCGAGAGCGTTGCCAGAGACACGAAATTGGGCAAGGAGGAGATCACTCGCGACATCCCGAACGTGGGAGAAGAGGCGCTCAAGGACCTGGATGAGAGCGGCATCGTGCGCATCGGCGCCGAGGTGAAGAGCGGCGACGTTCTGGTCGGCAAGGTGACGCCGAAGGGCGAAACCCAGCTTAGCCCCGAAGAAAAGTTGTTGCGGGCCATTTTCGGCGAAAAGGCGGCCGACGTGCGGGACACGTCCCTGCGGGTTCCCCCGGGAGTCCAGGGTATCGTGATCGACGCGAAGGTCTTTACCCGAAAGGGTGCCGAGAAAGACGAGCGCGCACATGACATCGAAGACGAGGAGCGAGAGAAGCTCCTCGTGGACGAACGGGACGAGAAAAAAATCATCGCCCAAAGCTACTATGCCAAGATGCGCAAGCTGCTTCTTGGCAAAATCACGGCGGCGGCGTTGGTTGGTGATCGTGGTCGGACGCTGTGCGGCAAAGGGAAGAAACTGGACCGGGAGCTGCTCAATTCCATTACCCCTCGCTATTGGCGGGAGTTCCAGTTGGAGGGGCGCGGGACCACCGAGGCGAAGATTGAACAGCTTGCCGAGCAACTCGATCAGAATCTCCAGGACGTGGAGAGCCGCTACCAGGAGAAGATCGCAAAACTTTCCCGCGGGGACGAGCTACCTCCAGGCGTCATCAAGATGGTCAAGGTCTTCGTGGCCATCAAGCGTAAGTTGTCCGTCGGCGACAAGATGGCCGGGCGCCACGGAAACAAGGGCGTCATCAGTCTGATCCTGCCGGTGGAGGACATGCCGTACATGGATGACGGCACGCCTGTGGACGTGGTGCTCAATCCCTTGGGCGTGCCGTCCCGAATGAACGTCGGGCAGATTCTCGAAACTCACCTGGGATGGGCGGCGCGGGAACTCGGGCGTCAGATCGATGCGTACCTCAAGACCAACTGGAGTCCAGATGTACTGCGGGCGCAGATCAAGAAGATCTTCCCCTCTGCGCGCGCGCAGGCGTTCGTGGATCGGTTGGACGACGACGACGTGGGTCGGTTTGCTGCCAAGCAGGCAGGCGGCGTGCACTTCGGAACCCCGGTGTTCGATGGGGCGAGTGAAGAAGACATAAAGGCAGGTCTCGCCATGGCAGGGCTGCCAAGCAGCGGCAAGACGCTTCTGTTCGACGGCAAGACTGGTGAGGCATTCAAGTCCGAGGTGACCGTCGGGATCATGTATGTGCTCAAGCTGCACCATCTCGTGGACGACAAGATTCACGCTCGGTCCATCGGCCCGTACTCCCTGGTTACCCAGCAACCGTTGGGGGGAAAGGCCCAGTTCGGTGGGCAGAGACTTGGTGAGATGGAGGTCTGGGCGATGGAGGCGTACGGTGCGGCGTTCGCCCTGCAGGAGTTTCTGACCGTGAAGTCCGACGATGTGACCGGACGCACCCGCATGTATCAGTCGATCGTCAATGGAGACCACAGTATCGAGGCTGGATTGCCCGAGTCATTCCACGTGTTGATGAAGGAGCTCAAAGCGCTTTGTCTCAACGTGGAACTCATCGAGGAATCCGGTGGCGGATCGGCCTCGAGGATGGGCGACCAAGTCGCAGGATCTGGTTTCGTCATTTGAGCGGCGGACGTACGTTCGCAGGCAGGAGTTTGGTGTCATGAAGGACATCTTCAGTTTTTTCGAGAAGCCGAAAGATCCACTCAGCTTCAATGCAATTCGCATTTCTCTGGCTTCACCAGAGGCCATCCGCGAGTGGTCGCACGGCGAGGTGAAAAAACCTGAAACCATCAACTATCGCACCTTCAAGCCGGAGCGAGACGGCCTGTTCTGTGCCCGGATCTTCGGTCCGGTCAAAGACTACGAGTGCAACTGCGGCAAGTACAAGCGGATGAAGCACCGCGGCGTGGTCTGTGAGAAGTGTGGGGTCGAGGTGATTTCGTCCAAGGTCCGCCGGGAACGCATGGGGCATATCAATCTGGCGACTCCGGTGGCGCACATTTGGTTTCTCAAGAGCTTGCCGTCTCGGATCGGCAACCTTCTCGACATTCCCATCAAGCAGCTCGAAAAGGTCCTCTACTGCGAAGCCTACGTCGTTGTGGATCCCAAGGACAGCCCTCTCGGCAAGGGAGACCTGCTGTCAGAAGACGACTATCAGCTCGCCCACGACAAGTACGGCGAGGATGCCTTCGAGGCAGGCATGGGAGGTGATGCCGTCTATCAGCTGCTCCAGTCGGTGGATCTGGACACGCTCGACGTGGAGTTGCGTCGTGAGATGCAGGAGACGAAGAGCGACGCCAAGAGAAAGAAGGCGGCCAAGCGTCTGTCCGTGGTGCGCGCGTTTCTGGAATCGGGCAATCGTCCCGAATGGATGATGCTTGAAGTGGTTCCTGTACTTCCTCCTGACCTGAGGCCGCTGGTTCCCCTCGACGGGGGCCGGTTCGCAACGTCGGACCTGAACGACCTCTATCGGCGGGTGATCAACAGGAACAACCGCCTCAAGCGGCTCCAGGAGCTGAATGCTCCTGACATCATCATCAGGAACGAGAAGCGGATGCTTCAGGAGGCGGTTGACGCCCTATTCGACAATGGGCGGCGCGGCAAGACCATCGTGGGGCCGAACAAGCGGCCGCTCAAGTCTCTGAGCGACATGCTTCGCGGCAAGCAGGGTCGATTCCGGCAGAACCTTCTTGGTAAGCGGGTCGATTACTCGGGGCGTTCGGTCATCGTCATCGGTGCCGATCTGCGACTCCATCAGTGTGGCCTTCCCAAGGTGATGGCGCTGGAGCTGTTCAAGCCGTTCATCTTCAACAAACTCGAAGAGCGCGGGTTGGCGACGAACATCAAGAGCGCCAAGAGAATGGTGGAAAAGGAAAGCCCGGAGGTCTGGGATATCCTCGACGAGGTGAGCAAAGAGCACCCCGTGCTGCTGAACCGCGCACCCACCCTTCACCGCCTCGGCATCCAGGCGTTCGAGCCGGTACTCGTGGAGGGAAAGGCCATCAAGCTGCATCCGTTGGTTTGCGCTGCGTTCAACGCGGACTTCGACGGGGACCAGATGGCCGTCCACGTGCCCTTGTCTATCGAAGCACAGGTCGAGGCTCGCGTGCTCATGATGTCCACGAACAATATCCTGAGCCCGGCCAACGGCAAGCCGATCATCGTGCCCAGCCAGGATATCGTGTTGGGCCTGTACTACATGACGAGGCGTCGGCCCTTCGTCAATGGTGAGTACAAGGAAGACAAGAAGGGGCGGCCCATCAGGGGAATTTATGCGACACCTGAAGAGGTGCGCATTGCCTTCGACCATGGCCAGGTGGACCTGCAGGCGGCTATCAAGGTGCGGCTCGATGGCGAGTTGACAGATACGACCGTGGGGCGGGTGCTCCTTCGTGAGGTTCTGCCGAAGGAACTTCCCTTCCGGTACGTGAATCGGGTTCTCGGCAAGTCCGAACTGGCTGAATTGATCGATGTGTCCTATCGGCATTCCGGAGAAAAAAGCACGGTCATCTTGGCGGATCGTTTGCGAACCCTGGGCTATGAGAACGCGACCAAGGCAGGTATTTCCATCGGCATCGATGACATGCTGATTCCTGAGCGCAAGGATGAATTCCTCAAGGAGGCGTTCAAGCAGGTCCGACAGATCGAGGATCAGTACTCCGAAGGCCTCATCACCAAGGGTGAGCGATACAACAAGGTGGTCGATATTTGGGCTCAGGTCGCTGACCAGGTCGCCACGGAAATGACCCGTGAGATCGGCACGGAAATCATCAAAAATCCTGAGACCGGCGAGGACTACGAGACCCACAGTTTGAATCCAATCCATATCATGGCGGATTCGGGAGCCCGAGGGTCGGCACAGCAGATCAAACAGCTTGCCGGTATGCGAGGCCTGATGGCGAAGCCGTCGGGCGAGATTATCGAGACGCCAATCACGACCAACTTCCGTGAAGGCCTCAACGTGCTCCAGTATTTTATTTCGACACACGGCGCCCGTAAAGGTCTGGCGGATACTGCGCTCAAGACGGCCAACAGTGGGTATTTGACCCGTCGACTCGTCGATGTTGCCCAGGACGCGACCATCAGGGCGTTCGATTGTGGCACCCTCGACGGCATCGACGTGACGCCGCTCGTGGAAGGTGGGCAGGTCATTGAGCGATTGGGAGAGAGGATTCTCGGCCGAGTGGCGCTCGAAGACGTGCGGGATCCGTACACGGACGAGATTTTGGTTCGGGCCAACGAAGAGATCGACGAAGTCAAGGTCCGACTCATCGAGGATAAGGGCATCGATCGGGTCCGCGTGCGGTCGCCGCTGAGCTGTGAGGCCAGGATTGGTGTTTGTTCGATGTGCTACGGCCGTGATTTGGCCCGTGGGCAACTCGTGAACGTTGGTGAGACCGTGGGTATCATTGCCGCTCAGTCCATTGGAGAGCCGGGAACGCAGCTCACCATGCGGACCTTCCACATCGGCGGTATCGGACAGGTGCGGTCGGAGCAGTCCACCCTGGAATGTCGCTACGAAGGCAAGGTCCGATTTGAGAATGCTCAGATGGTCACCGGCGGCGATGGCCTTTCGGTTATCATGAACCGACACGGCGAAATCGTCATCGTGGACGATACGGGACGGGAGCGGGAGCGCTACACCCTGACGTATGGTGCACGTCTGCTCGTGCACGAGGGGGACCACGTTCCTGTCGGAACCCTGCTCAGTGAGTGGGATCCCTTTGCTTCACCCATCGTGACCGAGGTGGCCGGTGTGGTCAAGTTCGGGGACGTGATCGAGGGAGTGACGGTCGAAGAGGAACTGGACGCGAACACTGGTCTGTCCCGGAAGGTGATCATCGAGTCGAGAGATCCCGATGCGAGGCCAAGGATTTCCATCAAGGACGCGGATGGCAGAACCAAGGCGCTGCCGAACGGGGTCGAGGCGCGGTACTACCTACCGGTCGGGGCGAACATCATCATGACCGAAGGCGATGAGGTGATGGCCGGCGACGTCCTCGCGAAGATGCCCAGAGAGACGGTCAAGACCAAGGACATCACTGGAGGCTTGCCCAGGGTCGCCGAGTTATTCGAGGCGCGCAAACCCAAGGAGTACGCCATCATCACCCATATCGACGGGGTGGTTTCCTTTGGGAAGGACACGAAGGGCAAGCGCCGTATCGTGATCACTCCGGAGCTCGGAGAGGCCCAGGAGTATCTGATTCCGAAGGGCAAGCACATTTCGGTCCGACAGGGAGACCGGGTGCGTGCTGGTGAGCGACTCATGGAAGGGGCCGAGAACCCGCATGACATCCTCCAGGTGCTCGGCGAGAAGGCTCTGGCACAATGGCTCGTGGACCAGGTCCAGGAGGTGTATCGGCTGCAGGGCGTGCGCATCCACGACAAGCACATCGAGACCATCGTGCGGCAGATGTTGCGGCGCGTTCGGATCGTGGAGGTGGGTGATACCAATTTCTTGGTCGAGGATCAGGTGGAAAAGCTCAGGTTCCGCGAAGAAAACGAGCGAGTGGTGGCTCAGGGCGGCCAACCGGCCGTGGCCGAACCTCACCTGCTCGGCATCACCAAGGCTTCTCTTTCCACCGAGAGCTTCATTTCGGCATCGAGTTTTCAGGAGACCACCAAGGTGCTGACCGAGGCGGCGTTGCGAGGCAAGACCGACTATCTGCGTGGTTTGAAGGAGAACGTAGTCATGGGTCGGTTGATTCCCGCCGGTACGGGCCTGGGTGCGTATCGGCACCTGAGTCTCCGTGTGACCGATCCCGAGTTGGGAGAGGCTGGCGATTTCACAGAGTCATTCGACGAAGAGCAGGACGAAATCCCGAGCCAATAGACCGCCGTATCAACCAGGGGCTCAATTGCCCAGGATGGTCTTGAGTTCTTTGGCGGTACACACACCTTTTTCCACGACCAACTTCAGGATGCTTTTAAGGACGCCCTCGTCGCGTTCCAGGTAGGCTTCTATCTGCTGAATTGTTCGAGACAGGTCGGCAAGGTTCTGTTGCAGTTCGACCTGCTGTCTCGTGAGCGTCAGCATGCTTCGCTGGAGTTCCAAAAGCACTGGGTTCGTTTCCATGTGCGCGAGGGAACGAGAGATCTTTTCGGTGGGGGCCTGGGCTCTGGTTTCGATGGTTTGGGGGCTCATTTCCCGAATGGGGGCACCAGCCGAGGCTGCCGCCGTTGCGAAGGTAGCCCCGGACAGGAAGCCTGCATCGTCCATAGGAAGGGTGGCCCGGCGCTGGTCCTGCTGGAGTTGGACGCCGTAGTAGCGCAGCAAGGCTCGCGCCAATGCCGAGTAGGTCGTAAAGTAGGGATGGATGTTGCAGCTCGTGATCACACGGAGATCCTCGAGGGTGTCGAGGACCATGGGTTCCACCATGGCCACGTGGAGAAAGTTTCCAACCGGATCGAGACGAAACGGAATGAGACCATGGCGCTGGCAGGTCTCGGCAGGAACCAAATTCAGGACGGACTGTGCAATGTCGATGTCGCCGAGCGGGGCGATAGGGATGCTGAGTTGATAGCCCAAGGCCTGGACCAGTTTGTTTTCGTCCACGAACCCCATCTCGACGAGTACCTGGCCAAGGGGACCTCCCCATTGCGCCTGAGTATCGATGGCCTGTCTGAGTTGTTGTTGGGTGATGAGCCCAGCTTCGACGAGGATCTGTCCAAGTTTTTTTCGCGCCATGAGAAATGATCCGTCCCTGGTTGTGTGGTAAGCATAGCAACTCCTTGTTGCAGCCACAAGATTCTGCTAGCCTGTTGGCTGTCAGATTGTTTGGAGGCTTATGGATGCAGATCGTCGGGAGGAGGCGTGCGGCGCCTTTTGGGACAGATGGCGGAGGGGCGCAGTGTGCGTCTCTTCGTCGAGGGCTTTGGGTGAGGCGGGGCCCGCTGGGGCGTGGCCCCGGATGAACAGCAGGTGGGCGACGAGATTTTTCCTGTCGCTGATCGATCGGCTCGGTGGTCGGGGCGGATTAGCTTTCCGGATTCGAGACGGCGGCTCGGACCTTCTTGCGTGCCCGATGGAGTCGTGATTTCACCGCAGGGACCGACAGGCCCAAGAAGGAAGCGGTTTCTGCCGTCGAGAGTTCCTGACCATCTCGCAGGAGGATGACCGCTCGATCGGTTTCGCTCATTTTGAGGAGCTGTTGCTCGATTTCGCGGTACTTCTCTTTCCGTGCGAGTTCTTCGTCCGGCAGAGCCGGAGCCTGAAGATGCCGCGATTTTTGGAGCCCTGCATGATCCAGGGCCACGTGGCGTTTGGGATCGTTTCTGGCCCCCCTGTGGCGTCTCGAACAGGCGGATATCACCAGGGTCGTCACCCACGTCTTGATAGAAGCCTCCCCGCGAAAGCCGCCGATGTGGCGGGCGGCAGCTTCATAGGCGTCCTGGAGGGCGTCCCTGGCATCTTCTTCGCTGCTGCAGTATCTGCGGGCGAAATCATAGAGTTTCCGCTCGAAACATCTGGCCAATTCGTCGAGGACTTCCACGTCGCCGTAGACAGCGCGCTTAGTGAGTTGTTTTCCGTCGCAGTCTTGGATCTTTTGCTTGCGCATGATTCGATGACTTGTCACACATTCACCACAGTATACATAGCGTAGTACGGGGCATGGGGTCTGTCAAAGGGGCGCGGATCCTTTGTGTTTCCTATACTGCTTCTTTGGTCGTTTCGAGAAGGCTTGGCTCATAGCTATCTGGCGCCACGAACCCCATGATGTTGAGCGCCGTGGCCGCGATATTGGGTAACCCTGGTTTGGCCAAGTCGGTTCGTAGCCGGAAGTCGTTGTCCTTGGAAACCAGAATCAGCGGGACCGGGTTGAGGCTGTGGGCGGTCCTGGTCCGGGGCCGCCCCTGTTCGTCTTCGAGGATGGCCCTGGTTTTGCTATCGAGATCGTACATTTCGTCGGCGTTTCCATGGTCGGCGGTCACCAGGACGATACCGTCCATTTCGACGATAGCGTCCACGAGTCGTTCCAGACAGAGGTCCACGGCTTCGACCGCCATGATCGCGGATCGAAGGATACCCGTATGGCCCACCATGTCGCCGTTTGCATAGTTGACCCGGGCAAAATGTGGTTTGTTGGCCCTCAAGGCCTCGATGAATGCGTCGGTCACCTCGGCCGCCTTCATCCATGGTCGCTGGTCGAAAGGCGCAAGGTCGGAAGGGACCTCGATGTATGTTTCGAGGGTCTCGTCGAACGTGCCGCTCCGGTTTCCATTCCAGAAATAGGTCACGTGGCCGAACTTCTGGGTCTCTGCGCAAGCGACCTGCCGCATTTTGTTCCGTGCAAGGTATTCGCCCATGGTGGCATGGATAGATGGTGGCTCGACCAGGTAATGACTTGGGACGTGGCGGTCGCCGTCGTAGAGCGTCATACCAGCGTAGAAGGCATCGGGACGAGCCCCTCGGTCGAAATGACGGAACGACTCTTGCTCGAACGCCTGGCTGATTTCGATGGCCCGATCCCCCCGGAAATTGAAGAACACGACCGAATCTCCATCGTTGATTTTGCCCACCGGTTTGCCGTGTTTCGTGATCACGAAGGCGGGTAGGAACTGGTCGATGACCCCAGGATCTTTTTTTCTGAGGGTCTCGATGGCTTCAGTCGTGGATCCGAACGGATGGCCTTCGCCATGCACGTGGGCCTTCCAGCCTCGTTCCACCACGGACCAGTCTGCCCCGTACCGATCCATCGTGACAAGCATGCGTCCGCCGCCCGATGCAATGCGGTAGTCCTTGTCCGGCGAGTGGTGGCGAGCGAGCTCCTGTTCGAGTGCTCCGACGTACTGCAATGCAGATGTCTCGGGAACGTCCCGTCCATCGAGGAGGACGTGCACATAGACCTTGCCGAGTTCAGCCTGTGCAGCTGCTTGGATGAGGTTGAAGAGATGGTCGATGTGGCTGTGCACGTTGCCGTCGCTCAGTAGGCCGATGAGATGGAGCGCGCCGCCGGAACGTCCGCGTTCCACGATGGTTTTCCATGTCGCGGTCTCGAAGATTTTTCTCGAGGCGATGGCCTTGGATACGAGCTTTGCTCCCTGATCGATGATCCTGCCGGCGCCCAGAGCATTATGGCCCACTTCGCTGTTGCCCATGTCCTTGTCCGAGGGCAGCCCTACGGCCGTTCCGTGTGCCTTGAGGAGCATGTGAGGGTAGGTCTGTCGGAGTCGGTCCAACGTCGGCGTGTGGGCAAGGGTCACGGCGTTGCCGGGACCTTCGGGTGCATGGCCCACGCCGTCCATGACCACGACGACGACAGGTCCTTGTGGTGGGGGGATTTCTGGGTGCCGCTTCAACGTCCAGTCCATGGCGCATTCCTTTGTTGCATGAGTTCGCTTCGATTCGTAACCTGCTTTGAGACTTTGTCCAGGATCGATTTGATCGGGAGTCGCGATGAGCCAGTCGAATCACAATCGTCAAGGGACGATCCTCGTTGCACCAGCAGCCTTCAAGGGTACGCTCGGCGCTGTCGAAGCCGCACGTGCCATGGCCGCCGGGGCGCGACGAGGCTGCCCGGACTGCTTGGTTTTGGAGCGACCGGTGGCTGACGGTGGCGAACAGACGGCTCGGATTCTCGCCAGTGCTTTGGAAGGAAGCCTCTTCGCTGTGGACGCGCGGGATGCGTTGGATCGACCGGTGGTTGCTGAGGCGGCCAATCTCGGTGACGGTGTGTTTGCCGTGGACGCCGCCTCGGCCTGCGGCATGGCACGTTTGGATCGCAGAGATTTCGATCCGCTGCGTGCCACGAGTTTCGGTCTCGGGATGCAGCTTCGAGAGCTTCTTGATCGTGGGGCGTCTGAGGTGATCGTCGGGGTCGGGGGCACTGCGTTCGTCGATGGCGGCGTCGGTGCGCTGCAGGCGCTGGGGGCCCAATTTTTGGATCGCCGTGGACGCCCCATCGGAAGCGGGGGAGGGTCGCTCGTGGACCTCGATCGCATTCATGTCGGGACCCTCGATGCGAGGGTGGGAGCTGTTGCGTGGATTCTCCTGTTGGACGTGCGCAATCCGCTGCTGGGAAGCAATGGCGCCGCCGTTGTCTATGGGCCTCAAAAAGGCGCAACGGTCCAGGATGTGGAGCGTCTGGAGCATGGCCTTGAGAATCTCGTCCGCATCGTGGAGTCGCTGACCGGACGCGAATTGGCCGATCGTCCGGGCATGGGGGCCGGCGGAGGGCTTGCCGTTTCTTTGGTGGGCCTGTTGTCGGCGCAGTCTCGTCCTGGTGCTTCGTTCGTGTGTGAGTGCCTCGGGCTCAGTTCTTTGGCCCGTCGCGCCGATCTTGTTCTGACCGGAGAAGGTCGCCTCGACGGCCAAAGTCTGTGGGGAAAGGCCCCTGTCGAGGTTGCCCGTCAGGTCCGCCCCACGCCGGTGGTTGCCCTGGTTGGGTCTGTAGGGGCACAGGCTCCGCAGGGTCTGTTCGATCGATGCGTAGCGGTTTCTCCTGATGGTCCGCCTTCCTCGGATCGGGCTGCGAGGCTCCTCGAGCAAGAGACTGCGGCGGTGGTGGAATCCTATTTTGGCGAAGATGCACCTTTGGGCGGCGGCGCCACCACGATCATGGACGCGTGGCGGGGCTGACCTTGCTTCTGCCGTCTGCGTCGATACTTTGTTTGCCGGACAAGGAAATCGCCAGGCCGGTTGCGGTTCCTGCGAGGAGCATGGCTCCCACCGCCACGGCCGTCACGACGTACCACTTGCGATACCAAGGCAGAGGGCGATAGGTCACCGGTCCCTTGCCTCCCTCGACGATGGTGATGTTCTTGTGGCGACGCGAGATGCTGCCCGTCAAGATGGGGAAGGCCTGGAGGTTGGCCGAAACCCGAATGGTCTTATGGAATGGGACCTGCACGAAGCGCAGGAAGTCGTGATAGGCCGGGTTGGTCACCCGAAGGGCGTGGGGTCCCGCCAGCACGGAAAACAGATGCTTTGGGGATGTGCCATACAGGACGCCGTCTATGAAAATGCGGGCCCCGGAGACGTCCACGTGGACGTCCAGCGTGCCTCGATAGCGTTTGGGCGCCAGGAGGCGGAACACGACCTCCTGCAGGGCCAGCCGGCGTTGCTTCGGGCTGCCGGATACCACGGTGGAAGCTCGTCGCAGGACGTTGTGATTGTGGACATCCACCACACGAAGGGAAAGGGCGAAGCCGGTTCCAAGTCGGGAAATGTCCCCCGCCACGACCCGTTTGACACGAGCTTTCGCCCCAAATTTGACCACGCAGCGGAGATTGGCACCACACATGACGAGGTTTGGGTGGCGTCGCAGAATTCGTTCCACGCGTTTGATGTCCAGGACCGCCCCTTTGGTCACCTGTGAGACGACTTGGTACAGGGACCGGTCCTGGCTGTTCACTCGAACTTTGGGCATTCCGATGGCCTCGAGAGGCTTGACGGCGTATCGAGGCGCCCCGCGCCCAGGGACGGCGAGCAGCGATATGAGGATGAGGGTGGCGCTGTTCATGGTCCCACCCTCGTGCATGCGTTGTCATCGCAGGGGATCACGCTTTGGGGTTGGGATCGGACCGACCGGCCGATGGCCCACCCCACGGTGGCACCCACAGCCACGGCCGCCACAGACACGGCAGTCCAGAACCACCATTTGGAGTAAAACGGGATCGGATGATCCTTGGTCACCGGGCCATTGGGGAGCACGACCCGTTTGATCTTTGGTCGAACGAGATGGATCTTGACGAGGGATGTCTTTTGAAAGTGGATGGCCACCTTGCGCACGAAGTCAAGATAGTCCGGGTGGGTGACCTTCAAGGTGTGGTTACCCACCTTGAGACCGGTCAGTGCTGATCGAAGGGGCGTCTTGCCCACGGCCTTGCCATCCAAGAAAACCTGGGCTCCTGGGTGGTCCGCCATGACCTGGAGGGAGCCGCGTACGCGGCTTGGCGCCAACATGGTGTAGGCGGCGAATCGCATGGCTTCGATGAGTTGGGCTCTCTGGCCAGACAACGGCTGGGAGATGCGCCGAATGGCCCGTCCGGTGCGGCAGTCCACCATCTTGAGGGTCACCACGTAATGCTTGCCGAGACTCGCCAGGTTTCCGGCGATGATGTAGCGGGCGTCCAGGGCTCGTCCGATGCGAGCGAGACAGGCGTCCTGTCCCTGGCAGGAGCGTAGGCGGGACGACCGACGTTGACGTGCCTGGGTTCGCGCCGACGGGATGACGTCCGAGGCGAGGAGCCCAAGTTCACGTGTCAGAAGGCTCTCAAGGGAGAAAACGATACCGGACGACAGGCCGCCGAGGGCGTCGATGCGCCAGATTGCGACTTTTTGGGCATGGGCGTTTCCGTCGGCCAGCAACAAGAGCCCAACGAGAAACGTTTGCAGTGGGAAAGGATGCCTCAGTCGATGCGTCATGTGGTCACGATAGGATCAAATTTGTTCGTACAGCACGTATCCAATAGGACAAGTTTAGTCTGAACAGCCTTTGAAATCAACTTGGGCCTCGAAAAGTTTTCGAATGGTTTTGGGGAGGCACCGAGTTGTCAGCGGTCGTTGTGTCTGGTGATGCCTGGGCGTCATTGTCTCATCTTTTGCGGCAGCGATCCAGAAGGACCGACAGGGGGATCTCCATGTTCGAAGCTTCGAGGAGATCGTTGTTGGCCAGAATCTCGGCGGATGGGCCGTCGGCGCGGCATCGGCCCTGGTCCAACAGGACCACGCGATCGAACAGTTCATGCACCATGTCGAGGTCGTGGGTCGCAGCCACCACGGTGACCGACTGTTCCATAAGCCAGGCGAGTCGCTGTATGACCCGCCTTCTCGACCCAGGATCGAGGCCGGCGGTCGGTTCGTCCAGGAGCAGGATTTTGGGGCGGCAGGCCATCACCGCCGCTAGGGCCACCAGGTGCTTTTCTCCGCCGCTGAGATGGTGAGGCGGGCGATCCGCCAGGTCGCCTAGTTCCATGTCGGACAGGGTCTCCATCGCCACCTGTCGGGCGTCGTGCATGTCGAAGTTGAGGGGCCCGAAGGCGACGTCCTCCAGGACGGTCGGCATGAAGAGTTGGTCGTCTGGGTTCTGGAACAGGAGCCCGATGTGACGCCGGATCCACGCCAGATTCTTTTTGGTCCAGGCCGGTCGTCCCAAGATTTGGACAGACCGATTGGGCAACAGGCCGGCGAGGTGGAGCAGGAGGGTCGATTTTCCACCACCGTTCGGTCCAATGATGGCCGTGTGTCTGCTTGCAGGGACGACGAGATGGAGATTGTCGAGTGCCGGACGGTTTCCACCGTGGTACCGGTAGGTCAGCTCGTGGGCGAGTAGGGCCGGTTGTTCGTTCGGCGAATCATCTGTGATTGGTTCGTTCAAGGCGCTGTCCCTTCGGTACGCGAGCAGCCTCCCTGTTCGGCCGCGGTCCGTCCAGGTTTCCGTTGGCGATACGAGGACCGCTACCTGCTGTGGATCGCATAGACCGGAAGGGAAGTCAAAGGGTCCAGCGCAGGATGACCGGGTAGGGCGATAACGCGAACGAGAGGGCAATGACCCCGAAGGTCAGGCTCACTACGAGGTTGTGGGCGCCTCGGGGCTGGGCGTGGTCTGAGCGCGTCGTTCCATCATAGCCGCGAGCGAGCATGGCGGTGTACACGCGCTGTGCCCGGTCGAAGGAGCGTCGCACCAGACCGACGATCATGGCCGCCGCCGTGGTCACCGGACGACGGTATCTGCCCGGGCTTCTTGTGCGGCCAGCTCTGGCGACGCGCTGCCCCTCGTCGACGACGATGAACAGATATCGATACAGGAAGGCGAGGATGGACAGGAATATGTCTGGCAGGCGATACCAGCGCAAGGCGGCGAGGAGGTGGTTGAATCTCGTGGTGGCCGCCAGGACCAGCAGGGCCGTTGCCGCCAGGAATGCTTTGGTGATGATCGTTGCGGCTAGGATGCTTCCCGGGCGGCTCAATTCGAGGGGGCCGATGGTCGTCCAAATTGGCCCAGGTTGAGCCAAGGGCATGGCAAGGGCCACGGGCCCCGCAAACGGCAGCACGAGCAACCCACGCTTTGCAGCATATGCAAGGGGAACCGAAGAGGCGATGCAGACACCCAGCAAGAGGGTCAGCAGGAGGCCGAGTCGCAGGACTGCGCCGTTTGGCGTCAAGCTCACGGCGACCACGTAGCCGATGGTTGCAGCCACTTTGCCCCGTGGATCCAGGGATTGGAGGATGCCTGGTCGATGGGCGAGGTGGTCGATGTAGGAATGATGCACGGCTGCGTCCTTAGTTTTTGTCGCCTGTTTCCTGGTCAGTCTTCCTCGTCTCCGTTTGTGTGGTCACCGGGCGACTCCGATTCGTTGCTGCGCTGGCTGGAGCCAACGAATCGGGATAAGGCGAAGGCCAAGAGAGTCGCCCCGATCAGGCCCAACAAGGCGGCGAGCGCCTTTCCGGGCCAGCCGGCGAGCCAGGGCACAGAGTAGTCCGGCATGGGCGCTGGAAACCTCGGGGGGCCGGGTCGAATGCCGAACGATTCGAGAACGTGTTCCAGTCCGTCAGGAAGTTTAGAGGCGAACTGAGCGAGGATCAAGGCGAGAAACAACGAGGACCCGCCGCCCACGGCCATCCAGATCGCGGTTTTGGATCGTCCCCGTTTGGTTGGCGGTTGGTCCGGTTCGGGCCGACCATCTGCAGGCGATAGAGCTTGTTCGACTGTTTGCACTTCCTGATTCCAGCGGGACTGCCACAGGGGAACGTGGGCCTCTTTGCGGAAGCTGAGCGAGCAGATGAGGGCTGTGGCGGTTGCTTCGATGAGGCCGATGGCTGCATGGACTCCGCCCAGTGCCCACATGGCGGTGGTGACGTGGATTGGGCTCGAAAGGCCGATTTCCAGGCCTGCCAGGAGCGATCCTGCGACCATGCTGGTCCAGGCGGCCACGGCGGTTGCAATCACGAGATGGAAGCGCCCAGTGATGGGTCGCAGGAGGCGGTACATGCCATAGCCAACCAGGGGGCCTGTGACCGCCATATTCAAGAAGTTGGCGCCGAGGGCCAGCAGGCCGCCGTCCTGGAACAGGAGGCATTGGACGGTCAGGACTGCCGCCATGACCAGGATGGCCGCGGCCGGACCAAGAAGCAGGGCCAGCAGGGTGCCTCCGAGGAGGTGGCCGGATGTGCCAGCTACGACCGGAATGGGGATCTGAATCATCTGGGCCGCGAAGATGAAGGCACCAGCCACTCCGGCAAGGGGAACGAGGGACTGGTCCAGTTCCTTTTTGCTTCGGCGAGTCGCCCAGGTCAGGGCCGTGGCGCTGACGGCCCAGGATCCGGCCAATACGGGTATGCTCAGTATGCCGTCTGGAATGTGCATACCCTATTCCTATTTCGTCGGGTTTGCCGGAGCGTCACCGTGCGATGAACCAATCGTTCGATTCTGTGCCGGATGCGTTCGTTGTGGCAGGCCGCTGGTTTGGCAGCGGAGCCCGCCCGCGGCGATGCCGAGGCCCACGATGACGACCACGGCGCCGCTCAGTCGCGGGAGAACCTTCAGGAGGCGGTTCATGCTGGCGTGTTTCGTGATGGCCCCTTTGGATTTCACCACCAGGATGCCGATGATGGACAGGACCGCGGCCAGCCCCAGGCTGAAGAACGCGACGAGGAACAAGCCGAGCAGCGTTTTGCCCATGGAAACGGCGACGAGGAGCACGACTAGGGCTGTTGGGCAGGGAACGAGGCCGCCGCTGACGCCGATGGCGAGGAGGCGCCACATGGACACTGAGCCTTGGGCGTCTCGCTTCTGGTGTTCATGGTGATGGTCCGTATCTCCGGCCAAGTGCTGGTGCTCGTGGTGGTCGTGCGGCCTCCGAACAAGCATGCTCACACCCACTGCAGCGATGGCCAGTCCCGAAATGGCGCTCAGGTATGGAAGGAGCCATGCGGGTAGTTGGTTGCCGAACACGACGAACAGGGCGAGACCAAGGAGTGCAATGGAAAATGTGTGCGTGAAGGTGACGATACCAGCAAGGATCAATGCATGGCGCAGATTGGCCTGCTCGCCGACGAGATAGGCGGCCACCAGGGTCTTTCCATGGCCGGGGGACAGGGCGTGATACGCGCCCAACAGGAGGGCCAGGAGGGCAGCCGCCAGGATCATGGGCAGAGACTGGTGGCCCATGAGCACCCGAGTGAGCAACGAGGCTTTGGATGTCAGGCTTTTCGTGGTTGTTGGCGTGGTTTGCCTGGAAGGCCCAGGGACCAGAGAAAAGGTGACAGAGAAGAGCTTGGTGCCGGGAGCAAACTGGACGAGACCCCCTTGGTCGGTCACGGCTTTCGGGGTCTTCATGTGCTCGATGTGGTGGTCCTTTCCTGGATCCACGATGACTTCGACCAGCCCTGGGCTGGGAAAGGTGCAGCGGTCATCGATTCGCCACGTTCCCTTGATGGCTCCCGGGTAGAGCAAGGTGATGCTCCAGGACAACGGGAAGAAACCGGCCCTGTTCGATCCGAGTCGGGCTTTGATGTGCATGGGTTTTGGGGTGACGCGCCGTTGGTCATGCAGGACATGAAAACATTCGGCGATCTGTGTGGAGACCCGATTTTTGCCAGAGCGCACCTCGTCTGGGTCGATGATTCCGTTTTGGTTTTGATCGAGCGCGCGTCGTGCGTCACGGCCTGGGAGATTGCCGATCGTGACGTGATATCGGACGACGAGAGCAGCCTCCATCGCCGAAAACCGAATGGACCTGGCGGTTGTTAGCCTGCCGGTGTCGGCATGGGCGAACAGGAATCCTCCGGGCAGAAGGGCCAGCAGAACGAGGCTCCCCATGTGCCACGATGCGAACCCGAACGTGCCGTGATGCCGCACGGATCCTGCGATGTTTCGATGCATCGGAGGCGATTCCTTTCTTTCGTTCCGGCTCGGCGGAACGCCGATCGCGAGGCTGGGTAACACACCTCATGACTTTCGTAACACGGAAGGCTACCGTCACGTCTGCACCGGGTCAATAGCAAAGGCGGCGAAACGGGGTCGGCTTCGGGTTCTTGTGCTGGAGGGCCAGGGAAACAGAACGCTTACTGCACCTCGGCAACGAAGGCAGCAGATCCTCGGTGGGAGGGTGCGGTGGCCGGGATTGGAGTTGGTGGTTCCAAGCTTATGAGTTTGATGCGAACTGCAGCTTCGAGGACGGGCGGAATGCGGCCCTGAAGTTCAGGTTGGGCGCCGTAAAAATCCTCCATGACACGATTTCGTGACCGGGCGAACGGCTTTTCTGGCGACCGAGTCGTTGTGAGTGCCCCGGAGAGGGCGGCTGCAGTCGCGGTCGGAAGTTTTGTCGAGGGTTGGGTCGCATATCTCCCGATGGTGCAGGCGAGAGCAAACAGAACGAAGGCGGCCAGGGACAAGATCCAAGATGCTTTCTGGTGGGACATGGCGACCTCCTTGCGGTTTAGCGCAGACACACGAAGACGGTCTTCGGCTCGTAGACCGGCACGTTGTCTGGTGCGGCTCTGGGGAAGATTCGTAAGGTGCCGCAGTCATGGCCCTGAGCCCGACTGCGGCACCGTGATCCCACTTTAGATCAGTTTTTCCAGGTTTCCAAAAAAAGTCTGGTTTGGTGGCGTTTTGGCTTGTCTGTAGGAAAACGAGACGTCATGGCGGGCAAAACACCTTCGATGAACCAAATTTTTTTTCTCTTGTCACCTGCTGGATCGGATAAAAAAAACCTGTATCAAAGCCTTGACCTCATGGGTTCGTCTGTATACTGGTAGGTGGCTCGAAGGGAGGGGCCCGATTGTCCGGGACGTTTCGATCGTGCGAGTTGTTGGTAGGAGACTGGCACCATTCCAGCAATGTAAGCGCTCAATCCAGAAGGTGGTGACGTTTGAGACCTGGTGAGAGATGTGTGATCCGTGCGGCGGTTCTCGTGGCGGCGATGCTGATCCTGGTCGGCTGTGGACGACCACGGGATCCGGCCATGGGGAGTCACTTCACCGACCAGTTCACCCGTAAAGATATCGGTGCTTCGTACTTCGACACGATTGGCCGCTATCGGGTGATTTTGGGAAGGCTCAACATCGAAAAGGCGTACAACCATCCTCTTTGGCTGCGACGGCGACTGCCGAGGAATGTAGAGGCTTCGGTGGACGTTGTCTCCATGACGGATGATGGCGACATGAAGGTGGAGATTTTCGGAGACGGACAGAGCAGTGCGACCACGAATCGGGGAGCCTACACGGCAACTGGTTATGTGCTGTGCATGGGGGGATGGCACAACAGCAAGTCGTTTATTGCAAGGAAGTATGAACACGGCAAAGCAGGAATCGATGTCGTGTCGCGCTCCGATGTGAAGGTGGTCAAGGGCAAGACCTATCATTGGCGGATCGTGCGGCGAGGACATCTTCTCGAGTGGTACGTGGACGGAGAACCCTTTTTGAGCTTCGACGACCCCGAGCCGCTCTACGGGCGGAGAAACGACCATTTCGGTTTTAGTAACTGGCAGTCGGATGTCCACTTTGATAACCTAAAAATACGTCGATTGAACTGAGCTTCTTTTTCTGAGGGAGTTCGTCGGGCCGCATCCGGGGGGCTTGAACGCTGGCAAGAGGGCGAAGGAATCTTGTCGGTATGATATGAGTTGTCGGATCAGGTGGTTGTGAACAGGGCGTTGTGACGCCCGGTGGCTGGAATCGTGGCGAAACATTCATCAGAACGATTCGGACGGTACGAACTGCTGACAAAACTCGGTCATGGCGGCATGGCGGAGGTGTACCTGGCCAAGGCGGAACTGGCAGAGGGTATCCATAAGCTGGTGGCCCTGAAGAAGATCCATCCTGCCTTCTCCGAAAATCCGCAGTTTGCAAAAATGTTTCGGGAGGAGGCCCGGATCGCGACGGACCTGAACCATCCCAATATTGTGCAGATGTTCCATTTCGGCCGTTTGGCCGGGACCTATTACCTCGTCATGGAATATGTCGAAGGGCTCGACCTGGCTCGACTCTTCCGAAAAGCGGGTCGCAGGATGCCTCATGGCATTGCTGCATTCGTTGCCCAAGGCGTCGTCGCAGGCCTTGATTACGCCCATCGCAAGAAGGATGAAAACGGTCGCCCCATCGAGATCGTGCACCGTGACATCAGCCCGCAGAATGTGCTCGTCTCGTATGACGGCGCTGTCAAGATAGCAGATTTCGGCATTGCCAGGACGAGGGGCCAGGACGAAGAAGAAGGGGTCGTCAAAGGCAAGTTCGCCTACATGTCTCCTGAACAGGCCATGGGACAAAAGGTCGACCGCCGATCCGACATCTATTCAGCAGGCGTCGTGTTGTATGAATTGGTGGCCGGCAAGGCACCCTTTGGGCATCTCAAAGGCAAAGAAGCCCTTGCGGCTGTTCGCCGGGCCGAAATCACAGCCCCGAGCGAGGACGTCCCGGACATTCCGCCCGAACTCGAACGGATCATCATGAGTGCTCTGGCCCGCAGTCCCGGCCAACGGTATCAGTCCGCCCGCGAAATGCAAAGTGCGCTCGTGCAGTTCCTTTACTCGTATCGGGGCGCTGACGGACAGATCTATGACTCAGAGGCGTTGGCGGATTTTGTCGAACAGGTGATTCCAGAGCGAGAGCGGGCCGTGATGTCAGCGGTGGTTTCCGCCTCTCCGGCCGAGCGGCCGTCGCAGATTTCTGAATCCGTTTTGACTGGTTCGCATGTCACAGAGACCTCGGTGGAATTGATCGAGAAGAAAAAGATCGTCGTGGTCTATGGTCTTCTGACCGGATTGGTTGCAGATGATGCTCGGCAGGAGCCGTTTTTGCGCGATTTGAAGCAAAGAGCCGAGGATCTGGCCTACAAGTTCGATGTTCGTGGTTTTACCGCTGATTCACGCGGTCTCGCCTTCGTGGTTGGGGTGCCGGTTTCGGGGGAGGAGGACGTCTTCCGGTCCGTTCGGCTGGCACAGACCATGGGCGAGGCGGTCGGACAGATTGCGGGGCAACACGGTTGCTCGGCTCGTTTGCGGGTCGGGCTGGCCCGAGGGTATGCCGAAGTGCGGCGGTCGGCCAGGAATGGGTATCGGTTTGCCTTGCTCGGTGGAGTGGAGCGTACCGCCCAGATTCTGGCGGAGCATGCCGAGGACGGATCCATCGTCGTAGGCCCTGCCCTGTATGGTGCCGCCAAGTCGGACTGGGAGTGCCTTCATGCCGGCGTGGTGGAGGTCGTCTCCAAGGTGGGCGAGGGAACGACATCGATTTCGAAGCGTGTCCTGGATGTCTATCGGTTGGTGGGCCGTCGCACGGAAGACCTGGGAAACAAAGTGACCGAGACCTTCTTGGGGCGGGACTTTGAGATGGCCGAACTCAAGGATGCCTATCATGACGTGGTGTCGCGTCATACCAGTCGCGTGATTGGTCTGCTCGGAGAAGCCGGGGTTGGCAAGAGGAGTCTCGTGCAGCATCTTCTTGCGGATCTCGAGCAAGCGCCCGGCCGAATCGTGCGAGCGAGCGGTCGTCAGTGGAGCCAGAGCCTGCCGTATTTTCTGTTGAGCAAGGTGGCCAGGGAACTCATACATGTGTCCAGTGGAGCGAGTCGTGAGGAAATCGAACGGAAGGTCGACGAGCTTTTGACGACCGGATGGCAGCACCGTCCGGATGAATATCGGCTCTATCGATCGGTCTTCTTGTTTCTGGTTGGTGGGGTGGAGCCAGCCGAACTGTCTCTTCCTGCCGATCCGGAACTGCGCCAGCGCCTCATCGGTCGGACGCTGCAGATGGTGCTGTCACGGATGGCCCGTGAGAAGCCCTTGATCGTGGTTCTTGGAGAATTTCATTGGGTGGATGAACCAAGTCGCCAACTGGTGCGGCGATTTATTGATACGTTGCCGCATCGGCCCATCCTGGTGCTTATCACGAGTCGGCCTCCAGGAGATCCTCCCGTTTTTGGGGACTCCCAGGTCGTCGACGTCATTCATGTCAACGAGCTTGCGGCGGAAGATTGTCGGCGCCTCGTGTCCGATCGTTTCGTCGATGTTGGCCAGGCACGAGTACTCATCGAGCAGATTCTGGAAAAGGGCGGCGGCAACCCATACTACCTCCTTGCTATCCTTGATGACCTGGTAGAGCGGGGCGCCTGCCGGATTGATGAGCGGAACGGCAACAAGCAGCTCGTGTGGGTGGACAAGAACAGTGTGCTCCAGATTCCTCCCACTGTGGACGGCCTGGTGAGCGCCCGGCTCGATCGTCTGGATCCGAAGATACGTGTCACCCTGCGGGTGGCGGCGGTCCTGGGTCGGATCTTTCATCGCGATGACCTGGTGGCTCTCTTGGGACGGCCGGTGGCTGCGGATTTGGATGAACTCGTCCGCCGCAGTCTCATCGACAGGGTGCCCGATCAGTCCGAGGACTTTCGCTTTGCCAAGCAGGTGATTCGGGATGTGGCCTATCAGGGCCTTTCGGCCCAGGCGGCGAGGCAACTTCACCGCGCAGCTGCGGATCGATTTTTGGCCATGCAGGGCGAACACCACAACGCTGGGCGCATTGCCTACCACCTCGCCAGAGCCGGAGACAACGTGCGGGCGGCCGAGTTCTATGCAAAGGCTGGATTCGAAGCTCGGCAGATGAATGCCCACCGCGAGGCGTTCCAGTTTTTTACGAGTGCCTTGGACCGGCTCGACGGGCAACAGCATCCGTTGGCCTTTCGGATTCGGGTCGAACGCGCGGAGATCCTTGCGGCCTGGGGCCGTCGAGACGAGCAGCGGGCCGAATTGGAAACACTCGACGACATGGTCGCAGGGCCCAAGGAGGCGGCACAGCTCGCCAACCGATGGATGGCCTATTTTCAGGCCGTCAGTCAGCCCAAAAAAGTCATCGAGGTCAATGAGATGGCCTGGTCCGCGGAGGGGAATGCTTCGCTGGATTGTGAGCTGCAGGCCGAAGCGCTTCAGTACAAAGCTCGGGCGCTCAGTGAGATGGGAAAGAACGCGGAAGCGCTTGTGGCCATTGCCGAGGCTCGATCGTTGTGTTCGGCCGAGGGGCAGGTGGCATCTGTTTGGGGCGAGTTGTTTCGCGTCGAGGGGAACATTCACTTTTACCTCGGGGAGTATCCAAGGGCAGCGACATCTTACAAACAGGCGCTTTCGGTGTTTCGTGGGTTGGGCCTGAAGTTGAACGAGGCCGTGATTCTGAACAACCTCGGGTTTATGTATCTCAGTGTCGGCGAGTTCGAGCTGGCCATCAAGTATCTCAAAAGCGCCTACGCCATTTACAAGAACTTGGGGGATCGGAGCAGTATCGCGACCACCCTTTCCAATTTGGGACAGGTGTACGGAGCTGTGGGCGACTATGATAAGGCGCTCGTGTATCTTCGTCGGGCCGAGGAGCATTGCCGCGATATTCGAGACTCCAGCTTCCGCGCAGACGCGCTCATTTCCATCGGCCAGCTCCATCTCAATCGAGACGAAGGTGAACTGGCGGCACGTGCGTGCAAACAGGGACTCGCGCTGGCCAGGGACGCGGACAGTATCTACGACATCGCACGTGCCCAGATCTATCTCGCCCTCGCGTTGCTTAGAGGCGCTGGTGACGTCAACGAGGCTGCCAGGCTGGCCAATGAGGCGGCGGAGATGAGTCGTCGGGCTCGAATGCCTCAGGGGGAAGTGTTTGGCTTGTCCGTAGGGTCCCTGGCTCTCGCAGCGGCAGGAGACCTCGATGGCGCCCTTGGAATGTCTGCGCAGGCGGTTGCCCGACTCGCCACGGCAAGAAACGTCGCTGAATCGGAAGTGATCCTCCACAATCATGCAAAGCTGCTGCTTCGCGCTGGTCGTGACGAAGAAGCGGTACCCTATCTCGAGAAGGCCTTTGCCTTGGTCCAGGCCAAGAGCAGCAAGATCCAGGACCCACATGTGCGGGCCCGCTACCTGTCCGTCCTGCCAGCACGGGATATTGTTGCAGACCACTCTTGTTGGATTCAAACGTAGAACGCCAGTCAATCCCATTCATCGAAAGTCTATGGCGGTCATTGAAGTATGAGTCTCCTTAGTCTGAATCTTCGACGAGGATGGAGAGGTGTTCGATGTGGATGAGGCATTTCGTGTCGGAGGAAAGGCTGACGAGCTTGGCGGTGGGATAGGCTGGGTGTTTCTTTGCGGATCGACGAAGCGCGTCGAGGTTTTTCCGCTCTCCGTGGTGATCGATCCATCCTGACATGTTTGGCAGGATGGCGAGATGAAATCCGGACTCGTTGTGTTCAATCAGGGGGAATCGCGGCTCGGGCAACGCGGAAGCCGTGACCGGCAGATCGCAATCAGGTGTTTCTCCGATCAGGAACCGGTGGGTTTTGCGTTTCGTGAGCATGTCGGATCCCGCTACCAGACCGGCAGCCAGGCCGGCGACCAGTAGGGCCAACACGACGCCTTCGAGCAATGGACGTGCCTGAATGTGGGGAATGTATGCCGTTGCCTCATGGTGGGTGGATGCCCAGACCTGCATGGCACGACGATGTTGCGCTGTCGTTCGCACCTCTTCGATGCGCCAGGAGGTCAGGGCCGCGGCCAGGATCAGCGCTGCGGCTGTGAAAATGGCGGCCCTGGCAGGCAGGTTGTTCGTGGATCTGGTCACCGGGCGTTGGGCCAGGATGTTGTCTTCGTACGTTGCGGTGACGTCAAATCTGACCGGCTCGCGGTGGGCATGTGGGCGATCCATGGGGAGCCTCCTCTGGTTGGGGAACTATGAAGGATGACATCTTGAGATCGAAAAAGTTCCCATCAGAGCAAGAATGGAAAAACGGCGCGTCTGTTGGCTGGATAGTCAGGAAACTTTTCCTGGTACCATCTGTGGTTCGCAAGGGCTCTGGGCACTAGATTCGCCATGGTCCAAACCGCGAAGGTCAGACCCGCCATGGACCATGTGGCGACCGCCCAACCGGCCCATTCCAGGATCTCTCCGAAGTAGTTCGGGCAGGAAATCCACTGATATAGGCCACCCCGTGGAATTCTGTATCCGGTTTCTCCTGGTCGACGGAGATGGGCGAGGGTCCAGTCTGCTTTTTGATTGATGATGAATCCCGTCAGGAAGAGTGCAACGCCGATGAGGAATCGTCCGTCCGTCAGGTACGTTATTGGGTAGGGGGGGGCGAAATGAAACAGATAGCGGCCGTTGAAGTATGTATTGCCGAGGTTGAAGAAGACCCCCATGGAGACCACGGCGGCGGGCATGGTCTTACCCTGATCTCTGCGACGAAACGGGTAGACGAAACCGCGATGGAAGTAGTGGAGTTCCCATAGGCCCAGCAGCGCCAGACCGACGACCCCTGGATTGTGGTCGCTTGCCACATAATAGATGGCCATCAGGATGGCCGAAGGAGCCTCCATGATGATCCAGCCGTTGCGGGAAGATATTTGCAGCCCCCACCCTTTTCGGTTGTGTCTTCCGTAGGGCGCTCGGATGAACAGCAACAGGACGAAGGTGGCGGGCGCTAGGGCGAGCCAGACGTACAGCGCGATATGGAAGAATGTCGCTTCAGACAAGGTCTTTCGCTATCAGTCGATTGGTTGCGATTGGCTGCCGATGGCGTTCGTTTGCCCACTGGCCGTCGCAGGTCAGTCTCCCGTACGGCTGAAAGTTCGTTCGGGGGTCGTACCGACGATTCTGTTTCGTTCGTCGACGCGTACGATCGTGGGTTGATGGCGGCAAGCCTCTTCTTCTGCCATGTCCGTAAAGGTCGCCAAGATGACGATATCTCCTTTGCTTGCGAGTCGCGCGGCTGCTCCGTTGAGGCAGATGACCCCACTGCCCGACTCAGCGGGAATGGCGTAGGTCACCAAGCGTGACCCATTCGTGACGTTCCAGATGTGGACCTCCTCGTTGGGAAGGATGTCGGCGGCATCCATCAGGTCAACGTCGATGCTCACGCTGCCTTCGTAGTTTAGGTTCGCTTCCGTTACCACGGCTCGGTGAATTTTGGATCGGAACATCCTGCGAGTCATGTCGTCCTCGTGGAGCACGAGAGCCACCAGACGAAGCAAATCCTATAGCGGACGAGCTTGGGGCGCTGTCCCGGCCCTTTGCCGTGGGTCCAGGCAGCTCTCTTGGGGTTCGTGTACACGCTGTTTCGGCCTGTCGGTTCACCGACTCTACCGTTCAAGCGCGTGTAGTATGGTGTCACTCATTCGGTTCGTCAAGAGGTGTTTGTCTGCTGTGTGTCAACGGTTGGGCAGGAGGAAGGATCACGGCTTGCATGGGTTGAGTTTGGGGTGGGCTGCCAGCGCCGGGCATGCTCTGATGTTGTAGCAGTCCTGCGCACAGTCTGACAGGGACTTTTTCTCGTCGATGCTCAAAGAGACGCATTGTTGTCGACATTGGTCGATGTCAGCGGTGGTTCCGCCGCAGCCAAGGCAGCTTGCCGCCTTGTCGCAAAACACGTGGCAGAGATCCTGGTCATCGGTGCAGCCCGCCTGCAGGGTGGGCAGGGCGATGAGGCCCCCGAAGAGCAAGCTCAAAGCCTGGAGTTTGAAGGATGTCTTCCTGGTCACCACGTTACATGTTCCCTTTGCTTTGTCTGTCGGTCGAGCGCAGGAGCGATTCTCTGCCCTCAGGTGACATGGTGGTTGTGCCTCTGTCTCTGAGGAATTCGAGGAATGTTAAGGCGGCCGTCAGGTCGACGGCAGGAATGACATCGATGAGTTCCTTGGCCTGTCGTCTGAGGACTTCGGCCGGGCTCATGGAGCCCGAAAGGGGTCTGGGTAATTCCTTTTCTTGTTCGTCGATTTCGACGATTCCCCAGGGTGGGGGATTGTCCGTTTGGACGTCTTTTTCAGCGAGCCAATCGTTGATATACGCATGGAGACGATCGGCGCGGTAACTGAACCACCGCTCGCGTTCCTCGGGGTAGCGCAGGAGCACGTCCTTGAAACGACGAAAAGCGCCTTTTCCGTCGATGGCTATAATGAGCCGTTCCTGAAGGGTCGCATCTTCGATGGAGGCAACGAATTGTTCCATCCATCGGTACTGCTCACGTGAAGAGGCTGGGTCGATGAGGAGATATCGTTCCCGGTCAGCGGCCAGGACGCTCCGATCGGGCTCCTGTCCTTCGTTTCCATCGAACATAACGATGTTGCCCGTCTCCAGGTCGAGGTAGCTACTCGCATGGGGCGCATTTCGCTCGAACGCTGCCTCGATTTGGTTCCAGACGATAGCTAGTGGCTTCATGGCTTCTATTGCCTCCTCATGATATTGAAATGACGGCGTAGTCGGTCACCAAATGAAAAAATGTTTTCCATGGGAGATTGCACGAACCGTTTTTGTCCCCGATGTCTGTATTGCCCAGTCGGTTTCTTCACACCACCACGAGACCCTATTGGGTACCACCATCGCACCGCGGATTCAAGGAGGTTTGTTTCTCGCTGCTTTACGTCGAGGGTTCCTGCGTGTCTTCATCGTCCTCATCCAGAATGTCATCGTCGGAGAGTTCCCGACCGTTTTCCGTCAGAGATTGGAGAAATTTTCTGGTGAATGAGGCAACGACCCCTTCTTCTTCGACAGCGTCGTCCATTTCGATCGTGGCAGCCGCCTGAGCTTCCTCGATGGACTCCAGAGCTCTGCGCGCGAGGGCGGCGGTTGTGGAATCGCTGCTTTGGGCCAGGTCGTCGAGGAAGTCGCTTCGTCCACTTGCTGCCGTAACGTGGGCGAGGGTCCAAGCGATTCGTTCCCGGCTCTCTGCCGTGCTTCCCTGAATTTTGCTGGTAAGGGTCATCTGGGTTGCTGGGCCGATTTCTCCCAAGACCCGGGCGATCTCCCTCCAGATTCCCGTCGGTTCCGCCAGGAGACATTCCACCATGGCTTCGATGGAGGAGCTGCTTCTCAAAATCCCCAGGGCCAGGGCTGCACCTTGCCGCAGGAAGGATTTGTTGCTTCTGAGATATTTGACGAGATGAGGTTCGACAACAGATCCGAAGGCGATCAACATGGGCAGTACCTGAAGTACTTCGGCCCGTGTCATCATCTGCACCGTGGCGAACAGGGCATCGACCGCGGCGGTGTCCTGGCGCTCCGCGAGAACCAAGGCAGCCGGCAGCCTGGTGTCCTTGTTGTCGAGGAGGTCCATTAAGGTGGACGTGTCCATTTCCCACAACCCCAGGGGGCCCGATCCTGGTTGGAGCGGTACCGCTGTCTGCTCTTCCTTTTCTTCATCCAGTTCCTCGATGAGGTCGTCGGGGTCTAGGGGAACAGGACTCGTTTCCTGTTCCTTTCCCTGTCGGTCCGGTTCCTCGATGAGATCGTCGGGGCCAATAGGAACAGGACTCGTTTCCTGGCCCTGTCGATTTTGGTCGGACTGCGCCTGCTCCAATTCTGCCTTCTGCGCTGCGTCCTCAATCCGTTTCCTGGTTCGCTCGGCGAGTTGTTCAGCCTCCGAAACCACCACGACGCCGGACTGCGCGGCTTCCTCGAGCAAGGCCCGCCAATTGTCGTTTTCGCTTTGGAGTTCCAGGTGGGGTTTGAACTCATCCTGCACGGTCTCACAGAAGCGGTCGATGCTGTGACGAAGCAGGTCTCTGCGTGATGTGGCAAAACCCTCCTGTAAGGCCCATGTCAGGAGGTGCTCAGGGAGCCATAAACCATATTCCATAGCTTTGTGGACGACCCGGTTCTTGATTTTTCGCCACCAGACGACAGAAAAGGACTTTACGAGGATGAGATAGTCCTGATGCGGCGGCTCCACCCACCAGTCGATGACCCCGAGGGCCATAGCCGTCTGGGCCGGGCTATTCAGATCCGAGAATGCTCGGTCCGAAAAAGCATGTTCCCTGGCCCCAAGACGGGCGAACGTCGGATCGGCCCACTGTTTGACAGCCGACTCCCAATCGGGTTCCGCGTCACCCATTTGAGTGAGATGTTCCATGGCTTTTTGGCGGACCAGTTTGGCGTTTTCCTCCAGCGGCATGTGGATCCGGCGCTGGAGGACTCGGTGGAGACGGTCGTCGTAGATGTCCACCTCCATCCTGAAATCCACGGCAAGTCGTTCAAGGATGTCGAGGTGGTTTTCCCCGAGGATATTGAGGAGCCAAAAGAGCGGATTCTGATCCCGTTTTTCGGCGACAACAGCCAGTACGACCAATGGGTAGCGTTCCATTCGATGGAGCTGGAGGAGAACGGAGAAGTCCTGGCCGACCAACTCCTTGAGAAGGTCGCCCTCGACGCACGCGGCGAGCACGACCCCATCTTCGTTGGTATACAAGACCGGGTCTGGGTGCTCCGCTTCTTTCCATGGTTCGAGCTGCTCGGGAAGCACATCGGCTGCGGCGGCCGGGGGGGCCTCCTGGATCGATGCCGTCGCCTCTTGGGCTTCTACAACAGCATCCCTTGCGGTTTCCTTTTCGCTGGCCCCGCCGGTTTCGTCTGTCGGGGCCGCTTCCTTTTCGCTTTCCTCCGAGGCTGGTTCCGCCTCTTGTGCTGGTTTGGATTCTTCCTCGAGGGTCGCCCCGACGTCTTCCGCTTCGAACACCTCGTCCGGAATTGAATCGATGTCTTCGGAGAGGTCGATCGGCCCCGCATCCAGGAGATCTTCTCCGGGATTCATCTGGGTTCGGGTTGCCGTCGGCTCATCCGGCCAGCCGTCTATGGATTCCATCTGTTCGATGATGGCTTCTGCTTCTGCTTGGAGCACCGCGCGCGGCGACGGTTCCTGGGCTTCTTCTTTCGCCGCGAGGGAGGGCTCCGCTTCCTGACGGTCGAGCCGTTCCGGATTGGCCACTCGGACCGTGGTTTCCAGGTACTCATTCGGAATGGAGCGTACCGGCGTCACTTCTACGTCCCGGGTCGATGTCGGTGCACCACCGACAACGCGTCTGGAAAGCTCTTCGTGGCCGAAGGTCACCTCGAAGTTCAGGATATAACCTGGAATCGGGTGGGTCGTATCTCGGCTCAGTCGCTCGAACAGGTCGGAACGTTCGGCCAGTTCCCTGGCTCGAAAGTCATCGGGCAGCACCAGGATGAACCGCCTGTTCGCTTCGTCGTGGTAGAGGACTGGAGTCCGCACCGGGTAGAGTTGTTCCTCGTCGGGGACCCGGACCCAATTCAGGGTACCAGCACAGAGCCTTTCGGCCAGGACAGGATCCGTCGCCGCATTGACCACGGAATAGATCCGCACCGACGTCATTTGGCCCGACGGAGCCCTCCATAGGACCGATGACATGGTGGTCCGGCCCAATCGTCCCTGGTAGACTGTGTCATCTCCTGGGAGTTCTTCGTCGAACACTGACTTGTCGCCGCCCATGAAAATCCTCCCTTGTCTGGGTCGCAATATGTCTTGCAACGCGCCCGTAGTGGGAATATCACAGGCAGAAGCGGGTCACAAGAAGATGTGTCGGGATGCGCAAGGGAAACGAAGCTCGTGCACATCTTCACGAATGGGAATCGTGAGCACCATCACGAAAGAGAAGAACGAATCCATGATGAACGCGAACAACGAACACATGCCGAGCGAAGTCGAACCCTATGTTCTTTCTGCCGTCGAGTATATCCGCCGGGCGGTCGGATTGAAAATAGACCTCCAGGTGGAGAGTTTGGCCGTGGTGGATCACTATCTCAAAGGCGTATCCGGTGTGGACCCGACCATTGTCGACCTGGTCGGGTCTTCGGTGGGTTGCTATTTCGGGGAGATGATCCGTCGATACTTCGATGGAAGATGGCGCATCGAAGGAGGATCTCCTTCAGGATGGATGGTGGATCTGGCACATGGGGTTTCGGTCTGTCCGGTGGGTATGGTGGCTGAAGCGATTGGTGTGGGTGAGGTGGAGGGCTACGATGGGTCCATTTCCGTCCCCCGACACAGGCTCAAGTTGCTCAAGAGCGTTCTGGAGGGAATGGGGCCGGTCGCCGTGGACGTGTACTATTCGTTGACCAACCGACTCGAAGTCCTGGAGCAGGTCCTGGATCGCCTCACCGCGCTCAAGGAGCAGAAGCGTTCCACCAAGTGAACCTTGCGCCCCAAATCAGGATCGCCGAGGATCCATCGGCGGGAATCCATATTTGGCGAAGGGGGGCAGGATGAGGTTTTCCAAAATTCCATATCCGGTCTGTCCGTCACATTCGACGCGGCAAATCGTGTCGTCCAGACCATGGGCTTCTGCTGCAATCTTTGGGTCCGTCAGATCCCACGTCTCTCCTTCGCTGTGTATGGGCCCCATCCACATACCGTGGTTGAAGCGCCGGTATCCCAAGTAGCCACCGCCACGCAGGTACATGATATTGAAGGGAGCCACGGAGATGGAGCGAGTGCTCCCATCTTCGAACGTGAGGGTTAGGCTGCCGGCCTTTGTCAAGGCCGTGTTGGGGTGGAACTGATAGTCGTGTTCGACGGCAGTCACACGAAGTCCCTCGTCAGGCCCATCGATGTCGCGGACCATACGCCCGGAAAGGAAGCGCACCCGGCCCGAGTCGTCTTCGATCAGGTAGCAGCTCACTGCCCAGTCAGAGAACTGAAAGGTGAACCAGTTGATCATCATGCCAACGAAAGCCGCCACGTCCGAGCTTTGGACTCCTTGTTCGGGGGCACCTACGCCGAGGCGTATTCCCCAGGAGTGGTCTCGTTGTGCGTAGGTGTTGTTTTCGTCGAGGTCATATCTGGTGCCCTGATATTCGATCCAGCCGCGGGCACGGCCGATTTGAGCATATCGTTTCGTGTTCACAGATACCCGTCCAAAGTCTCGCTGGAACTGATGCGGGGTTTCGAGCGCTGGGTGGAAACGCCCCAGGAATTCCAGGTCGAATTTTAGGTCCTGGTCCGATTCGGTCAACGCGAGTCCAATGCGTCGGTACGGCTCCTTGACGTCGTAGGACAGGGGGCCGATGCTGACGAGATCCCGGTTCGGCCTGAGCTGTCTGGAAAGGCGCAGGTTGGTCTGACTTTTTCCTTCGAGGCCGAAGCATGCGAAACCATCCATGACGTTTCGGTTGGGATAGATGCCGAATCCGGCGGCGAGCGCGAATTTTCCCGTCGTATCATGGATGTTCATCCACAATTTTTCGGTCCAGGCCCGGTCACTTTCCAATGGAAAGTCGAAGGTGGATACTGTTTGATGGCATGTCATTTCATCGTATTTTGTGAGCATAGCGTCTCCTCGTGCCTTGTTCTTTGATTGTGCAACGACTGGATCGTTCGGGGTAGAACCAGTCCAGGTGAGTCCGGTCCATGCGTTGGTCATCGTTGCGTGGAAATACTCAACGTTCCTTTGCTGCCGTCAAGCACCACCATCTGGCCAGTCTCGAATTGGGCCGTTGCTGTCTTGAGGCTGACCACTGCCGGGATTCCATACTCCCGGGCTACGACGGCTCCGTGGGACATGGCGCTCCCCACGTCGGTGGCCAGGCCAGCGATGACATTGAAGTAGGGCGTCCAGCCCACGTCTGTTACGGGTGCGATCAGGATCTCTCCAGGGTGCAGCTCCGTCGCTTCTTCGAGGGTGCGGACCACACGCGCCCGTCCTTCCACGCGGCCGGCGCTGACCGGGCGTCCAGTCAATTCCCGGACGCTGCCCGTGCCACCTGCGACGGGTACCGGGATGCCCACGAAGTGGTGTGGGAGGTCGATGAGTTGCTGTCGCTCGAAGACGGCTCGCCTTCGGGCTGCCTGGGTCGCCTTCATTCGTCCCGCAGCGATTTTTCCCAGTTCGCTATGGCTGTAGAAGAAAACGTCGTCGACGCTGTCGATCCGTCCTTCTCGTATCAATTGCTTTCCTAGTTGTCGGTAGGCACGTTTCATCGTGTTCGTTACGAGTACCAGCAGCCCTTTTGTGAATTCACGGCGACGGACGCCGGCTCTGGTCCACTTTGCCAGGACCTCCATCACCTTGCCGTGCTCGGTCTGCCGATGGGACGTTCCTTTCGGTCTTTTCGTTCCAACATGAAGGCTGGCCTGAATCGAGGTCTGCAGGGCATCCACCAAGGGGCGGGGATCGTCTGCCCAACTCTGCTGACGCATGGAGAGTTCCCGAAAGGCTCGATGACCGTGTCGTTCCAAGAAAGCCGAGAACACGTGAGCCACGGATGGGTCGTGTCGGAGCATGTCGATGGCTTCGTTGGGGGCGGCCTGCACGAATCGATTCGCGATCGGATGTTGGGCGACGAGTTGCGCCAGGTCGTCGAAGGCGGACACGAGGTTGGCACTTTCCACGTTGCCGGTCGCGGCCAAGAGGTCGGTGGTGATCGCGGCCGCCTGGTCGGTTCCTCGTCGAGAGAGGATCTCCTCGATGATGCCGATGGCAACACCGGAACCGGCCGAGGAACGCATGTGTACGTCATGGGTGTGGACGAGCATTTCCAGGCCTGCATCAATGGCTTTCCATGTGTCGATCGCCATAGGGCCCGGCTCGATGCGGAAGGAGGTTGCCTCCTGTTCGAGTTGTCGGATGGGGTGCTCGACGGCCAAGATGTACCGGGCGTATCGCAGACCGTTGATGGTGCGTATCCAGGAAGGGGCCTTGCCCGGTTGCCGTAGTTCTGGAATGGTATGCCCCAAAATGGCGATGGCGAGACGATCCGCAGAGCTGCCTGCCACCTTGACACAGAATTCGTCTGCGACCGAGTTCAGATCGAAGATCATTTGGCCAGCAAAGATGGCCACAGACATCGGCGCTTTCTGCCGTTTCGCCCGCACGCCGCATTGGATGAACATGAGCTGCAGGGCTTGGTCCACGGCGTATCCCGTGGTGGACATGGAAAGGGGATCCATGGCTCCAGGCATCATTTCGCCGAAGTTGGCCTTCGTGTACACACGGCGGGGCCGTACGTTTACGTCGAATTCGTTCATGTCCCCCGGCAGGGCGGTGACCGGCCTCGCTTGGAGCCAGTACAACCGGCCAGAGCGATCGAGAGCCCATTCCATGTCCACGGGATAGCCCAGGGCGTCTTCGACCGATAGGGCCTGACGCAGCATGGTCCGAAGTTGGTCGTGGGTCAGGATGGGTGTGTGTGCAACCATGTCTTGGTGGAGGATGTTGCCATCCGTTTTGGCCAAAATATACTGGTCCGCGTTGGCTTGGCCCGAGACCAAGGCCTCACCCAGTCCTCGGACGGCCTCGACCACGACGCGGTCCGTCAAGCCTAGCGCATCAGCAGTGAACAAAACGCCGGCCGCGGCTGGCTCGACCATTCGTTGGACGACCACAGCCATGCGACCGCCGGCGCCAGCGCGATGCTCCTGGTAGGAGCGGGCGCGTCGCGTATCTGTTGAGGCGATGCAGCGTGTCACGGCCTCCCGGAGGGCCCAGATACCCTGCACGTTCAGGATGGTTTCGTATTGACCTGCGAATGAGTGCTGTCGTCCGTCTTCTCCAACCGCCGAGGATCGGACCGCCACAACCGGTTCTCCCATGAATGCGTAGGCCCTTTCGAGTTCGTTGGAGCTTGTTGCCTCTTGTGGATTCAACAGAACGAATCCCTCAGGGACCTTGAGTCCCAACTGGACGAGTTGGGCAAGTCCGGTGGCTTTGCCTCCGGCCTCTTTCGGCAGGGGTTCATCGAGCCACAAAAAGGGACGCGCATCACCTTTGCGGGGGGTGGTCGGAGCCGTTGGCTTTGGTTGAACATTAGATGTTTTCATGGGCTGATTGGGTAGCGCACGGAATGATGAAAGTCAAATCAGTGTTTTGGAACCAGGAGCCGTCCTTGATATGGCAGATTGGCACTCGTTTTTTGAGCATGACCGTTCGGTATGAGTTTTCCTACTTTTCCGTCTTGGACAGAGGTGCCTTGATTGCAGGAGATTGGATGTCCCTGTTTTTTTTGGGGGCGGTCCGACATGCAGGACGCATTTGCTCTGGAAGGTGGTCGGACGTTCTGTTAAGATACTGTCGCGTCGGGCGGCTTGAGCTGGGCGCAGGAGGTTTGGGGTCATGTTTCACAAGCGAGAGATGCTCGGGGCGATTGTGGTTGCAGGTCTGCTGGTGGCTTGCAGCGACGATGATACGACAAAGGCGGCTCGATGTGGCGACGGCGTGGTCAATCCGGAACTCGGCGAGCAGTGCGACGGCCACTTCCTTGGTGGGCATCGATGCGAGGACCTGGGTTTTTTGGGGGGCACGTTGGGCTGCATTCCTCCGGGGCAATCCAACGAGTGTCATTACGACACCTCCATGTGCACGGGACCAGAGTGTGGCAACGGAGTGCGTGAAGTCGACGAGCAATGTGACGGCTATGACCTGGCCGGGCAGAGTTGTCAATTAATGGGGCACGACGGGGGCGAACTCAAGTGTTTCGGCGCCGATGCGGATGCGCCCTGTACGTTTGACCAGTCCGACTGCAAGGACAAGCCATACTGTGGAGACGGGGAGGTCGAGACAGGTGAAGATTGCGATGGATCCGATCTGAACGAGCAGACCTGCCAGACTCTCGGATACGTCGGCGGACAACTCATTTGCTCGAATACCTGTACGTTCGACAAGAACCTTTGCACGCAGCCTGTTTGCGGAAACGACACGAAAGAAGCCACAGAGTTGTGCGATGGAACCGACCTGGGAGATCAGACATGTGTGACCCAAGGCTTCATCGAGGGAACCTTGGCCTGCAAAGATGATTGTTCCGGTTTCGACACGCAGAGTTGCTCTGGGACGCCGGTTTGCGATAACGGGATCATCGAAGGGTGGGAGGTGTGTGATGGGACGGACCTGGCGGGGCAAACTTGCCTCAGCCAGGGCTTCCTGGAAGGCGACTTGGCTTGTAGCACGGACTGCAAGACCTTTGACACCTCCGGTTGTTCGGGCACCAACAACTGCCAGTCGGATGGCGATCTCGGGACCCTGACGCCAAACAATCCGTCTCAGTACACCGGTGATCTTTCCACCGCGGCCGACACCTCGACATTGTCCTGCAACATGTTTGCGATCAATGCCAAGGACCAGGTGATCCAGTTCAGCCTGTCCGCGCCAGGCGACGTGGATGTGGACTACGATTTTGGTAGCGCCATGTTTCCAATGTTCGCCATCGGGTTGTTCGACGCGGGAGGGCAGAATTGTGACTCCAGTGAGGCGCAGTGCGATACGACCATGCAGGCGACAGGCACCCTGAGCTACGTGGGGTTGGCGGCGGGGCTCTACTATATCATCGTGGAAGAAGGTATGGCCGGATCGGGTGGACCGTATACCGTGACGGCGACGCTCAAGGTGACCGAGGATTGTTCCAACGGCGTGGATGACGACCAGGATGGGCTGACGGACTGTGCCGACAGCCTGGACTGCTGTACGGATACGGCCTGTGCGAACGATTCCCAATGCGACGGCTTCGATGATGATCCCTGCACGCAGGACGCGAGTTGCCTGGGGAACAAATGCCTCGACGAGGCGGCCTATGGCTTCCCCGGCGGCATCTGCAGCAGAGACTGTGTGGACGGGTCGGATTGTGCGTCGGGCTACGACTGTTTTACGTATAGTCCAACCAACGAGAATGTATGCCTCAAGCTCTGTTCGTCGGGACAGAGCAGCGAATGCCGATCAGGGTACACCTGTTCGGATTTGGGCACGTCTGGGATGATCTGCCTGGCGGACTGTGCGGGCGCAGGGGACTGTCCCGATACCAGCGTGTGCAACCCCTACTCCGGGCTTTGTGGGGCACCGGTGGGCACGCTCGCCGTGGATGGTCAGCCCTGTACGGCGGGGACCCAGTGCGAAAGCGGGATCTGCCTCGATCAGACGAACTACTCGGCGCCTGGAGGCTATTGCACGAGCCTGTGCAGTTTGACGAATCCATTCTGCCCAGGCGACGGCGTCTGCATCGACTATTCGGGCACTGCGGCCGACAATGGTTCCTGTTTCGACGGCTGCAGCCAGCAAGGCGATTGTCGCAGTGGGTACACCTGCCGCGCCAACCCACACAACCCACCACCGACCAACCAGATCTGCGACTGGCCATGATCGCGTTCATGACGCAGGAGCGGCGCTGTCCGGTTTTCTGAGTTCCTCCGACCTGCTTTGGCTCTTGTCCCCTCCTCGATCCGATGTGTGGCCGGCCGCTATGGGCTGCACATGATCGTTGCGTGCCGTTTTGGTGGTTAGGGACAGGTGTCGTTCGTCAGGCCGGGAGTTCCCTGGTTGCCCGGGCTGTATGTGCTCGTTCCCCGACACCAGTTTGTGGCGAGATCGTTGCTGGTGGCGTCCAGGGTGCTTGGACTGAGGGTCATGGAGCGGCCGGCTGTGACTGGAAATCCAGCGCTCTGGTCATAGTCAACCTCGTCGATGACCGTGGAGTTGAATTCGAGGATTACTTCGTCAGCCGTGTTCGCGAGCGTGAAGGTCGTTCCGTAGACGTAATCGAGGGTTAGGCCACCGTTGGCCGTGGTGTCTCCGTTGCGTCCCATGAGAAAGTAGGCACCAGAGGGAACCACGAGCGGGTTGTTTGTCGGGACTGTCACGTGATCAGTTCCGTTGTCTCGAATGACCATGCCTTGGATGTCGATGGGGGTCTGGGTGACGTTGAGGATTTCAACCCACTCGGCCGCGGTGTCGGAAAGCGGGCTGTCGGGGTTGGCCATGATTTCCGTGATGACGAGACTCCCCGGGGCGGGACCAGAGACTGGGACGCATTGTCCCGCGGAGCAGATCTGGCCGGAGGTCGAGCAGTCTTGGGTTTGGATGCCGTAATCGCATTGGGGCTGGCTGCTTGCGTCCAGGCTGCAGGTGCCAGGGTTGAGCGTGGAGGTCGAAAGGATGTCGTTGTTGCAACTGGGATCAGGCGGGCTCGTACAGGGATTGGGCGTGCACGCATCCGCAGTGCAGGCATCGTTCGGCGCGCCCGGAGTGCCCTCGTTGTTCGTGTCGTAGGAGGTCGTGGCCACGCACCACGAAGATCCGGTGTCATTGTCCGTGGCATCGATATGATTGGGGTCCAGGCTCAGGGATGCCCCGTAAGGATGCGGAAAGACGCCGCTGTCATCGTAGTGGACCTCGTCGATCGTGGTTCCTTTCCAGACGAGGGTTACACCGTCTGTGTCGTTGTTGAGCATGAGTCCAAAGTACTCGTAGTCCACGGTGACGCCCCCGTTTTGTGTCGGGTCCGCATTGGGGCCGAATACGAAATAGCCACCAGCCGGTACCATCAGGGCCGTGGCAGACTGGACGGTGAAGTGGTTGCCATTGTCGTCATAGACCTGCATGGCCGTCAGGTCGATGCCATGGTCCGTGTGGTTCACGATCTCGAACCACTCACCGTCCGTGTCGGGGATCGCCACTGGATCGAACATCAGTTCAGTGATCACGAAATCGCCCGGAGTTGGTTGACTCTGTTCGTGCGGGACACAGGCACCGTCGGCGCATTGTTTGTTTTGTTTGGAGCAGTCGGTCGCCTCACCCGTTCCATAGTCACAGGTTGCTGCTCCACGGGTGACGGAACATTGTCCTGGCGATTGCCAGGTTCTGAGCGTGGTCTGGTTGTCGCACGTGGACCGAGGCGGTTCGGTACAGGGATTCGGTGTACAGGGATCCTGGACGCAATTCAGGTCGTTGACCAGGAATCCCTCCTCGCAGAGGCATTCAGCCTGTCCTTGGTCGACCACGCATCGCCCGTGACCGGAACAGGTCACGTCGGAGCATGGATCACCAGCGTCGTTTTTTTGTGTTGGAGACCCTGTGGCGCAGCCAGCCAGCAGACCAAAACACAAGAGCCGAACGACGAAGCCATATTGTATCGATTGCATGACGTACCTCATGGATCATGTCGAGTATTTTACCACATTTTGGCAGACGGTTGCATCATGGGCCCCCGGGGCGGCTTGTTTTTGTCGAGGCGCTTTTTGGGGAGCCAGCTGCCAGCCACGGGGCATGCCATTTTTGTTTTGGATTCTCCGGGGCGAGATGAAAGGACGAACCGATCAGAATGTGATGTTGATGCCCGCCGTGCCGTCGACGTGAAAGGTGAACAGGTCGGCCTTGTTCCAGATCGTCATGATGAAACCGGTCTCGATGTATCCCGTGACCCAGCGATTCGTTCCGATGGTCATGCCACCAAACCCGGACGGAGCGATTCCCATGGAGAGATCCGTGTCCACGAAGGATCCGGCGGTGAGGGTTTCTTTGACGGTGTGACGAATGATGGCGAATCCCAGGCCACCTCCCACGTAGAAACGGAGCCATCGGGACGCCACTGGTCTGAAAAAGTAGCGGACGCGAGCCTGGCCGGCAGCGTCGCTTTGGGCCGCCCCAGGCACGTTTTTGGTCAGCATTCCAATGTAGCCGAATCGACCCCGGAGGCTGATGAGGATGCGTGGTCTGACAAAATATCCGACTTCGAGGTACCCGCTCAGTGCTCCTGGGGCCAGCCCCGGTTCTTCGATGTGGTCATGGGGTTTTCCTGTCCGGACGGCGACGCCACCTTCTTCGTCCATCACCTCGGTCTGGCCGCGGGCGAGCCCGGCACCAAATCCGACGCCTATTTGAATCCAGAGGCCAATTGGCTTTTTGTGCCCCCTATGTCCTTTGTGGTGACGAGATTTTCCGCTAGAAAAAGGATTTTCAGTCTCGGATCGTCCTCCCTTGGAAACGATGGAAACGATGTTGGGGCTGTAGCGACTGCCGGATGAAGCCAGCGGCTTCCCCAGCCCGTCATGGGCAACGATGTAATACTGGAGACTGCGCCCCCACAAGACCCGACCTGGCAGGGTGGTCGTCCAATCTCGTCCCACGTGATGCATGGCGCGGTGCGAGAATGTGTCGTCGGCTCCACGAAACCACAAGACGACACTGGTTGCGTGCAGGGTCGGATTGGTGCGGCAGGTGATCACCAGTGGTCGACCCCTGGGGGCCGTGTCGATCGAGTCGTGTTCGATGGGCGACGCATTGCCTGATGGGATCGGGGTGGCTGATTTCAGTTTGGGCCAAGGTCGTGGTCGCTCAGTGACGCGCATTTGCCTACGTGCCCGCCGAAAGAGACGTTTGATCAACGGGGTGGCCACCTCCGGGTCGATGCTTGTTTCAGGACGGATCCGGAGCGCTTCTCGAAAGAAGCGTAGCCCCAACTTTTTGCGATTGAAGCCGCCGATGCTCAGCACGGCCAGGTTCTCCATGGTCATCGCGTGGATCCAGTCCAGGGAGCAGCCTTTTCTTTTTGCCAACGCCACGGCCCTGCTCAGCTGGGATCGGGCATGCTTGAAGTCCATGTTTTGGTAGGCGTCCATGGCCTTTTTGTTGATCTGTCGAATCGCTTTTCTTGATGCATCGGTACAATCCGCCCGAGCCTTCGTCTGGACGAGGAGGGTTGTGAGGGTGGCCAACAAGGAAACGCTTTTGACGAGGAACAAGGATCGGCTCATGTTCTTCCTGTTTGCACAGATCCGCAGCATCTTCACACCTGGCATCATACAACGACGACTGATTCCAATCAAATGGCTCCTATGGTATCCTTTTTGGACTGGCCGCCGGGAAGGGAGGTGTCTCGTCGGCCAAGTTCGCACGACATTCTGACCTGTGAGGGTTTCATGCCATCTCATCACAAGTACGAAGAGATCCAGAAGCTAGACGCTGGCGGGATGGCCGAAGTCATCATTGCACGATCGGTCGGTGCCGCTGGCATCACGAAGAAGGTGGCCATCAAGCGGGTTTTGCCGCATCTGGCGACGAATGAAAAGTTTGTGCGTATGTTCCTCGACGAAGCGAGAGTAGGCATGCGGCTCAGTCACGCGAACATCGTTCAGACGTTCGATGTGGGAGAAGAGGGGGGTACCTATTTCATCGTGATGGAGTTCGTTGATGGCGTGAGCTTGAAGCGGGTGTTGGATTCTTTGCGAAGCCAGGGCCGCGTGGTGCCGGTGGGCACTGCGGTGTTCATTTGCGCCGAGGTGGCCCGTGGGCTCGCCTACGCGCATGGCGCCGTGGACGAGCACGGGTACTCGCTCGGTATCGTACATCGAGACGTGAGCACCCCGAATGTCCTGTTGTCACAGCAAGGAGAGGTCAAGGTCACGGATTTCGGCCTTGCCAAGGCAGCGAGTCAGCTTGAGCACACCGATCCCGGGGTGGTAAAGGGGAAGTTTTCCTACCTGTCGCCGGAGGCCATTGATGGTCTCGAAGTGGATCCCCGGGCGGACGTGTTTGCCCTTGGAATCGTGCTGTTCGAATTGTTGGCGGGCAGACGGCTCTTCTTGGGAGAAACCGACTATCAGACCGTGCAACTGGTCTCGCGATGTCACGTTCCACCTCTGTCCGTTCTCAATCCGTCGGTTCCCCAGTTGCTTGATGACATCGTGCATCGCGCGCTCACTCGGGATCGACGATATCGATATCAGGCGGCCGACGAATTCGCCGAAGCCCTCATGAGTTTTTTGTATGCCGCGAGTTTGCGAGCCACGAGCAAGCACGTGGCGGACCTGGTTGCCGAAGTTCAGGGGAAACGTCACCACAGGACCACAGTGAAGTTGGCACAGCGGCTCGTCAAGGAAGAGTTGTTGCGTGGCCTTTCCGGCGAACCGGCAGCGGCGCAGCCGACAGCCGGCACAGGTGGGTCGGTGGATACCAGAAGTTGGATTTCCGATCTGGGTTTGGACGACCTGACGGATTTGAATGACGCGCAGACGGGGTCGGGGACGGACACTTCGAACAGAGTCGAGTCACAGCCATCCGAGGCACCACGTGAGTCGTCGGTTCCTTCCGGGCAAGAGGCTGGTACGCCGGGTTCCGGATTTTTTCGTCGGCTTTTTGGGAAGTAGATTCAGACCAACGATGCTGTTCAATCTCTATTGCCGCCAAGGGGCCATGGGCCACGTCGATCCTGGAAATTTTGCAGTGGCGTTGCTTGGTGTGGCAGTCGTTCCTGGTGGTGTTGTCGTTTCTCGTGTCAGTCCTGTGCCCCGAGCACCTTGCGTGGCTGGAGCCGGCCCTGGGCCAACTCGGCAATGGCGAGCAGGTGATCGGATTCATCGAACACGGTTCTGAGGCCATCGGGCTTGCCGTCTTCGATGGCAAGGCGTTGTCCCAGCAGGAGTCTCTTGCAAAGGTCGTTCGTTAGGACGAGTGGAGGGATGTGCGAGACTGCCCGCGTCTGGTCGAGTAGATATTTTCGACTCGTGGATGCGTTTTTTACGACCCCCTCCAACGGGACCGCGTCCGTCACGGCAAAGGGGCCGACGCGTTCGCGTCGCAATGCCGCGAGCGTTGCCCCTGTTGTCAGTCTTTTGCCGATATCCGCAGCAAGTTGTCGGATATAGGTGCCCTTGCCGCAGGTCACCGAGATCTCCAAGTCCGGCGGGTTCCATTCCAGCAAGGTGATGCGCTCGATGAAGACCTGTCTCGTCGGCCGCTTGGGGTCGTGCCCTTGTCTGGCGAGTGCATAGAGCCGCTGTCCGTCGACCCGAACGGCCGAGTAAAGAGGAACTTGCTGTTCGATGCGGCCGATGAATTCAGCCAAGATTGCCTCGATGGACGCTTCGTCGATCGTTTCCGGGACGGGAAGAGTTTCGGTGATCGCGCCATCGAGGTCCAATGAATCGGTGATCAGGCCCAGGCGGACCGTGGCTCGGTAGTCCTTGGTACTGCCAGCCAGATATTCCATGAGCCTCGTCGTGGTTCCCACCAGGATGGGCAGCACGCCTGTGGCGGCAGGGTCCAGCGTGCCTGCATGACCTGCTCGGCGCACCCCCAGTGCGCGACGGACCTGTTGCAGTGCTTGGTTCGATGTCATCCCCGCAGGCTTGTCGAGATTCAGGATGCCCGTCGGATCTCGGCGACGTTTCATGGCTCGGAATGTTCCGACCCGACGAGTTGCGATGCAGCATCGAGGATCGCGGAATGGACCTCGTCGTATTCGCTTGCAATGAAGCAGCCCGCCGCGTTTCGGTGACCCCCTCCTCCGAACTGTTCCGCCAAAGCGGAAACATCAAGACTTCCCTTGGATCGGAGGCTGATCTTCCATCCGGCCTCTCGTTCAGAAAACTGGATGGCGATCTCGACGCCCTTGATGGATCGTGGATGGTTGATGAATGTGTCCAGCATCGAGTTGTCCAAGTGCGCCTCTTCGAGCATGCGCCGAGTGATGGTGATGCTCGCGACACGATTGGAAGCGGTCAGCTCCAAGGTGGCCAGAGCCTTCGAAAGGAGTGTGATTCTGGTCGGCGGATTGCTTTCGAAGATGGCCGTTGCCATCTTCCAAGGATTCACGCCCCAGTCGATCAAATCAGCACTGATGCGTAGCGCCTCCGCGTTTGTGCTCGAGTAACGAAAACCGCCCGTATCCGTGTAGATGGCGCTCCACAAGCATTGGCCGAGATCCTGGTCCGAGTCGATGCCCAGTCGACGGGCCAGCTCGTAGATGAGACAACCGGCTGCAGACGCGTTCCGGTCGCGCCAAGTGATGTCCCCCATCGCTTTGTAGCTCATGTGATGGTCCATCACGACGATCGTGCCTGGGTGGCTCGGGGGATAGTCCGGCCCCAATAGGGAAGGATCCGCCGTGTCCAAAACGATGGTGGCGTCGAAGGGCTGACCTTCGATGCTTGAGACCGTCTGGTCCGCGAGGTGAAGGGATTGATAAAAGCTTGGAATACCGTCAGGCGCATAGAGAACGAAATCTTTGTCCATGAGTTCCAGGATGCGCCCCATTCCAAGCAGGCAGCCGATGGCATCGCCGTCCGGGTTCTTGTGGCTGGTCACCAGGAAAAGATGACCCTGTGTGACGACATCGACGACGGCCCTGGGTGGGTCGGCCTGGCGTTCTCGTGCGATTTCTTTCATGATCTGCTCCAATTGGCGTGCCCGATCCTCGGTTTCGTCCAACAAGAACGATAATTCCGGAGTCCGTTTGAGGGAAAGGACGCGCCCCACCTCACCGCGGAGAAAGGCGGCGGCGCTGTTCAGCCCGTCGATTGTTTTTTTCCTCTTGCGTGGATCCTGGACGCTCATGGACAGGTAGACTTTGGCATGAGTGAGGTCGGCGGAGACCTGGACGGAGGCGATGCTGATCACGCCGGCGCTGCGTATCCGTGGATCGCGGATGTCCGTCAGGAGCTTGCTGGCCAGCACCTGACGGATGGTGCTCGAGACTCGTTGCTGTCTTCGGTTCGCCATGTTCGCTTCTTTCCAGCGGGTGACTTAAGTGGCATCCTGGTCACCACGAGCGCCACTCCTCTTCTTGGTCGACGACGAGCACGTCGGTCTGACATGAGACCACCGGTGCCACGTAGAGATCTTCGACGAATCGTGTGACCTTGCGGATCACCGATTCACCGTGGGATCGATCAGATGTGACATATGCAAAGCCAAGCTCGGCCTTTTGCCAAAGATCCTGACTCCCAACTTCTGCCGCGGAGATCTTGAATCGGGCTCGGACCCGGTCCAGGACCTTGCGCACTACCTGACGTTTCGCTTTCAGGGAATGACTTTCGGGAACGTACAACTCGACCTTGGCAACTGCGACCAGCATGCTTTTCGTTCGCAGAGCGGCTTGCCCTAGAGTTCGGGAGCCAGCTCCTCCACTTCGTACACTTCGATGATGTCGCCGACCTTGATGTCGTTGAAGTTTTCGATGCTCAGACCACATTCGTAGTCCTTTTCGACTTCTCGAACATCTTCGGTGAAACGCTTCAGGGATCCGAGTTTCCCTTCGTAGATCTTCACGTTCTCCCGGTAGAGGCGTACTTTCGAAGAGCGCAGAATTTTGCCGCTTTGAACGAAGCAACCGGCTACGGTTCCAACCTTGGGAATGTTGAAGGTCTGGCGAATGTCGATTTGTCCGACGACCTTTTCCCGTTGCTCTTTGGGAAGGAGGCCTCGCATGGCCTCTTTCATGTCATCGAGCAATTCGTAGATCACCGTATAGAGACGGATTTCGACCTTCTCCTGCTCGGCGAGTTGCGCTGCCTTGCCCGCCGGTCGAACGTTGAACCCGATGATGAATGCTCCTGCCGCCTTGGCGAAGGTGACGTCGGTTTCGGTGATCCCGCCCACCCCGGACAGCATCACGACCGTCTTGACCTTGTCGGTGGACAGTTTCAAGACCGCTTCCTTGACAGCCTGGGCCGTGCCCTGGACATCTGCCTTGAGCACGATGCCCAGTTCGTGCTGCTCGCCGTCGCGGATCATCTCGGCAATACGCTCCAGCCGGATGGCGGACGCGCTGGTCTCAGCCAATTCCTTCTTGCGTTTTTCATCTCGTCGATGGGAGACGAGCTGCCGGGCCTTCTTTTCGTCTTTGAGGACGTAGAAAGCCTCACCCCCTTCAGGTACTCCATCCAAGCCCATGATCCGAATGGGTGTGGCCGGGCCCGCCTTGGCAAGCTTGTGGCCCCGTTCGTCGGTTATAGCACGAATTTTTCCATAAAATTCGCCTGCCACGACCACGTCTCCGCCTTGCAGCGTTCCGTCTTGTACGAGGATGGTCGTCACAGGTCCGCGAGCTCGGTCGAGCATGGCCTCGATGACCAGGCCTCTGCCCGGCTTTTTCGGGTTGGCCTTCAGCTCCAGGATTTCCGCTTGGAGCAGAATCGTGTCCAGGAGTTGGTCGATGCCCGTTCCGTTCGCTGCAGAGACTTCGATCATGAGTGTGTCGCCGCCCCATTCCTCTGCCACGAGTCCAAATTCGGTTAGTTGCTGCCGCACCTTCTGCGGTTCGGCATCGGCCTTGTCGATTTTGTTGATGGCAACGACAATGGGCACCTTGGCGCTTTGGGCATGTTGAATGGCCTCTTTGGTCTGAGGCATGATTCCATCGTCAGCAGCCACGACCAGAACCACGATATCGGTGCTCTGGGCTCCCCGGGCTCTCATTTGCGTGAAGGCCTCGTGTCCGGGAGTATCCAGAAACACGAGGGTGCCTTTGGGGGTCGCGACCTTGTACGCTCCAATGTGCTGCGTGATCCCGCCGGCCTCGGACGCGGTGATGTCGCTGTGGCGGATCCGGTCCAACAAGGACGTCTTGCCGTGGTCGACGTGGCCCATGATCGTGATGACTGGCGACCGTGGCTCGAGGTCCTCCGGATTGCTCTCCATCGTTTGGATGAGCGTTTCTTCTTGGAAGGCAACGTTTTCGATGTCGAATGAAAATTCTGCAGCCAACAGCGTTGCCGTGTCCTCGTCGAGGCTCGTGTTGATGGTGACGCCCTTCATTCCCATAGCCCACAGTTTTTTGAGTGCGTCGGTGGCCTTGATCCCCATTTGTCGGGCCATGTCCACGACGGATATGGCCCCCTCCATGCGAACGCGCCGTTTGTGTTCGGCGGGCGTCGTGATGAGGGTCTGTTTGGCTTTCTTGGTCGTGACTTTTCGTCTGCCTTTTTGGTATTGCGTCCTTCCTGTGGGCTGCCGCCTCGTCCATTGGGGCCGTTCCCCCCGGGGACGATAGCCGGCTCTCGATTCTCCGAGGTCCGTAATGATGACCTTGGGGGTTTTGAACTGCGACAGTTCGATGCGGCGGCCCGTGGGGCCGAGTTTTTCTTCTTGGGACATGGCCGGCTGTTGCTGTTGGTCGCTGGCCTGCTCGGCGGGCGCCTCAGTCTGCTCTCCGCGTGCCTGGTCGACTGGGGGGGCTGCCGTCGATGCTTCTGTGGCCTCGACGGCCGGTTCCTGCTCCGTCTCCCGTTCGGACAAAGGCTGCGGGGCAGCAGCAGGCTTCACAACCTGGTCGGTGGCCGGGAGCGATTCAGTAGCCGTGACTTCCGCCTCGTCGGCATGCACGGTCGACTCTTTGGCCTGGTCCTCGCTTTGGACGTTTGGCTCGTGCTCCGGCTCAGCAGGCTTTGCTGCTTCTGGAGTCGGTGCCGCCGGAATGGTGGGTTTCGCCGTGGTCCATCGTTTGACCTTCGACCGTCGTCGGATGACTGTGCTGCCGATCCGTTTCTCGACGGTCGACTCCTGGCGCTCTCGCTCCAGGGCGGCCTTGATGGCCTGGACCTCGTCTGAGGTCAAGGTGCTCATGTGGTTTTTCACCTGGATGCCAAGACTTTGAATCTTGGCAACGAGGTCCTTGTTGCTGAGGCCCATTTGGCGTGCAATTTCGTAGACCCGAAACTTCGGCATCTCTTTTTTACTCCGAGCACGAATCCATGCGGCATCCTTGGCGACGCGCGCACCTATGTGTTGCCGGTTATCCCTTTACGGTCAAGTCAAAATCATCAATTCAAAGCCCTTTGAGCGGGCGTCGAAGTCATTTTCAGCGCTTTGAGTGCAGAGCTGATTCGTTTCTGCGCGAGCGATTTCGGAGCGCTCACAAGCAGAGTGGCCCTGCGCCGTTCCAGAATGCCTTGCACGCGCTCAGCCATGAAATCCGCCATTTTAGGGAGCGCAATGTCCCCAAGCTTCCGTTGCAGGGAACGCTTTTTCCAGGCCTTCCTGAAGCAGGCGGCGTTGGGGCACAAGTACGCACCTCGCCCATTGCTTCGGCGCAAGGAAAGTCGCACGTCGCCCTCTGTGGTTCTTTCGAACCGCAGCAGCACGGCTTGGGGCCGCTTTGCTCCGCAGCCCACACATGTGCGGATCGGGTCACTCATCAGCGACCGTGTCGTCTCCCTGGGAAGCATCTTCGCCGTCCGATTTTTCGACGGTCGATGTCCCTGATTCCTGCTCCGCCGTTTCGTCTTCGGCGTCGCTCTGCATTTCGTCGTCGGTGTCATCTGTATCTTCGTCCTCGGCAAAGCCGTCGGAGCCCATGTCGAGCATCTGGCTTTCTTCGAGGATTCGCTTTTGAGCCACGTACATGCTGACCTGATGTTTGACCTGTCGCAGGGTGGTCAGGTCGATCCCGGACTGTCTTGCCAATCGATCCAAATCAGTCGCAGCGTCGATGTCTTCGACGGTTTCATATTTGGTATCCAGGAAGGCTCTGGCCACGGCTTCGTCCATGCCGGGGATACTCAGGATCTCCTCGAAGCTCTCTTCCCGTCGCTGCAGCCTTTCCTGCTCCGCTCGTTCCAGTGCCGCTTGGGCGGCAAGAGCGATCTGTTTTGCTGCTTCTAGTCCACCGAGACCTGGCACGTTCGCCAATTCTTCTGGGTTGGCGGCTGCGATTTCCTCCGCGCTGCGCCAACCGAGACGGAACATGGTTTCCGCCATGTCCGGAGTAATTCCTTCGATGGTCGCCATGGATTTCTTGGCGCGTTCTTCCATTTCCTGAACTTTGGATTCGGAGTGGATATCGATACGCCAACCGGTAAGCTGTGACGCCAGGCGAACGTTTTGGCCCTTCTTGCCGATGGCAAGAGAAAGCTTGTCATCGGGCACCACGAGTTCCATGGTGTGGTTCTCTGCATCGATGAGTACGCGAAGTACCTCGGCCGGCGCGATGGCGTTGCACACGAATCGGGCGGGATCTTCTTCGTAGGGAACGATGTCGATCTTTTCGCCGTGGAGTTCCTGGACCACGGACTGTACCCGCGATCCACGCATGCCGACACAAGCCCCTACCGGGTCCACGTCCCGATCCCTGGATGAGACGGCGATTTTGGATCGGGCGCCGGGCTCCCGGGCGCTGGACTCGATGCGGACGATGCCTTCGTAAATCTCGGGGACCTCGGTCTCGAAGAGTTTTTCCAGTAGTCCTTTGTGGCTTCGTGACAGGATGATCTGCGGCCCTCGTGAGGCTCGATCGATGTCCAGGACATAGGCGACGATGCGGTCGCCCGCGCGGTACGTTTCGCGGGGCACTTGCTCCTTGATGGGCAAGATGGCCTCGGCTCGGCCGAGATCGACGATGATGTTGCCCCGCTCGAAGCGTCGCACGATCCCCATGATCAACTCGCCCTGTCGGTCCTTATATTCATTATAGATGTTCTCCCGCTCAGCCTCGCGGACCCGTTGGATGATGACCTGTTTGGCGGTTTGGGCTGCGATGCGCCCGAAACTTTTTCGGAAGGTTTTGAGGTCCAGGAGTTCCCCGAATTTTTCGTCCTGAGCCCGTGCTTCGTCACGGTCCTCTGGGCGATAGAAAATCTGGAACAGCAACTCGTCACCCACAGCGGCATCCAGGCCGTGCTCCTCGGCCAGGGTCAGCGCAATCTGCCGATCCAGCTCTGGTTCTTCATTCGGAGGAATGACCTCCAGGATGAGAAACAGATCCACGGACCCGGTCTGTTCATTGTATCGAGCCTCCATCTCCCGGTGCTGGCCGAAGGTTCTCTTCGCCGCACTCAAGATGGCCTGTTCGAGGGTTTCCACGAGGATACTCTTGTCGATACCCTTGTCTTTGCCTACCTGGTCGAGCACAACATTGAGGTTTGCTTGCTCCATCTCGTTCCTCGTTGCAAAGCGGCGTTACGCAGGAAACTGCGGCACCAAATTTGCCTTGTCGATGTTCGAAAACGGAAGCCGACATTCGGCTCCATCCACGTTGAGCACCACGTCGTCGTCGGTGACGTCCACAATGGTGCCGGTATATCGCTTGCGCTGATCCTGTTCTGTCCTTTTGAGTTTGATGCGTGTTTTTTGACCCACGTATCGCTTGAAGTGTTCGGGCCGTACGAGCGGTCTGTCCAAGCCTGGGGACGACACTTCGAGCCGGTAGGCGTGATGGATCACGTCGTGAGCATCGAGCAGTGCGCTTGCCTGACGGCTGACTCTGGTACAGTCCTCGAGCGTGACCGCGGAGTCGGGACGATCGATATAGAGGCGCAGCACGGCAGGGCCCTGTTGGCTTTGCCATTCGACCAGGATGAGTTCCATCCCGAATGATTCGACGGTCGGGCGGCAGATTGCCTCCACTTCTTTCATTACCTTTCGATCCGCCATGATCCTATCCAACAGCTCGCATCAAAAAAAAAGCGGGTCTCCGTTTAGGGCCCACTTTTTCCTACTGCCCAGAATTTGAGGCTGTTTTTAGCAGTGACCCTGCCAAAACGCAACCCCTTACGATGGGTTTTTTTGAACCACGGCCAGGAGACGAAAATGTAGTGGTGTGCGAGATTCAAGATGTCGAGATCATATCGATCCGCATAGGTGGTCACCGCCTCGAAGGCTCGCACGAATGTACGGTCCTTGATTGTTTGAAAAGGTATGACCAGACGGAGTTGGATCTCGTGGTTTTTCGCCTTGCAGAATTTGGCGATACCATCTCTGCGTTCAGGCGCAGGAGTCTGGCAAAGAGTGCTCTTCGAGGCGTTGCATGGCTGCGCTGCATCGACGGTGACGGTTGACAGACGATGACCACCGAACTATGTGGGTACGACTCGTGTCGGTCACTGATTTTCTGTGTACGACGGTGTTTAAGGGCCATGCTGATTCAACTTCAAGACGTTTCTTTTTCCTATGGCGGTCAGACCATTTTGCGACAGGCGACCTGGCAGGTCAACCCACAGGAGCGGATTGGTCTGGTGGGGCCGAACGGTTGCGGTAAGTCCACGGTGCTCAGCCTGCTTGCCCGACAGGTCAAGCCACACGGAGGGAGCGTGGCTGTGGCGCGTGGGCGCCGGATTGGCTATTTGCCGCAGGACCAATCGATGGATCTATCCGGGTCCTTGAGAGACAGTCTTTTGGAGCCGTTTGCGGATGTGCTGGCTCTACGCACAGAGTTGAACCAGCTCGAGCAGCGGATTACCGATGGCGATCACGACCTTTCGTTGTTGGATCGAGCCGGATCGATACGTCATCGGTATGAGGATCAGGGCGGCTACACTCTGGCGAGTCGGATCGAGGCACTCATTTCCGAGTTGGGCTTTCTCCGTCAGGATCTCGACAGGCCCATGACATCCTTTTCGGGGGGGGAACGGAGCCGCATCGCCCTGGCCAAAGTGCTCATTCAGGAACCCGACCTCATTCTGCTCGACGAACCCACGAATCATCTGGATATCGAAAGCACGGAACGTTTGGAGGGCAGGTTGGCGGCCTATCCGGGCGCTGTGGTGGTCGTTTCGCACGATCGAGCGTTCTTGAATGCTGTGTGCACGTCGATCGTGGAACTCGTCGATGGTGCCATCGAACAATTTTCCGGAAATTTCGATCGGTACCGTACCCTTCGCGCGCAACGAGTGGAGGCCTTGCAGCGATTCATCGCCAAACAAAAGGCGCAGATTGCGAAGATCGAAGACTACGTGGCACGCAACACGGCGGGGCAGAAGGCGCGGCAGGCCAGGAGCAAGAAGCATATTTTGGATCGTCTCGATCGGATCGAGGTGCCCCAAGACCCCTGGGTCAAAGCTGAGGATCTTCGATTGCGGTTCATTCTGCCCGAGCTGCCAGGCGGCAAGGACGTGATCCTCGCAGAAGATTTGGCTGTGGGTTACGACGAGTCCCTGGTCGAAGGGTTCACGTTGTCCGTCTATCGTGGGGATCGGGTCGGGATCGTTGGGCCCAACGGAACGGGAAAGTCCACCCTGCTTCGTGTCTTGGTGGGTCGGGCCGAACCCTTGGCGGGCACGATCCGCTTCGGCCACCGCTTGAGTATTGGGTATTTCGATCAGAATCGAAGCGACTTGAATCCAAACAACGATCTCGTGGACGAAATTCGGCGCGCACGTGGCGAGATCTCTACGGATGCGGCTCGAGATATTCTTGGTGCCCTACGTTTTTCAGGCGACGATGTGTTTCGACCCGTGTCGAGTCTTTCCGGTGGTGAACAGAACCGGCTCGCCCTGGGAAAGCTTTCGTTGTTGCCTTGGTCGCTCTTGGCGCTCGATGAGCCCACGAATCATCTCGACATTCCGGCGAGACAGGCTTTGGAACGGTCCCTGGTCGAGTACCGAGGGACCCTGCTCGTGGTGAGCCATGATCGGTATTTTTTGGATCGCCTCGTCACCAAGCTCGTGGTTCTGACTCCCGGTCGACCGATTCAGGTGTATTGGGGAAACTATTCGGAGTACCGACGTTCTCAGGTTGCTGGTGGCCTGAGGGTGGATCGGCGGGAGGCTCGTCAGGGAGGCGAAGAAGCCAAAGACGAGCGGCTCGCTGGATATCGTGCCCGCAAGGAACATAAACGGGTGGTCGAACGGCTCGCGCGTCGTTGCGGAGACCTGGAATTCAGGATTTCCGAGATAGAGCGGGAGATTGAGCATTTGGATGCGCGTATCGGAGCGCAGGGCATCGTCTGGGCCGATTTGGAGGAATTGGTTGGAGGACGGACGAAACTCCAGTCGGAACTCGAAGAAAAGCTGGCTACTTGGGAGCGGCTTTCGACAGAACTGGAACGGTTGTCACAGTTGGGTCCGGAGGGCGAGGGGACCCCAACGGAATCTACTGATTGAGACGGGCCTGGAGCTGTCTGATTTTTTTCAGGATGGCTTTTTTTTGAGGCCATTTGGGCCGAAGTTCGAGGAATCGTACATAATCTGAAATGGCATCGGCGAACTTGCCCTGTTTCTGCAGCCCCCATGCATGGATCAACAGAGCCTGCGGTTTCTTGATGGTTGGCTGCATCAGAGGTCGCAGGATGGCGTTGCCTGCATCGAATTGGTTTTCGACGAAGTACACCCGGGCTAGGTCCAGGCGGGCGTCGGGGTAGTCTTCCGGCTGGCGTTCTTTGATGGCCACGGCAAGCTCCTGCTTCGCCAGATCATTTTGGTTGAGCTTGATGGCGGCGCGACCCATGATCAGATGGGCGAACGCCATGGGTTCTCCGTAGCGAGTCAAGATCTGCTTGGTCTGGTCGATCACCTGCTGCCACTGTTGTTGCTTGGCGGCCATGATGGGTTTTCGCAGGACCTGCTCCATGATGGCATGGGACACCTGCCCCACGTTGGGGAATTTGTGCAGGCGGCCTTTGATGATAAACATCGCAAATCGCAATTCCTTGAGGGCCTCTACAACCTTGCGTTGTCGCGCCAAAATGTACGCCTTCATTCGATGGGTGTCGTAGTAGTATCGGTCGTACGACATGGATCGATCCAGGGCCTTGATGGATCGCCCCAGACGTGTTCGACGGCATTCAGCCCGGTCCGCAGCCGGTTTGGTGCGGCAGTATCGTAGGGACCAATAGTACAACACGGCCAGATGGCTGTAGGCGCTTTCGGGATTCGTGTTGTTCTTGGTTCCGTATCGGGCGTATCTGATGGCTTCGTCCATGACCTGATTCCCCAGATCCGTGGGCAGGGCGTTGGGCTGGCGCACGAAGGCCTGCAATGCCTTGGAATATTGGCGCGGCAGGAATCCCATGAAACGGAAGTGTCTGGTTCCCTTTCGTCCGTATCGTCGCACCTTTTTGAGGAGCGCCTTCATTTTGTTCGTTTCCTTGATTTCTAGTTCTCTGAGATGAAGGAGCTGGGTGTGGAGCTTTTGCTTGTCTCCTCGGCCCGATCGGAGAGCGACGGCGACGCGGTGCGCGGCATTCGTGATTTGGTCGATGCGGCGACCGGTCGTGCGACCAGCCAGACGAGCGAAGCCCTTGGCTCGAAATAGATTCCAGTCGGCCTGGAGGTGCCAATAGGCGTAGGTGCCGGCCAGGGCGACCAGTACCGCGAGGACGACGCCCTGCACGGCCCGAATGAAGCGGCTGGTTTTTTTCGACGATTGCCCGTCCGCCCCAGCGAAGGCGGCGGGTGTCCAGAGGGCGAGGAGCCAGACGCCGTCGATGACAGTGGCGAACAGCCAGCGGAAGGGGTCCTTTCCGGCTGCTTTGGCCAGTTCATTCGACCAGATTGACGGCACGGCGACGAGGAGCCAGACGATGCTGTAGCTTGCAGCCAGTCCGATCCAGGCACGATTCGGCCGCCAGGCGAACCGCCGCGCTTCTGGGGCGAACAGCGCTGGCAGCACGATCGCCCAGAAAATGAGAGGAGTGGCCCCGAGCCATAGTTTGGTGGGAAAGTGACGCTGCACGGCGACCACGAAGGGGATCATGGTCACCACGAACAACAGGGCTAGGGCGATTGTGACCCCTGGGGGGATTGGCTCGGGCCGAGGCGCACGACGAGCGGTCTTGGGGGCCGCCGCCTTGTCACTTTGTGTCTTTTTTTTCTGTTTGTCGTTCTTTTTTTGATCGGCCTTGCCCGATTTTCGAGTCTTGAGTGCCTTGGTTACTTTCCCTTGTGCTGGATTTTCGTCCGGCTTTTCCTGTGATGTCTGTACGGCAGCACCTTCGACCTTGGGTGCTGTCATGACCTTGAGGCTTTGGGCCATGGCCACAAGGAGATAGAAGGTCATGCCCGTCGGGATGATGTCGTAGTTGACGAGGTTATGGACCAGGTAGCCCACCAGGGACGCGGTGACTCCGCAGACAAGCAGCCCGATGGTTTGATTCATGGCCTGTTTGCGAGCGATGAGTAGGGTCCACAGAGTCAGGAGTACGACAGCCAGGAACGTCGTCAGTCCGACGATGCCGTTCGATGATAATTCGTACATAATGACGTCATGGGGATTGCGCCAGTTCACCCTTGGATCATTTTGGGCTAGGTCGACGGACTTGTACGGCAAAAACGCGACTCGGAAGACCTCGATGCCGCATCCTTTGTACCAGATCTTCGGAATCATCTTGGTGGCCGTGTCCCGCCAGATGATACTGCGGCCCTCGTTTTTGAAGTGGAGGCGCAACTGCTTGTGGCGGATTTCTTTGCCCACCGCGGTGCCCCACAGGGCTCCAACGCCGATCAGGACGACGATGCCGATGGCGCCCAGGGCGGCGGCCTTGATTCCTGCGGACCAATGCCTCCATCTCGTGGCGATTTGGGCCCAGGCCACCAGAATGGCGGCCCACAGGACTCCTAGGGCCGCCATGGTGTGCATGTCGTGGGTGAATTTTTTCACGTAGGTGCGATGGACCTGGTCGAGTCGGGCTTGAGAGGCCCCCTTGACGATTTTTTTGGTGAGGTGCAGGATTGCCTGTTGTGCCCAGTCCATTTGAAAGGCGATGAGCAATCCGAGCGTGATCAGGACGACGCCAGCGCCCCAAAGAACGGTTCTCGTTCGAACGCGTTTGGCGTCTTCTTCTCGGATTCGGGTGAGCAAAAAGAAGATGGTCATGGCGGTTGTCAGGCCGAGCCAGGCACCCCGCGTCCGTGTGTAGGCGACGGCGATGAGGCCCATGGCCGTTGCCAAACCGGACAGGACGGCGGCGCCCCGGTTTTTTTCGATGAGCATCAACGAAAATCCTGCGAAGAAGACGGCCAGGAGCCAATTGCCCAAGAAGTCCGGGTTGCCGAGCACGCCGGGCGCCCGAAACCCACGGACGCCGGGCAACTCATGAAAGGATTGGACGGAGACAGCGATGGCCACCACCATGAGCACGCGAAGGAGCAGGATGAGCCGGTCCTTCCGGTCGGAGATGACGAGCACGGTGCCTGCCGCCAGGATCAAGTAGCTCCAGTAGGTCATGGCCCCCATCATTCTCGGCATGGAGCCGAGGAGGGAGACGAGCGGGATCGACGACACGAAAATCGACAGGATCAGGGCGCCTGCCTCGGCAGCCAGAGCGAACCACAAGGCCTTCTTGCCGGCCAGGACCGGGTCTCGTTCCAGGGCGTGGAGCACGATCCCCCATGCCATGACCGAAGTGCCCAGCAGGAGAAAGGCGAAGCGGAGGGAGACGTAGCCACGGAGCAGATTGTTCGAAAAACCCAGCACCACGGCGGCGACGGTGAACAGCAAGGTCATGAGCAGGATGTTCTTCCTGGTCCATGCAACTTCGTTCATGGTTCGTTCCTTTCGTCACGAGATGTTCTGGGGTTGTATCGGATCGTGGGCTGTGCGACAAGGTGGATCGTTCATCCCCCATGGACGTCAAGACAACAGGGTCTTGTCAGGCAGAAGAACGTCGCTATGATAGCTCGCGTCCTAGGGATCGACGAGGAGATGTCCGATGGCCTATTATTGTCACAACTGCGGTAACGAGCTGGTCTTCGCCGTGAAGGTCGGTATCAAGGTGGGACGCGAGGACGTCTGTCCTCATTGTCGGGCGGACCTACACGTCTGCAAAAACTGCGAATTCTACGATCCTTCTTTGCACAATCAGTGTCGAGAGGCCTTTGCCGAGTTTATTCGGGATCGGGAGGTCGCAAATTTTTGTCCCCAATTTACGTTTCGTGATGGATCGCCTCCCGAGAAGAGTGACGAGGCGGTTCAGTCCAAGGCGAAGTTGGAGGAATTGTTCAAGAATCTCAAGTGAGGGCTTGTTTGTCAGCAGGTTTGCATCGTTTGCATCATTTGATTCGACGGTCGATATAGGCGGTCCTCGATTGCGCAGAGGAACGCCGTGCCTGGACGGTCGAGGTGGTCGCTCGGGCGATCAGATGCAGAACCTGTTTCCGTGTGAGCCCCAAGGGGTCCGAGACCATGTCGGTGGATATTCCTGCTGCTCCAGGTGATTTTCAGTCGAGACGTCTGTGTCCGGACGGATCCTGTCTTGGCGTTATTGGGCCGGACGGTCGTTGTACGGTCTGTGGACGGGTGGTCGGTCCCTCGTCGGATAAGGGGTCCGTCCGGGAGGCTGCACAATCGGAGTCGGTCGATGAGCCCGTCGGGGCGGACGATCCATTGTCGTTGCCTGCGGCTGAAGCCGAGGCCGGTGATGGATTCGACCCCGGTCGGCGACTGTGTCCCGACGGTGCCTGTCTCGGGCTCATTGGGCCCAATGGACGCTGCAACATCTGCGGGCGTCTGGCTGACGATATCAAGAAGTAGCTGTTTCTTGGCGTGATCGCTCGGTGTATGCGAAGGGGGAATGGGGCTGTCTGTCTCAACGGGTGCGGCTGGTCGATTACACGCCGACGAAGAGACGGTTGCCAAAGTTTCGTTCCAGGTTCATGTCGAAGATTTTTTGTGCAGACGTCTCAATGTCATAGGCGACCCGGTGGTACTCGAACAGACCTGTGTCCGTGTCGAAGATGGTGAAGCTCGCCCTTGGGTCGTAGTCGCGTGGTTGGCCCACGCTGCCAACCCCAATGACGTACTTGAAGCCGGATCGGATTTCGAACGAAGTGGCTACGACCCGATGGACATCGGTAGCGCTTAGGGCGAAGGCCTTGCACAGGTGGGAGTGACCCACGAACGTGACGTCCGCCAGTTCCTTGTAGTTTGGGAGCAGGGAACGGGCCTGATCGAGAGAAAAGATATATTCGAATTCTTCTGAGTTGATCGGGGAACCGTGGCAGTAGCTGCGGTTTTCGTCTCGTGTCTCGTATGGAAGCGTCTTGAGCCAGGCTAGATTTTCCTCGGTGAGGATCGAGGCGTGAAGGTCTAGGGCCTGTCTGCAGGCCTCATAATAATAATTGTAGTCCATCCTGCCGCTGACGGCGGCATCGTGGTTTCCGAGGACGCCAGTGGGATTGAGGCTGCGGACCAGGTTGCAGCATTCGTTCGGGCTCGCCCCATAGCCGACCGTGTCTCCCAGACAGATATATCGGTCGATGGTGAAGGCCTGGTAGGCCTCGACCACCTTGGTCAAGGCTTCCAGGTTCGAATGGACATCACTAAAAATCCCAAGCCGCATCGTTGCTCTCAAGTTAGGGCCCGGGAGGTGTTGAACACACCGGGCAAAAGGCCGGACGCTTCCTTTTGGTCGGGCCCCCTTGTGGCGCACCATGACCATCGTCATATGCGTATCTTCGCGAAGATATATGATGGCCAGGTCATGTGCAAGGACCAAAAGCATCCCAAATGTGAGTGAAGAAAAACGTGGATGTCGGGAGGGGGTGGGAGGGAATACGTGTGGGACGGACTGTGGGTGTGCTGACCCAAGCAGCCGGGTGACCGGCTCTGCCGCATTCCTCCACGTTCATCGCTGTCGATTCCTGCCTTCGATCACGAACGGATTCCACCGGGAAGGATTTTTCGTTGCTTGACACATGTGGGTTAATACAATACATTGTATGATATATAGGTAAGTAGAGGGTTGTGTGGGCTTTGTGGTTGGTTTCGTTGTCGTGGTTGGACGTTGTGTTGGGAGGATTGGCCCATGAGACAGAAGACAGGGAATGATGCTCGTCAGTGTGCTTTTGGGGTGGGGGCGCCCAGGCGGAGACACGTGAGATGGCCGGGCGTCTGCCGGATGCTCGTCGCGATGTTTGGCTTGGTGGTCGTCGGTCCTGTGTGGGTGGGGACGGCCGCCCGAGCGGAGGAGCCGACGGTGGAGGCTCATTCGGATCGAGGAGAGGCATCCTGGGGGGAATTGGGTGGGGA
>JAGGXR010000095.1 GCA_021162935.1 Deltaproteobacteria bacterium
GGACCGACCGGCACGAACAGAACGCCGGATTGAACCGTCCATTCGATCCGAATCGTGGCCTTGCGCACCGGAAACCTGCCTTGACGTGTTGCCTCCGGAACGCTCCCCCGCGCTCGTCGAGTCGCTCGGACCAATTCCATCAACCGCCTTCTTGGACCGACCTTTGAACACATAGGAAAGCCCGTACGTGACGGCGCCAGCGAGTATGAGCACACCGCCAGCCACGGTCAGGCCGATGCCCGGGCCCCGCGTATCGTACTTCTTCCGCAGGTAGAGGCCATCATGGCCCGAACCGGCGTCGTTTCCGTCGATGGCCAGCAAGGTGATCCCTGGAATGAGCAGTGCGGTCCCGACGCCAGCCAGGCCGATGCCCGACCAAGCCGTGATCTCTCGGGCCCGACTTGGCCTCGTCTTTCGACGAATGGAGATACTCCCGGTCGATGTGGCGGCCCGCGAGGCGCTTGTTTCGTCCGTCCCCGAGCCTCCTACCGCCCCATCGGTCCCGGCAACGCCGCTCTTTGTGGAACCGTTGTGACCGGGGCCATGGTGGCTACCACCGTGACGACCCATCGAATGAACTGAGTGGACTCGATGCAGACGCAAAGTGACCGTCTTCGAACCACCACCTTCGACCACCAGCATCAATCGACCGGCAAAACGTCCCAGCCGGCCTTCGAGAACGTGACGCCCGATTGCCACGACGAGGGGCACCTTGAGCGGTGTCGTTCCCACCTTCACTGTGTCCACGAACAGGACGACGCCAGGCCGGGTCGTCCTGACCATGACCTTGTCGAACCGGAACCGCAGGGCGATCTGTTTGAGGTGCGCGGCCACGAGACGCCGATGGCGGGCCGGCATCCTGCCGGCCCCGACACGGCGGGCCAAGAGAAAGTCGGCGCGCGCCTTGGCCATCTGGTCCATACGCTGATGGCACAGACCCATCATCATGGGCATGACGTAGATCCGATGCAGGGCGAAGGCACGGCGCAAACGCAGCACGGCCCCTGCATAATGACCCGCGGCCATCAATTTTTGTGCCTGGTTCACCAGTTTGAGGGCAGTCCGTTTCTTTCCGCCCGCCTTCCTGACCCGGTTCTTTCGGCTGCTCCGACTGGCGGTCCGCCTGCCGGTCCGCCTACTGGTCCGCCTACTGGTCCGCCTGCCCGTCCTCGGGCCGGCATCCGCTCTGCTCCTCGTGGTGCCCGCTGCAAGCAGACACACAACCACCATTGTGAGCCACGCATGACGCATCGCAATTCCTCCTATGAAAAAACCACCAAGGCCCCTCCTTGGACGCCCCAACCCTGGGCCGAAGTGGGACAACACCCATTCGAGCCAGTTCGGCCCTCCGAACGCGACCCTGCTGACGCCATGGAGCGTCAGAACCGAGCATCCACAAACGACCCTATGGGACCATCCGGGCCGAGCCGGGTCGGGCCGGGCACCTGCTTCATGCCATCGACCCCACAGGTTTACTGCGGTCGATCCAGGATGCCACGATCGTCTCTTCGCTGCGGAAACCGTCTTATCACTGGGGCAGGCCCTGGGCAAGATACCTGTCACCGCTCACAACATATCTGTCACCGCTCACAACATATCTGTCATCGCTCACAACATATCTGTCATCGCTCACAAGATACCTGTCACCGCTCACAAGATACCTGTCACCGCTCAACGGACGAAAAAATCCCGGGGGCCGACGGCCAGGTGGACGAAAGGAACCGATGTTCGGAAGCGGACAACGGAAGACAAAAAAACGAAAACAAGCAGGATCCAGCAAGCAGGATCGAACAAACAGGATCCAACAGGCAGGATCGAACAAACAGGATCCAACAGGCAGGATCCAACAACCAGGATCCAACAAGCAGGAGCAAACAGGCAGGATCGAACAAGCAGGATCCAACAGCCATGAACCGACCCAACTGTCGAAGTGAACGATCACGGTCGCTGCTGGCCTGGTCAGTTCACCTGAATATACTGCCCCAGGTCGCTGCTGGCCTGGTCAGTTCACCTGAATATACTGCCCCAGGTCGCCGCCGCCCAGTTCATACACAGAACCAGCGCTCCAGCCACCCACCCAAAAATGGTGCAGAACGCCGAAGCCCATGCCCTCGACGGACTCGACGTCGGAATCGGTGTAGTGGAACAGGTTGACCTGTTGCCAGTTACCGGTGGCGTCCTTGCTGTACTGGCCGATGTAGTCCGAGGTCATGTCGGAGACGTAGACGTAGCCGATGCCCGTGTTCGGGTCCTTGACGAACTCCATGCCGTCCATGTGGTCGCCGCTCATGTCCGGATAGTTGAACTCGGGCACCCAGGCGGACAGTTGCGGGGCGTACGAATAGACCCGACGCGCAGCCTCGCTGGAAAAGTACCAGATGTCGTTGTCCTCGTCATATCCAACTTGGCTGATGCCCCAATTGCCGAGGAGGGATCCGTCCACGATGTTCACCGTGGTGCCCGACGCGATGTCGTACTCCACGAATACTTCGTCCATGCCGGGAAAATAGAGCTTGTCCTCGGTGGCATAGATTTCGCTGTGGTGCACCGGTCCGATGGGCCACTGGTATGTGGTGACATAGGTGAGGACCCGCTGCTCGATGGGCCCGGTGTTGTCGGGATTGTCAGGATGCTGATCCGGCTCGGGCGTGCCGTCGTCATCCGAGTCCTGGAGCGTCACTTTGTAGACGTCGATCTGGCCCTGCACGCCGCCGTAGGAACCCGGGCAAGGGGCGGGCACGGCGTGCACGTATATGAGGTCGTCGAACGAGTCCACGTCGGAGACGAAGCAATAGTTCACCAAACCGTCTTCCTGCGTGAAGCGCGCGTACTTGTAGTACTCGCCCGTGACATTCTCGTCGTTGTCTCCTGGCGGGTTGCCCACCAACGGAATATCGCCGCACGTGCCTGTGACCGGATCGCATTTTTGGGTCATGCCGCAGTCCTGGCCCGTCACCCAGGACCAACCGTCTCCCGCGCATTGTCGGGTCGTGTTCCCCAGGCACGAACCACCATTCGGCTTGCACAAGGAGCAGGTCCCGTCGATGCAGGAGTCACTGTGGCAGTCCTTGTCGGACGTACAGTGCTTGCCCTTGTCGCAGGGCGGACAGGACCCGCCGCAGTCCACGTCGGTTTCGTCCTGATTTTGAGCGCCGTCCACGCAACTCTCCACCGAAACACAGACCGGCGTGTCGCCTGTGTCATCGCAAATCTTACTGCTGGCGCCACAATCTTCTCGCTGCGTCCAGGCAAAACAGCCGTCGTCGCCCTTGGCGCAGACTTGGATCAGGGCCTCGTGGCATCGCATCCCTTCGGTGGGATCACAACTGTCGCTGCAAACCGTTCCATCCTGTTCCCCGGACGACTCGGACGTCGGACCACAGGCTAGGCTCGCCAGTCCCACGATGGCTGCAACGTCGAAAAAGAATCGAAAATTGTGTTTTCCATGCGCGTTGCAATGCTCTCCATACAGGTTGTAATTCATAACAAAAGCTCTCCTAATCTGTTGCTCGAAACGGTCGTTGCCCATGACCAAAGGAGGTGTCACTCGGATACGAACAAACGGTTCGACCAAGCCGAACCGTCCTCGCCATGGGTCTTTGCCGCCCTCCGGGAACCATAAACGGCACGATTCCTATGAACATGTCTATTATAGAGCGAGATCCGTCGCATTGCAAAGGAGGAGTTTGAGCGGATCAATCCTGGAATTGTGCCATCAGACCTAATCTGATATCCTTATCTATTCGGAACATTGCTGTCCGTCAAAGGTGAGGTCGACAACAAGATGAGTCGCAGCATCCCCGCGTCCTTTCGCTCTGACCACCGCATGGCCAGGCCGTCGGCCTTGGTGGCCTGGGCCACGATGACATGGCTCATCGCAGCCTTCGTTGGTGCTGGATGTCGATTGACATTTCCCCAAGTCGTAGGCGGCTGCGGTGACGGCAAAATCGATGAAGGTGAAGGATGCGACGACGGCAACCAGACAGCGGGGGATGGTTGTGATGCCGTTTGCGCCGTGGAATCCGGGTGGTCCTGCCAACAGGAGCCGAGCCGATGTTCGCCGAACTGCGGTGACGGCCAGATCGTCGGCACCGAAGACTGCGACGGCACGAACTTGGCCGACCAGACCTGTACCGACTTGGGTCTCGAAGGAGGCACACTCGCATGCTCCTTGGATTGCACCTTTGACACTTCTGCCTGCTGGTACTGTGGCAACGGAGTGACCGACCCTGGCGAAGAATGTGACGGAGGCGGACAAAATACTGAAAGCTGCGATGAAGACTGCACCGCGGCCGTGTGCGGAGACGGTGTCTTCAATCCCGTGGCACGAGAAGAATGCGACGATGCCAACGAAGTGGACGACGACGGTTGTGCTGATTGCAAAGTGAGCGACTGGCGAGTAAACACGTACACTCAAGGCAACCAAAATCATCCTGCAGTGGCCAGGGGAGGTGACGGCCGGTTCGTGGTGGTCTGGCAGAGTGACGGCCAAGACGGAGACGGGTTGGGGGTCTTTGGACAACTTTATGATTCCGTCGGTCACCCGATTGGCAACGAGTTTCAGGTCAATACCTTCACCGCAGGTGACCAGGAGAAACCTGCAGTGGCCATGGGAGGTGACGGCCGGTTCGTGGTCCTGTGGAAAAGTGCGTTGCAAGATGGCTATCAGGGCGGCATCTATGCTCAACTCTACGACGCGAACGGTGATCCGTTGGGTGACGAATTCTTGGTCAACAGTGAAGTAAGAAGTGAGCAAACCAACCCAGCCGTGGTCATGGGTGATGACGGCCGATTCATCGCGGTCTGGCAGAGTTGGGATCAAGATGGTTCGTGGGACGGCATATTCTGTCAGCGGTACGATGCAAACGGCGGCCCGGTGGACGACGAGTTTCAAGTGAACACTTACACAGACCACAGCCAAGGGACCCCGGTAGTGGACATGGGAGACGACGGCAGGTTCGTGGTCGTCTGGAACAGCGATGGTCAGGACGGCGACGATATGGGAATCTACGGCCAACTATATGATGGGGCAGCAGCCCCCGTGGGTGGAGAGTTCAGGGTCAACGAGACGACGAGTGCTATCCAACGCAACCCGGATGTGGCCATGGGCGCGGATGGATTTTTCCTGATCGTTTGGCAGAGCGTGGGGCAAGATGGGTATGCAGCAGGGATATTCGCCCGCCAGTATAATGCCTCTGGTTCCCCTCAAGGCCCGGAATTTTTGGTCAATTCCTATGTCAATGGCAACCAATGGGATGCATCTGTCGCCATGGATGCAGACGGCCAATTCCTGGTAGTGTGGCAAAGCGATGGCCAAGATGGCGATGCAGCAGGAATATTCGGACAGCGGTATGACGGTGATGCATCCGTCGTAGGTGAAGAATTCCAAATCAACTTGGTCACGGTGGGGTACCAAACCGATCCCGCCCTGGCCATGGCAGACAACGGGCGTTTCGTCGTGGTATGGCGCAGCGGGAGTTCCCAGGATGGAGATGGAGATGGTGTATTCGGTGCCCTTTACTCCATTGATGGTCTCCGTGAGGCTCCTGGACTGTGGTAGCTGTGAATCGGGCGAACTGAACCGAGTGTATCTGAACACAGGGTGTATCTGAACAAGGAATCACGGACATGCTCATTCCAACTGCAATCTTCTGGGTGCTCATGGTGGCGCTCGTGTTCTTCGACATCAAGAGAATACAACGCCAGGTGGACGACGGCGACGTGGATGCCGCCCTCCGGGTCCCCGACACGACGACCTGGGTGGGTATCGTGGCATTCCTCGGCATCCTTGCGCTGCCGATCTACATGTATAAAGTGCATCGGTGGAAAGGCCTCCTCCTGTCCATCGTCATCTGGATAGCATACGCCATGACGATCGCGCTCCTCGGAAGCAATTATTGAGAATCTACGGGCCGGATCTGTTTGGCTTCTGACATTCAAACAGTCCAAAACGGCCGGAACATCCGGGCAACCCGAAACCCGAGCAACCCGGGAAAACACCATGCGTCACCAATTCTGACAAGCGATGCATCGCTCACATCCGCCCACACGCCGACTGTTCCTGTCGGTCTGGGCAGTGACCGGCAGTGACAGGCACCGCGATGATCCTTGCCGGCTGCTCGCACAGCGCCAAGACGCCGTCTGCCACCAACCAATAGAACCCATCTGGACGAGCGTCTGCGAATCCACAGACAGGCAACAGTCCATCACGAACCGGGCCATCGCGCCCCCCTGCCCGAACGTGGCACTCCCCTCTGCACCGCAACACCGTACAGGTGGACACGTCCGAAAAGGTACCAGAGGTACCAGTATGAAAGATGCAGTGCTGGCCGCATCCTGGCGAGCTTTCCTGCGCTTGGAGTTCGACCTACGGGCGTGCTGTCACGTGCTTTTGCCTAGGACGACGACGGCGACCAGGAAAGAGGCGGTCGCAATGCTCGATCCACTGCTTCTCGGACATGATCGTCGGTTCTTTCACCACGAAACTCAAGGCCCCGGCGTCCAGGTCGTACCATGGCACCGGCTTGCGCACAGAAAAAGGCCATGGCCACTGCAAGGGTTTTCCCGGATGCCGACGCAGGAACGCCCAGACCACCGATCCTTGACTCAATCCCATGGGCTGCGGCCGATTCGACGGGCCCGGAATCCTGGGGCAGAGCTGCCAGACCCTGTAGGCGAGACGCAGACGGCTGCCCAACTTCAAGCCGCTGGCCGACTTTCGGACCGCCACGACCTGGGCCAACACGACCAGGTTGGCCCGATGCCACGCCCGGCTCTTTTGGTGCAAACGCGAATCTCTGGGACACCACGTCACCTTGGAATCCACCTGCAGCACCTTGATGCGTACCACGTCCGACACCCGCCCTTGGGCAAGACATGCCTGGTAGCGCTGACCCTGCACCACCTGGGGAGGCAGGACCCCAGGCCAGAGCATGGATGCCACGAGAGACAGAAAAATGATGATCGACTCCATGCGGAACCTCCTCGCTTGCGTTACGACCCAATCCGGCGGCTCCTTCTTGGCGACAGGGTCCAATCCGGTACCGCATCTTTGCCCCGACGGTGACGCGCCGTTCAGTCACCTACGCGCAGTATGACCACCTCCGTGGTGGCGCGCTTTGAGTGCCGTAATGGCGGCATCCACGAGCAGGCGGCTGTAGCACTTTCGGTTCGCAAAGGTCTTGGGGACCCACCGGGTCAGGTGCAGGGGGACGGCCTCGACGGGCTTTCCCGTGCGCCCCGAGACCTCGTAGGACAGGGCGATGTGCAGGGTGCCCAGATTCAGCGGGCGCGACGGCCTCTGCGATCCAGAGAATCGTCCTGCCAAGCGAGAGGGCCGGGCGGCTGGATGCGATGCGGGGCCGACCGAACGAGCCGATCGGGCGGCTGGATGCGACACGGGCCCGAACGAACGAGCCGATCGGGCGGCTGGATGCGACGCCGGGCCGACCGACCCCGCCATGGGCAGGGTGATGGGCACAGGGATCCGCACCGTGGTATAGCCGGCACTCGTGGGTTCACCCACCAGAGGTCCAAAGTCGTAGTCGGAAAAGACCTGGGCAATCTCATCGCAGGAACTGTGACACCCAGGGCCGGTGAGCAGAGCGACCGGCGCCCGGGTGACCCGATGGGTGGGCCGGTACAGGTTCGGTCCTGAACAGTCTGGCTCGACGCAGAAAAACGGCATGGGCCCCATGAACTGCTCGCCCGATTTTCGGTGAGCCATGGCCGCCAGATAGCGCTGGATCTGCGCGCGCCTCGTGACGTTGCTCGTCTTGGCGAGGTCCTTGTGCCAGGCTTGAGCCAGTTCGTCGTCCAGGCGCACGTAGATAAAATGATCCTTGTAGGAAGCTGACGCCCACCAGTCCAAAAACCAGTTCGGATTGTTGCCGCCGTGATTATCCCGCAGGTCGAGCAGCACACCTTTCAACCGGTTCGTTCGGGCCAGGGCGGCAAGCTGCCCCTTCAGGGCGAAGTAGTCCGCCTGGACCAGGTCGGCCATGGTTGTGCGCCGCGCGTGCCGGGTCAGGTTGCTGTATAAAAACGTGTACTGCCGCACGATGGGATAGGGACGATACCGCCTCGCCTTCGAGGCATACAGGCAGTACCCGATGCCCCTGGTCACGAGCCGATAGGAAGAGCCGTAGTTGCGCCTGGGCAGCAATCGCGAACAGCGCTTTCCATACGGAATGCCGCTTTCGGCCCAGGCAGGTCCGCGCTGTTTGGGCGGGCGGCGCCAGGGTCTCGTCACGGTGATGGTCTTGCCCCGGCGCGGATCGGAAAACCTCCAAGTCGAAGGGGCGGGCGTGGGCCCGACCACGTAGCGGAAGCTGAGCCGGGACGCCACAGCGCGACTGATGGAGAACCAGTTGTTCTCGTTCGACCACAGGTGGAACGTCCTTGCGAGCCGGGTCGCAGGAATGCCGTCGTACGACAGGAGGCTCGCGCCAACGGCAAGCGTCGCATCGAGGCTGTGGTCCAGAATCGTACGGACGAAGTAGCGGGCATGGCCCCGGGGCGAAGACGGCGCAAGGGTCCGACCCGCCGACGATCTCTGGCGCCGGCGCTGCGTCTTTGCCTGGATCCACTCCACGCCGAGCACGAAGCCTGGGTTGAGCCTGCGCAGATGGATCGCGTCTGCCGAGGAACGGCCGCCCGCGCCCTGCACCCCGCCACGATGGCCAGACTTGCCCGACAGCGGCTTGGGCGGCATGTAGTAGCAGTGCGGATTGTGGAGGCTATTTCCCAAATACCACAGGGCGGCGACTAATTTGGGCAGGCTGTCCGCCTGCTCGAAGGCCCGACGCAGGTCGGGCAGGCCCTGCTTCCACGTGAACCCAAGGTTGTGATCCGTCTGCGTCGAAAACACGTGGAGCCGCTCGATCACGGCGACCAAATGATTGAAGAGTGCGAGCCGCATCCCTCTGTCGAGGGAAAATCCGGTCCAGAAACCCTTGGTCGAGCCGCTGCCAGGTCCGTTGCCGACGCCCGCGCGACCAGATGCCGTATTGCCGGACCGGGCCAACGAACGAATCCCGGTCGCCTTCGACGATACTCCGGATCGCGCCTCTCCATGCAAACCGGACCGAGACCCAACGGTCGATGACGTCCGAGACGACCCAATTCCGGGCGCCGCTGGACAGGTCGGCTCTGCGCGATGGCAGCAGCCTCCTGCCAGGAACAGAAACAAAGCCGCCAGGATCACGGCGGCTGTGAGGGGCCTCCATGTTCCGGTTCGGGTGCTCTCTCTCCGTATGGTCCGCCTGTCCATGATGGCTGTCCTCCCACGAAGATGGAGCCAAGCGAATCGCGGACAGAATACGTGGCCCTGTCCCGGTCGCTGCCTCCACCTGTCCCGGTCGCTGCCGCGGCCCCAACGGGAGCCGATTGCCTAGAGCTGCGTGTTCGCCCGATCCACCGCGTTCTGGAAATCCTGGTCCGTGACGCCTCCATCACGCAAAGCGCCGTGGCGACCCGCGGCCCGGCTCCCAGGACGGCCTGCAGCCCTCGATCCTGGACGACCAGGTCGCATGCGTCCCGGTCGCGTCCCGGCCGTTCGGCCGGTTCGAGCCGGCCGGACCGTGCAAGCCCGGCTGGTCGTGCCCATGCCCCGCGTCGTGCCCATGCCCGGCGTCGTGCCCATGCCTGGCGTCGTGCCCATGCCTGGCGAGACGCCGTTTCGATCCTGCCTTGCAGCGGGTCCCGCGAATCCGGCGTCCTGTGCGCTGGCGCCAGCCGACTGTCCGGGTGCCATGGCCGGAGGCTGGTTGCTTCGGGCGCCTCCACGCGGCGCAGCCTCTTGCGGGCCAGACGGCCGAGTGAACAGGTAGAGAGCCAGGCCCAGGGCAGCGACCACCGCGAGTCCGATGCCCCACCGCATGCCCGACGACTTGACGTTGGCACGCAATGCTCCGGGGGCGGTGATGGCCACCGTCTTTTGGAGCCGGGCGGACTCGCCCTCCCGGTCGCCCGGGCGCTCTTCGTCGGGCACGAGTTCACTGCCGAGCGCGCGTCCCTTGCGCTCGGCCGACTCCACGAACCGGTCCACCACGACCCGAAACCCCTCCAACTCGGTGCACAGGTCGGCCGCGGTCATGGCCTCGTCATCCATATGGGTCAGCAGTTCGTCGAGCGCATTGGACACGTTGCGGCCCACGCGCTTGCGCGCCTGGCCAAAGCTTTCGTGACCCACGGGCGTGTCCACTGTGACGGACCGTCCGAAAATACCTGCATAGAGCAGCTCGCGAACCACGACCTTGCAGGCGTGCACGTCGAGCATACGCGCCAGATCCTCGTCCTTCCTGGTCTTGGCCAGTTCTTCGAGCGATGCAGGTCGATACCGAGGCGTCAGAGGCAGGTCGGACACCTTCATGGTCACGCGCTTGGCCTGACCACCCGTTTCGGCGCGAAAGTCACGGCAGGATCCGAAGTCGATGAGATGAAGGGAGCGCGACACCCGCTCGAACACCATGTTTTCCGGTTTGATGTCCCGGTGGCAGATACGGCGCCTGTGCAGGATGCGCACGTCACTGGCCAGCTCCAAGCTCATCTGCACCGCATGGGGCAGGTCCACCTCTGGCGCCTGGGTCCCGGATTCGGCATCCTGTGAGGCCTTGACCCTCTCGTGGGTCGAGCCCTTCCCTCCGTCGGCCGGCTGCGCTGCTGCCTCGGCCGCCGATGCGCCATGGGCAGCTTTCTCGCCCTCGACCGCCTCCTCGCCCCCAGATCCATCGTGGACCTTGGCGCCTTCGTGGGCCTCGATGCCTTCGTGGACCTTGGCGCCTTCGTGTGCCTCGATGCCTTCGTGGGCCTCGGTGCCCTCCAACCCGACGTCGGATAGATGCACGCTCACCTTGGGCTCGCTCTCCGAATCGGGTTCGGCCGCCACGTCCACCCTGGGCCGACTAGCCGGGTCGAGCATGTCCCGCAACAGCGGCCCCTCGATCCACTCGGTCACCAGGTAGGGAGCCTCGTCCTCGCCGCTCGCCAGCAGCGTCGGAATGAAGGGTAGCTCCACCATGGCGTCCAGACAGACGCGCTCCCGATCGAACCTGGCGCGCAACTGGCGCACCGTCTCGCCGGCACCGGGCTGCCCCAGGATCTCGGGCTGGAACCGCTTGATCAGCACGCTCTGGCCCTTTTCCGTTTCGCCCAGGTACAGGACGTTCAGCACGGTGCGCCGGTAGGGACGGAGCACGGTCACGCCGCCGTTCAGCTTGGTGCCGCAAAAGGCATCCCTCGCGTCCGGCAGGCCCAAAAACGTCACAGGACAAAAAATCTCATCGGCAGGATGGACCCCACCGCAATGGGGACAAGACTGGGGGCGCGCCCCAATGGCGCCCGCCACCACGGACTCGGACCCGACCGAGGCACCCGACGACCGGATACCCAACGAGGACTCCTTGCCCTCGGACTCTGACTCGTCCGCAGACTCTACCCAACTCTCAGACTTTGGCTCGTCCTCAGACTTTTGCTTGCCCTCGGACTCTGACTCGTCCGCCGGCGTCTCTTTGGCCGTTGAGGCTTCTCGCACCCCTTTGATAGCCTTCGGTATGGCCCCCTCTCTGGCGGTGGACGGATGGACGTCACCCGTCCCATCTTTGGCTGTGGTCGCAGCAACGACCGCCTCGTCTGCCGTCTCTGACTTGCCCGAGGCTTGAGGCTCCCCCCGCCGTGCTGTCCCTTCGCTGCGAGAGCCAGCGCCACGGTTGGACCGCCTCCTGACGGGATAGGATTGGGTCTGGTCATGGGGGTCGTGCTGACCCTCGACGCCCGATGCCCGGGCATGTTCATCCGATATCATGTCGCACCTCGCTCCGCAGGTCTTCGAGTTCCAAGGCAAAGACCGCGGCGTTCTCGAATCGTTTGGTGGGATCCCGATCCAACGCCCGATGCACCACCTGGCCCAATCGTTCGGAAACGAGCGGATTGAGCTTCCGAATCTCGATGGGCTGAACCGCCGGGTCCAAGAGCCGACTCAGGGAGGTGTAGGCGGACCGCTCCCGAAACGGGAAGCGTCCGGCAATGATCTCGTAGAGAAGCAGGCCGCAGAAGTACACATCGCATTGGGGCGACCGACCCACTGCTCCCGAAGACACCTCGGGCGGGCTGTAGAGATGCAGCGGGTTGGCCACCGCCGCGAGTGCTTCGTCGATCTGCTCGGGTTCGAGGCGACTCAGGTCGCCCTGGATCGTGCCGTGCTCGATACGCAGCCCGAACCGCTCCACCCGCTCTGCAAACATGCGGGTGAGCGACTCCGCCAGGCCGAAATCAATGGTCCGAGGCGCGGCATCGATTTCCAGACACGACGCGGATCGATGGATCCAGCAGGCCGACTTGACCTCCACGGGTAGGGGGTCGCGTCGACGGGGAAGGACCAGAATCGACTGGGGCGTCAGGCCACCGTGTTGCAGGCCCGCAGCATGCACCTCGGCGAGACCCCACAGCAACTCGCGGACCAGGTCAACGCCCACGTCGATCCGCCAAGTGAGCCGCAGCCACTGGGCCAAAGCCTCCTGGTCCGACGTGGCCACGCTCGAAACCACCGGCGCCGTGGCCATGGGCAGGTGCACCTCGAACAGGTCCCGCATGAACCGGTCCAGGGGAACCACCTCGGGCTCGTCGACGACCTGATAGCCAGAGGGTCTGTTCCCCTCCTCGTCGAGCACTCCCTGGTCGGCGAGTTCCGACGCATCGAGCAGGCCGGACAGGCGCGCCATGCTCCGGTAGAGCCGACTCCCTGGCCGGACCCGTAGGCCGTTTACCTGGTCCAAATAATCCTGATAGCGCTGCACCGCAGCCTCATCGCGCAGCAGGCAATCGGGCAGACTGCGCAGCCAGCAATGGATCTGGCCTTCAGTCAGACTCTCCATGCTCATGAGCACGTGGCGCATCACCCCGGTCTCTATGACCCTGGGCGATTCCAAATCGATCACGCCCGAGGCCACGAGTACCTGTCCAGAGGAGAGGTCTTCCTTGCTGACGGGCATCGCGTCGGATGTGGCGCCCAGCACGATCTGCTTCCCCCACCTGGGCGCCGTGGTCTCAGTAGGCGACATCGCCCGATTCGGCACCGAATCCTGGGCCAAACCTGGAACCACCAGAGCGCCTGACCCAATGGGCACGGTCTCGGCGCCTTGAAACCCGTCGGCCGCCGACTCCATGACCTGATCCACCACGCCTGGATCGGAATCCGTCCAGGCCGTGCCCGACGGAGCCACTCCTTCGGACGGCGACGGCGACGACGACGGCGGAACCGCCTGGGGCGCAGACCCGACTCCCGGCGGCGGCGACGGCGGCGACGACGGGGACGACTCTTCGATGGCCCCCGACAATGAGGTCGCTCTCGTGATGATGGCTCCGGCAGTCTGACGGGACAGGGGCTGCCCACTCGTTCCACCCGGCTGCGCGCCGCTCGGCAGCATCACGGGACGAGATACCATGGATTCCGGTGGGATGCTCTCCATGGGCGCCGGCCCGCGATCCGACGAGTCGCCCGATCCAGCACTTCCTCCCGGTTCCGGTCCGACGCCTGAACCCGACATAGTCCCTGAATCAGAAAGCACACCCGCAACCGCAGGCGCGCCACCACGGGTCGGCTGCGCCGATCCACTCTCCACGCCCAACCCCCTCAGCCCGAGCGCCGCTTCGTCCGTACTCATGGGCGTCCCGGGATCCGACACCACCCGCGCCCCGGACGACATGGTGGCCCCGGGCACGGCATTGCCGCCGACGGCTGCGCCTCCGACACCTCGAACCACGCCTCGCAACGCTCCGGACCAGTAGCGCCGATCGCGGCTAGCCGCCCGACGCCCCCAAGCCAGGTTCTCGGTGGGAGCCGCCATCTGGTCGCGCTCCAGACGATGCACCAGGTCCGCCAGGTCGGCGGCTCCATTCGGCCTCGGCTGTGCCTTTTCGAGCAAGGTCTCCAGGGCCTCGCCCGCCGACCCGAATCGATCGGCCCGGTCCCGGGTGAGCAGGTGCGAGAGGTACTCGTCCACCCAATCGGGTAGGTCCCTGCGCACCTCCGAGGCAGGCTCGATCTCCAAGCCGAGGATCTGGGCCATCCGCTCCACCGGCGTGCGACCGCCGAACGGGTTGACGCCAGTGGCCGCTTCGTAGAGGAGCACGCCAACGGCCCACAGGTCGGAACGTCGGTCCACCGCCAGGCCATCGACCTGCTCGGGCGACATGTACGGAATCTTGCCCACCAGGAACTCCTCGGTGGTCGCGCCCGACGCGTTGCGCCACTTGGCGATCCCGAAATCGGCCAGCTTCACGAGCCCGTCTTTGGAACAAAGAATATTCGATGGGCTGATGTCGCGGTGCACCACGTCGAGCGGCTGGCCATCCTCATCGTGGAGTCCATGGGCATAACCCAGTCCGGCCAGGCACTCCATCACCAGGTACACGGCCAGATCCAGGTCCATGGACCTGCGGCCCGACAGATGGAGCAGGGAAAAAACCCGCTTCAGGTCCATGCCCGACACGTACTCCATGGCCAAATAATAGAGGTCGTTCGTCTCGTCCCGGTCGAACTCGTACAGGGACACGATGTTGGGATGATCGAGCCGTCCGATGATGGATGCCTCGCGCGTGAGACGCCGCACCAAGGTCGAATCTTTGATTCCGCCGGGCGGCAGCAACTTGAGGGCCACATTCCGACCTCGAGCCTCGCCGCTCTCTTCGGTCGCGAGCCAGACCTCGCCCATGCCGCCCCGGCCCAGACTCCGAACGAGCCGGTATCGACCCACGCGCTCGGGCCGAGAGGATGTGGAATTGTTTGTCCCTTGCGCCGAATCCATGATTCCGTCGTCCTTCCCAGCACCCGAAGGGGAGCCCCATCCTAGCGAATCACGACCCACAAGGCAAAAACGGATGGTTACCGAGCCTTCGGCCAACCTCCCAGCCTGGTCGGCTTCCCATCCAGGGCAGTGCTCAACACGAGCAGACCGGCCGAGTCGTTTGCCACGACCAGAAGGGTCTTGCCCTTCCACCGAACCAGGCTCACCTTGTTCGCCGCCAGCTTGGTCCGTAGTCGAACCGGTTTGCCCAGGTGCGCCTTCCGGTCGATCCTGGCCGCCATGACGCCGCCCTGGCCATCGGCCGCCGCTACCCAATCACCCCAAGCAGCCACGCCCCTGGTGAAGTCCGCCGAGGAAATTCGCCCCACGACGCGCCCCGTCCTGCCGCCTCGCCCCATCTGCACGAGCACGAGGCCTCCGGATCCAGCCCCGGCCACGAGCAACGAATCGCGAACCAGGGCCACCGACCGGGCCTCGCCGCCCAGCGCCATCTTGGACAGCACCTTCATCCTCGCTGGTCGATGCACGTCCACCACCACCATCCCGGCACGGCCCGCGGCCACGTATGCCTTGCGCCCCTTCACCACCACGGACCAGGCGTAACCGCCCGTGGCGATCCGGCCCAGCACTTTCATGTGCGCCGGCCGATGCACGTCCACCACCACCAACCCGGCGCCGCCCGCGGCCACGTATGCCTTACGGCCCTCGACCACCACGTCCTGCGCCGCCCCTGCCAGGGCCACGCGAGACAGCAATTTCGGCCAATGTGGCTTGGACACGTCCACCGCCACCAAACCATAGACGCCCTGCGCCAGGTACAGGCGCCGCCCCACCAGGGTCAGGCCATTTCCCGAATCAGGCAGTAACAGGCCGCCGACCCGACTCCACGACGCCAAACCCTGGGCGTTGAGAACCAGCAAACCAGCCGTCACCGCCAGGTAGGCTGTGACCGAACCGCGCGTCTTGGCCAGGGCCACGTCGTACGTGCGCCGCTCCAAGGACGGTGCCCGACGCCGCAACGAACCACCCGGCGTCCCGGTCTCCAGACTGTTCTGTATGCCCGCGTTGTTCGATGCACCGTGAACCCTCACGATGGCATGCCCCTGGCCACCGCCCCGACCGCCGGAATGCCGAGCATCACGCCGCGCCCCGTGCCGTCGACCACGATCACGATCATGCCGCCGACCATGATGCCGACTGCGATGGTGGCGTTTCATCACATCTGAGCTGGGATCCGCCGCGTCGTCCCGATTGCTCAGCACGAGCCGACCCGACGTCCCTCTTGGACGCGCGACCGGCCGACCCGACGGCCGAGTCCCCGACTGAGCGGCCTGCCCAGCGGCCGCGTCGCAGACCATCACGATCCCGCCTCCCCACCAGCCGCCAACCGACTGTCCGAAACCAGCCGACCGTCCGGCGTCATCGAATTGCCCGGCGTCATCGCTCGATCGAGCCGACACCGGCCCGCCCAAAAGCAACCCAGCACCGACGAGCATCCAGACGGCCAGTCCCATGAAACTGCCCCATCGCGAATCAGATCCGACTCGTCTCTCGTCGTTTCCGACTCGTCGCGTCCCTGCTGCTCTATTGTGCATAACGTGAGATCCTCCGCTCCACCGCGCGCCGACACACGAGACAGTAGTCGCGATGCGCCTTGGAGAACATCTTGCAGTCCAACGACGGCCGATACATGCCCTTGCCCGTATAGCCAGCGCCTTCGAACAGGCCCACCACGCCGCCGTATCGCTTCGGGTCGGGCGGCGTGGGCAGCGGCGTATGCGGCGTGACCATGGACCGCCACTTGAGGCGCCCGCCCAGGTAGCGCGTCAGGTTCGGCTCCCAGGGCTCCACCCCAGGCGGATACATGTCATTCGTGGCCACGGGCGAGCTGTAGTACTCGTCGCCCAACCCGCCGAACGTGTGCCCGAACTCGTGCATGAACACGTAAGCCGAATACTCGTTGTCCGATGGGAACGTGGAATACAAGTTATAGATGCCGCCCCCGCCGTACCGGCTCGTGTTCGCCATGAGGTACAGCTCGTCGTAGGGCGCATGGGCCGCCACCCGACGCAGGGCGTCGTGATCCACCGTCATCATGTAGCGAGGCGACCCGAACGTGTTAAAACTCAGGCCCACCGCCGTCTTGCGCAGCAGCCCCTTGCGCGGCTCGCTGACGCCCGCGTCCTTCGAAGGCGCGATCACGAGCCACAGGTTGATGTCCGATCGATGCTCGGAAAAAGGCGTCGTGGACAAAAAGATCGCGGCGAACCGCCTGGCATCAGCAACGAGTTTTGCCCGATCCTGGCGGCGATATCCATCGCCGATGATCGCCACATCCAGCTTGTGATGCGGGTCTCCGGCTCGATGAAGCGCCAACACCTCCACTGCCGCCATGGGCGCGAACCGCCGAATCCGCCGATCGGCAGCCGACAGATCGAACTGCTGGACCAGGGCCATCTTGCCATTTCTCTTCCTTGAATAGAGCCGCAGCAGAAACGGCCGGCGCGGCAGGGGAAACCGTAGCGACTCGGGCAGTTCCACCACCTTGTGCTTCGCCTCGTCGGTTGTCTGCCACTCGCCGAACAGACTGCTGTATCCTCGGCTGTAGAGCACCGTTCCCGTCGCGCGCTCCACCACCTCGAACCGATATGCCCCGAAATCATCCGGATCGAGCAGCACCTTCGTGCTCCCTGCCCAGGGCCCTTCGAGCACCATCTGCGTCAGCGCATACGTCTCGTGCCGCACATCGCCTCGGTGGAGCACATCCACCCTCAAGGTCTGATCCTTCAGGTCGCGCGAAAATACCGGATTGCGCAGCACGATTCGCCTGCCCGACCCGCCGGACCGGCCACCTGCCTGACCGGCCACCGCCCCACCCTGCATCTGTCCATTTTGACCACCGGTCTGATGGCCCGCCCGAACGCCAATCTGACCACCCGCCTGCCTGGAGGACTGTACGCGATGTCCGCTCCTGCCACCCGCCTCGCGCACCGGGCCACTGCAGGCAGACCAGCCAATCACCAACAACGCCGACACGAACAGCAGCCCCATCGCCAAAAATCGCTCGACCCTCGATCCGGCAGACGTCCCGTTCTTCCCACCAGGCGTTCTCTCGACCCGTTGCCCGATCTTCCATGTGTTTGGTGTCACACCTTCCTCCATGAACCATTCGTCCAATCATCAGTCCTGTCGGCGGTGATACCAGAACGAACCAATCCATTCAACAAGCCTCATCCATGCAAAACAATCCTCGACCTTCGACCGTTCGCCAGAGCAGATTCGGGCCATGGAATCGAATCCGATAATGGCCCATCACATCGCCGACGGACTCACTCATGCCGTACCGCGGCTCAACAGCAACGACCTGGCCCAGCATCGTATCGAGGGGACGATCGATCTGACCTTGCTTTTCCAAACCAATGAGCGCTATGATATTGAATCGAGAAGCACAGACTGCGGCAAGAATGGCACACGTGGGTCCGTCACCATCGGATAGACCCGAGGTGTGCTCAATTTGTGGTGAGATAAGCGTTGCCTCGGCATGCGGTTTCCCTGCTCGTTCTGAACTGCGAGACCTCGGCTGCTTTCGCACCCTATCGGCACGTAGTATCATGTCGATAGAATCTGGGAGTAGGTTCGCCCGAGGCGGTACGTGGCAACCGTGTCAGGCCACATGGTGTGAGCGAAAAGATTCATGTCCTCGTTCTCGAGCGAAGATACGCCTGCTGGACGGCAGCCTCCACTCAAGCAGGCTCGGGCCAAGCGAAGGCGGGCTCAAATCCTGGAGGTCGCACGCAAAGTCATTGCCCGCTACGGGCTGGCCAAGACCACGATGGACGACATCGCCCGGCAGGCCGGCGTCGGTAAGACCTCGCTCTATTACTACTTTGGCAACAAAGAAGAAATTTTCCAGGCGGTGGTGATGGAGGAGAGCGAGCTTCTCGGCAAAAAGATTCAACAGGCGGTGGATGCGGCCACCGACCCACCCGCCAAGCTCAAGGCATTCGTCAAGGCGCGTTACACCCACTTACGCAAGCTCCGCACCCTCTACCGCATCACCCAGGAAAGCGTGAAGGAACTGCTGCCGGTGGCGCAGTCCATGCGTAATCATTTCTTCGAGCGGGAGATCGAGCAGATTCGAGGCCTACTGAACGAAGGGATTCAGACGGGCAGCTTTGCCATCGTCGACTCGGGTCCGATGGCACTGGTCATGGCAGCGGGGATCTGGGGCCTCGACTCGCTCGCGGTCCTTCGAGGTCTGGAGGACGAGGCCCTCGACGCGATCGACGATATGGTCGGCCTGATCCTGCGCGGGCTGATGCCTCGAAAAGAATAGGAGTCCCGCACTCCACGCCTGGCCCCATAGGCGTTCAGCATCCGCCGCAAAACAGGAGAAGGCGCGGATCACTGACACGTTTGGCCTATACCCCGTCCTCCACGGGCAGGACGAAGGCGCGCAATCCCTCCATGGAGGCTCGGGCCTTGAGATCCCGAAGCCAGGCCAAAAGAGGAGGAACAGCGGCAGGGTCCATCAGGATGGCGAGCACGTGGTTCGTGCCCGGCCAGATGTGGGAGTCCAGGTGCGGCGGGCTCGTGCGGCCCTGTCCGTGGACGCGCACCCAGCGGGTGAACCGGGTCACCTCCAGCTCCGCGAGCCCCTCGATGATCGCCCCGTCGAGGGCTGCTCCATAGACCACGAGCACCAACTTTTTGCCCCTGGGGTCATCAGATCCCGAATAGGGGGAACTGGAGGCGCCGCCGTCGACCGATGAGGGGCGGTCCATCTGCTGGCGGGTAGCTTGCTGGTCGTCACCCGGCGAAGATGTCGCCGGGCCGGGATCTCCGGCCACTTCCGATGACCGGACGGGAGGGACAGGCGAGGAGAACGAGGCCGAGACTGCCTTGCTGGCCTGGGCGGTCGCCTCCAATTCCAAACGAGTGCTTGTGGAACGATATCTGTGCTGCATCACAGTGACTCCTCGGCTGGCGTGACGGCGGCCGCAATGCGGGCGCGCTTTCGCGCCAGGCGCCGCTCTCGCCCCTGCTCGAACACGGCGTAGAGCGTGGGTACGAAGATCAGGGTGATCACGGTCGATACGGCCAGGCCGCCGATGACGGCGGTGGCCAGGGCATTCCACATCTCGGCGCCCTCGCCACGGCTCATTGCGAGGGGAAGCATGCCCAGTATGGTGGTGAGAGCCGTCATGAGCACGGGCCGGAGCCGATGGCGTCCTCCCTGGCGCACCGCATCGGTGACACCCAGGCCGCGGGCACGCAGGATGTTGATGTAGTCCACCAGAACGATGCCGTTCTTCACGACGATGCCCACCAACATGATCACGCCGATGAAGGAGAGCACCGACAGGGTTTGACCAGTAAGCACAAAGGCCCACAGGGCCCCCACGATGGCAAAGGGGATGGCGAACAAGATGATAAAGGGATCTCGCAGGGACTCGAACTGGGCGGCCATGACGATGTAGACCAAGGCGATGCCGAGCAGCAGCGCCAGATAGAGTAAGTGGAAAGACTTCTGCTGCTCCTCGCGGGCTCCGCCGATGCGCAGCGAAAAACCCGGGGGCACCTGGATCCGGTCCACCATATTCCGCACGTCCTCGGCCACCGAGCCCAGGTCTCGGCCCTCGATGTCGGCGCCCACGTATATGAGGCGCTCCTGATTCTTCCGCTCGATCTTCTCCGGCCCCACGCTTCGCACGATCCGAGCCACGTTCTCGAGACGGATGGTCTTGCCCAGCATGGACTTCACCGTGAGGCCGGCCAGGTCGTCCGGGCTGCTGCGGTCCTCGGGGCGCAGACGCACAAAAATATCGTACTCGTCGCCTCCTACTCGGTACTTGCTCACGGTCACCCCGTTGAAGGCGTTTCGCACCGTCATGGCCACGGCGGCGATGTTGAGACCGAGGGCGGCCGCTTTGTCTCGGTCCACATGGACATCGAGTTCGGGCACGCCCTCCTTCCGGCTGATGTCGACGTCCGTGATACCCGAGATCCGTTTCAGCCCTGCGGCCACCCGGCGCGCCAGGCGGGCGGCGATCTTCTCGTCGTGGCCGCGCACCTCCACGGTGATCGGCCTGGCGCCCCCGAGCAGGGCGGTCTGCATGGGGTCTCCCGAATTGAGGCGTGCACGCGTGGCCGGGAGGGTCGCCAGGAAGGGCCGCAGGGATTTGGCCACCTCCTTGGTGGTCCGTGCCCGCTTGTCTCGCGACCCAAGGGTGGCCATGACGATGCCGTAGTTCGGCCCCTGGCCCATGCCGAGCATGGCTGTGGCCTCCTGACCCTCCTCTCCGGAGCCCCACATACTCATGGTGGACCTCGTCTCCGGGACGGCCCGACGCAGCCTCTCGTTGATGCGCCGCACGATCCGGCCAGTGATCTCGTGCCGGGTCCCCACGGGCATCTCCACGCTCACTGTAAGAGAGCCCGTGTCCTGCTCGGGCATGAACTCGGTCTTTAGGTACGGCACGGTCACCAGGCTCGCACCGCACACCGCCACGATGCCGGTGATGACCACCACCCTGTGGCGGAGCGCCCAACCGAGGATAGCTCCGTAGCCCCGCTCGAGGCCATCGAAGATTCGCTCGCTCTGTCGGAAAAGCCAGCCCATCACCCCAGAAGGCGGCTTGACCACCAGGAGCCTCGACGAGAGGGTGGGCACCAGGATCAGGGAAACCGCCAGAGAAGCAATGAGGGCCATGCTGACGATGGCTGCAAGCTGGGTGAAGAAGATACCCACGATGCCTCCCAGGAATACGACGGGCAAAAAGATGGCCAGAGTGCTCAGGGTGGAGGCGGTCACGGCCATGCCCACCTCTGAGGCGCCCTCGCTCGCGCCCTCCAGGGCTCGCGCCCCGCTCGTGCGGTGGCGGTGGATGTTTTCCAGCACCACGATGGAATCGTCCACCACCATGCCGATGGCGATAGCCAGGCTGGTGAGCGAAATCATGTTCAGCGTGTATCCCATCATGAACATGAGGGCGAAGGTCACCACGAGAGAAGTGGGGATGGACAGGGCCACGATGAGGCTGCCACGCAGGTTGCGCAGAAAGAGAAGGACCACCAGCAGCACCAGGATACCGCCCCACAGGATCGTCTCCTTGAGGTTGTCGACGGTGTTGGAGATGTCTTTGGAGTAATCCTTTATCTCAACGATCTGCAGATCCCGGGGAAGCTGTTTTCCCATTCGTTTCAGCTCTGCCCGTACCCGTTTGGTGACCTCAACCGTGTTGGCACCCGACTGTTTGGCGATCATCAGGCCAACTGCAGTGTGGCCGTTCGCCTCGAGGAACTGGGTGGCACGCTCGGGGCCGTCCACGATGTGCGCCACGTCCGCGAGGTGCACGGGCGCGCCGGTGCGAGGATTCTGGCCCACCACGAGCTGGCCGATCTGCGCAGGGGACTCAAACTCCGCCGGCACCCGAACGGTGTAGCTCGTGCGCCCGGTATCCAGCACTCCCCCCGGTACGTTCAGGTTGGACGAAGCCAGCAGGCCCATGACCTGGTCGAGCCCGATGCCGGTCGCCTGGAGTCGGCGCTGGTCCAGCTCAACCCGTACTTGGCGCTTTGCGCCTCCCATGACCATGACCGTGGCGACCCCGGGGAGTCGCTTGAGCGGGTCGGCGACCTTGTCCTCGATGAGCTTCTTGAGTCCGCGGCGCGAGGGGCCAGAGGCCGAGATGCCGAGCATCAGGATGGGCATCTGGCTCATGTCCAGCTTCATCATGTAGGGCTCGTCCGCTCCGTCTGGAAGGCGCTTCTTGGCGAGGGACAGCTTGTCCCGAATCTCGTTGGCCGCTTCGGTAAGGTCGGTGCCCCAGTCGAAACGGAGCGTGATGATGGAGGCGTTCTCCTGGGAAGTGGACTCGACTCGGTCGAGGTCGGTCACCGTGGCCAACTGGGTCTCGAGCACCTTGGTCACCCGCTGCTCCACCTCCTTGGGCCCGGCCCCCCGATAGATGGTGATCACGGAAATGACCGGCAGGTCGAACTTGGGCATGAGGTCCATGTTCAGCCGGGTCAAGGCAACCACACCAATGACCACCACGGCCAGGAACACCATAATCGCCGCCACGGGGCGACGCACGCCAAACTCGGGCAAGGTCATGGCATCTGCCTCCGTACCGGGGTGGCTGCGGGGGGGCGCTCCCTCGACCCCTCCACGGCGCTATCCGCAGCATGGCCCCTATCGGTGGGCTGCTCGCTTGTGGAAGACACACGCACCGGCTGCCCGTCTTCGAGCCCCCGCTGTCCAAGCACGATCAGGCGATCTCCGTCCCGAAGCCCTTGCAGCACCTCCACCCGATTTTTCCGGTGCAATCCCAGAACGACTTTGCGGCGCCGGGCTTTGCCTGCTTCCACCACGAAGGCATGCTCACTGCCAGCGGCGCCCATGATCGCGTCCCTGGACACCACGAGGGTGCGGTCTCGCTTGGCAATCACGATGGACACCCGCGCGAACATCCCGACCTTGAGCAAGCGCTCGCCAGCTCTGTTCTCACTCGAGCCCCGGCTGTGGCCGTGGTGGCCTCGTCGTCGGTGCGACGAGACGCGCCGGCCGGCTCTGGGGGCCGTGCGCGCCACGGGCTTGGCAGCGGCCAATGGGTTGGAGACCTCCACCGTCACCTCGGCGGTGCGGGTCATGGGGTCCACCATGGCGCCCATCTGGGTGACCTTGCCCCGGAAGATACGTCCCGGATAGGCGTCCACCGTCACGGCGGCCTCCTGGCCCACATGGACCCGGCCGAGGTCTTTTTCCACAATCGATACCTTCACCTTGACCCGGGACACATCGGCAATCACAACAATCGGGGAGGTCTTCATCATGGCTGCTGCCGAGGAGACGTCCCCACGGCTCACGAACTTTTTGAGCACCACCCCGGAGATAGGGGCACGGATGATCGCATCGGAGCGCTGAGACTCGGCCAGGCCAACTCCGGCCTCGGCCTGCTTGACCTGGAGCTGGGCAGCCTTGTAGCCTGTCGCCACCTGGTCGAACTGGGCTTTGGGAATCGCACCATCCTTATAGAGGGCTTTCATGCGCCGGTAGGTCAGCTCCATTTGGAAAAGGTTGGCCCGAGCCAGGGCCAAGCCGGTGCGGGCCTGCCGTACCCCAAGCACCATCTTCCACGCCTTGAGCTGGGCGAGGATCTGCCCCTTCTTCACCCATTGGCCCTCCTTCACGCGGATTCGCTTCACCGTGCCCGGGACCATGGAAAACACCGTGGCCTGGCTGCGCGACTCCACCGTCCCCGTAAGCTGAAGCGACTCGGCGATCGGCCCGGTCCCTACCGCCTCCACCTTCACCAACAGGGGAGGCAGGGACTTTCGCCTCTGCTTGGCCGCCAGCACCTTTTCTTCGAGCGCGGCCTGGTACTGGTGGTGGATCAGCAGGCCAAGACCAGCGAGCACAATGATCGCAAGCACAACACTTCCAATTCGCTTGAGCATGTCTTACCTCCCCCCTCGGGTTGACGCAGCGGAACGACGACGAGGGCGAGACCCTTGGCGCGCAGTGACCAGATCTCCCATGGCGGCATCGAGACCTGCTCGCGCGGCGTAGAATCCGTAGAGTGCGTTGTTGTACTGAGTTCGAGCGCGGTTGTAACGGGACTGGGCGTCCAGCAGATCCGTGGCCGTCTTCACGCCCTGCCCGAATCGGCGGCGCTCCAATCGGAGCGCCACGGTGGCCTCCTGCACGGCAACTCTGGCTGACGCCAGGTTCTTCCACGCGGTCTGCGCTGCCAGGTAATGCTGCCGGACCTCCAGGAGCACGCCCCGGCGCACGGCCTCGATGGCATGCACGAGCTGTCCGGTCTCAGCCGACAGAGCCTGGGACTCGCGGTACTTGCTACCCCACTCCCACGACCAGGACAGCGAGAGCCCAGCGAAGAAGGAATTCTTCGGCTGAAGGGTGCCCATGCCCTCGTTATGGGTGTAGTTCGCCATGATGACGGCGTTCGGCCAGAGCATGATCCGGGAGGCTGCCACCCCGGCCTTGGCCATGCTCTGCTTGCCGCGCAGCACGGCCAGCTCAGGACGTCGGGCGATGGCGCGGCTCTGGCACCAGGCCAAGCTGCGGTGAAGGGGCGGCGGTGGGTCGGGAAACCGGCTCACGAGATCGAATCGGGCCGAGGCCCGCGCACCGATGAGCATGCGCAGGGCAGCCCGCGCCATGGACGCGCCAGCACGAGCCCGCGCCAGGCCCTGTCGGGTTGATGACAGGGCGACCTTGATACGCAGCACCTCGATCTGGCTCACCATTTCGGCACGGCGCAAAGCCAGGACTTGCCGCTCGTGGGCCTCAAGCAGCCGTACCGCGTCCTGGGCAATGCCGACAATGGCCTCTACCTGCAGCACCTGCAGGTAGGTCTTGGTTACCTGGTAGGTGAGGCCCAAGGCCACCTGCTTCCGCTCGAGCCGGGCCACGTCGACGCCCAGGTGCCGAATCCTGAGTTTCTTGAGCAGGGCAAAGAGCGCAGTGATGGGCTCGGCCACGGTCACCCCCACCTGGAGGGTGAACTGGTCTCGGATGGTTCCAAGGTCCATGGAGCCAAAAAGGTTGCCCATGTAACCCATGCAGGACGGAGGCAAGGGACAGTCGTCCGGGGGTGGGGGGAATGCTGCAGGGTCCATGGGCGGCATCGTAAACTTCAGGGCACTGTCCCAAACCATGCCTGTGGCCTCGAACTTCACACGGGGAAGCAGGGCGCCTCGGGCAGCCTTGACCCGCAGCCGGGCTGCTCGCTGCTTGAAGGCCGCCATGCGAATTCGCGGGTTCTGGCGCAAGGCCATGGCCACGGCTCGTCCGACGGTCAGCACAGCGCCCCGCGCACGGGTTCTGCGGTCAGCTACGGGTGGAACTGGGCGCAGGGGTACGAGCCTGGATGCGCTATGCCGACTGCGGTGGGCCGGGGCCGTCGCGCCCGAGGGAGGCACCGCTGCCCCACCCACCTGCCTGGGCGCAAACTGGGTGACCCTGGGTCCACTCTGGGTGCCCGGGCGAGCCGGAGCCGTCGCGGCTGACGCGCCTGCTGGCCGCGGCGCCTTCGTGCGAGGCTCCCCAGGGTCGTTCGGCGACGGCTGGGCCCGTCGAATCCCATGGCGAATTTCGCGATTGGCTTCTGGACGACCACCGTGGGCTGCAGCGCGGGCCATGCCCGGCAGGGCTGCAAGGGCCAGCAGGGCAATCCACACCTTGGCGGCCATGCTCCACTGGGTCCTTGTCGAAGTGGTTTTGCTCATCGTGCACTTTCTCCTTAGCCCATTCATCCCTTTTTTATGGACGTTTCGACGCAGATCGTCAAATATTCAAAAAAGGAATGGCTTGAACGAAACGCATTGTCAAGGGAAAATCTGCAGGATGGTCGCAAAAATAAACTGAGGTCCTGCCCGCTGGCCGACGCCCCCTCTTGTCGTAAATCTATGAACGACAAACGTCGTTGTCCGTCATATTTTCCGTTTCGTGACCGACAAAATGGCTCGTCTGGCATCGACCTGCCGCAATGTCCTCCTGATTTTGGCTTGCATTCCAGTGCGACGTTTGCCTAGTCTTCGGAAATCGGTTCGGCCTTGTGCGTTTCTGGCCCTTTCCAACGATGTAAACCGACCAGGTTTGCAACGAAACGGTGGGATTTTGCTGGACGTGCAGCGAACCGACATGAATGGGACGAGCGGCCCTGGCGTCGAATGCACCAGACCCACGAGACCGAAAACCAGGACGCGGATACACGTAGGACAGAAATGAACCTGGGCAAGACGAAGACCAGACAAAGACCAGACGAAGGCAAGACGAAGACCAACCTGGGAGGACACGATGAGACCACATGGACCGAAGGCTGTTCCGGAAACGACTCCGGATTCGGGAGGAAGAGCAGCCACCAAAAGAGGATTCAGAAAAGAATCTGAAAAAGAAGTGAGAACCGGATCCAGCGGGTCGATTCGGGCCAACGAAAGAAACGTGGTCCATCCTGCGACTCTGTGGAAAACGCTGGCAGTGGCGGCGCTCGGGGTCTGGGTTGGAACGGCGGCGGCCATGAGCCAGGCGACGGCCCGGGGCAGGCACCGATGCCGGCGTGGCTGTCGATTCGACGCAAAACAATGGCGCTGCCTGTGCCCCCGTAGAACCAGGCATGGAGCCAAGTCGATGCGCGGGATGGTGAAGGTGCCGGCTGACTGCTATCTGATGGGAAAAAACAAGCTGCACCGGTCCAGAATCAAACGATATGCGGACTACGAACCGGCGCATCGCGTGTGCCTCGACGCTTTCTTGATCGACAAGACCGAAGTGACGGTGAAGCAGTATGCACGCTGCGTGCGGGCCAAGGCCTGCACCGAGCCTCTGGCCAAGGACCCGAACAACCACATGCTCAGTGGATGCAACTGGAAGGCAAAGGGCCACGGTCACCATCCCGTAAACTGCGTGGACTGGAACCAGGCGGCGGCCTACTGCAAATGGAGGCACAAACGTCTGCCCACCGAGGCAGAGTGGGAGTATGCGGCCCGAGGTACGGATTCCCGGCCCTTTCCATGGGGCAGGAGTCCAGGAGGCAGCATCTGCGGATTCGCGGTCTACAAGGACCGTTGGGGCCACACGGGCTGCGGCCAGCACGGGACCTATCCAGTGGGCACGCACAAACCGGGTGCGAGCCCATTCGGGGCGCTCGACATGGCGGGGAACGTGTTCGAATGGGTGCAGGACTGCTACGACCCGCACGCATATCGCCAGACCAAGTCGGGAACGAAGAACCCAGGACACTTCTGTTCCGGGCCGGCGAAACGGGTCATCCGGGGCGGCGGGTGGCTCTCCAGTGAAGGCGGAATCACCACGTACCTGCGTAACAAAGTACTGCCGAACCTGCGAACCGCCGCCATTGGGTTTCGCTGCGTGAAGTCGCTCACAGTCAGGCCGAAAAGCCGACGGTAGCAGCACGATATGGGCATCAGGGCCGCTGCCATGATGGTTCAGTTTTCCTTGCTGTCCACTGTGAGATCCTCCATACTGCATTCGCGTTGGTACTATGACCGAACGTCGGGAGCCTGCATCGGAGTTCTGACGCAGAGCCCTGCGCGAGAACCCTGCGTGGTTCGTGCAGGACGCGTGAATTTCGGGCAAGGCAGGCACAAGAGAATCACCACGGGTGTCGTCCGTCTCCATGAAGACACAGCCAAGGACGCCGCCTCGACGTCGTGACAGCACAGACGGACACGGGATGAGCGAGCAACCGGAACGCCCCATTCAATTCGGTCCTTATTTACTGGAGAAGCGTCTGGCCAAAGGAGGCATGGCCGAAATCTTCCGTGGGGTGAGTTCCGGGCCCCATGGCTTCCGCAAGACAGTGGTGGTCAAACGGATCCTTCCCGAACGGGCGAGCGACCCAAAATTCATTGAAATGTTCATCCGCGAGGCGCGGATCATGGTGCGCCTCAACCATCCCAATATCGTGCAGGTGCTGGACTTCGGCGAGGTGGACGGCCGCTATTACCTGGCCATGGAGTACATTCGTGGAACGGACGGAGGCAGGCTCCTTCAGTCCTGCGCCAAGATGCGGCTCCAGTTTCCTATCCCCGTGGCCCTGCACATCGTGACTGCCGTGCTGGACGCCCTGGACTATGCGAACACCCTCCAGGGCGAAGATGACAAGCCTCTTGGCATCGTGCACCGGGATGTGTCCCCTTCGAATGTGTTCATCTCGCGACTCGGCGAGGTGAAACTCGCCGATTTCGGTCTGGCGACTCTTGCGTCCGGTGAGGATCCGGCAGAGGCCGGCATCATCCGGGGTAAGTATGGCTACCTGGCGCCCGAGGTCGTCCTGCGTCAGCCTTCGGACCATCGGGCCGACGTGTTCGCCGCGGGCATCCTGTTGGCCGAGATCCTCATGGTACGCCGCCTCTTCCAAGGCAAGAATTACCTGGACGTGCTCCTCCAAATCCGCGACGCCAAGCTGGACCGACTCCACAAGTACGGAAAGAAAATTCCCGAAGAACTCAGGCAGATCCTCTACCGGGCACTCGCCCGGGATCCGAATCAACGGTACCAGACCGCTGGCGCCTTTCGCGACGCGCTTCAACACTTCCTGTTCGAGCATCGCCAGCTCCTACCCGCGGCCACCCTGCGCCGATTCGTGCAGAAGCTCTTCAAGCAGACTGGACACGACGTGCAGTATACGCCCACTGGATCCGGCTTCGAGCCCCTGCCCGTCCCGGCTCCCACGGCACGCCTGTCCGACGTGGACAGCGCGGCGCCGACGAACAAAGTCGATGTCGGAGACACACGGACCAACCATCGAACCCATGGTGGGGCCGACTTCGACGCCAGCGTGGCGGCTCAACAAAACGTCGTGGCCGCGGAACGAAACATGGACAGCCTGCCGCCCCCCGAAACGGCGGGCCGACTCGACAACACAAGTCTCATCTCCGTGATGTTCCATCTCGCCGTCAAGTCGCGCACGGGACTGCTCGTACTCAAAAACGGAAAGACGACCAAGGAGGTCTATCTCGTCCAGGGCGACCCTGAATTCGTCGTCTCGAACGATACGTCGGAGCTGTTCGGCCAGTACCTCCTCAGCCAGGGCGTCCTGGATCCACAGGAGCTGAACGAAGCCCTCAGGGTCATGCCGGAGCACGACGGCAGACTGGGCGAGACCCTCGTGTCTCTCGGGTTGCTCCGGCCCATGCAGATGCTGCGCCTCCTCACCCACCAGGTGCGCAGCAAGTTACTGACCGCCTTCGCATGGTCCACGGGCACGTTCTCGTTCCATCCCGAAGCCACCTGCGACAAGCCCTCCATCCCGCTTGGGCTCGACGCCTTCGAGGTCATCTGGGCGGCGATACAGGAACTGCCGAACGGCATCCTCGAAGAACGGATCACCTCGATGCTCGACGAACGTCCCACCGCCGTGTTCCCTCCACCCGTTCCGCCGGATCGGCTGCGCCTCGGGTCGTATCCACGCGAAATCTACGAGCGGTTGGACGGAGCAACCTCGCTGGACGTCCTACTCCAAGATGCCCGAACCAGAGAGGAATGGCGCAAGCTGGCCGGTATGGTCTACATGCTCGTCCAATGCGGGCTGGCGACCATCGATTCCCTGCCGAACCGGGCGAACACCTGACCCAAGCCCCCCCCACACGTTCAGGAAGGCGCCGATGAAAAACGCAACCGCCACAAGAAACGGAACCCACCACGGACAGGCATCGGCCTCCAGGCAACGCACACGGCCATCCACTTCGACGATGCGTGCGTCGACATGGACGTCGCTCCTGCTAACGGCCCTGACCGGACTGCTGTGCGCCTGTCCCGCCACCAAGAACCCGAATTTCGTGCAGGCGGATCTGCCGCCGGATCTCGATGCCGAGCACGGCACCGTGGGACTAGCGACCAAGGCATCCTTGTTATCCGGACCCATGGCCATCGGCGAAATCGGTGACTGGGAACTACGCAATGACCGATTCGTGGCCATCTTCCGTCACGAGGACGGACGTCTCGTAGACCTGGGCTTCCGCGACCAGGGCAAGGACCTTTTCTACATGGCGGCCACCACGGTCACAGACACGCGCGGCAAGTACCACGTGTACTACGATCAGGCCAAGGTCCTGCCCGCCGGTACGGACGGTCGCGGGCCAGGGATCGAATTCTGGGGCCGTGTGCGGGACCGGGACCTTGACCTGGAAGTGGTCACCCACGTCTGGGCGCCGCCGCGCCAACCCAAGCTGATCTTTACCACCACGGTGCGCAACGCGTCGCGCAGACGCGTCCTGCGCCTGGGAGTGGGAGACGACATGTACATGGGCAACAGCCGCCTCTTCGTTCCCGGAACCGGGCTCGTGGAACATTCGTCGGTGCTGCATGCCTCCTGGGTCGCCAGAGAGGTCGTGGCCAACCAGGCGGATCAGGACTGGACCATCAGCCTCGTCACGGGCCAGGGCCGGCCCATGCGCATGAAGTTCTCCATGGCCTATCCAGGCTTCAACCCTCTCGTCCAGGCCACCTACACCACGGCCGACCTGGAAACGAACGATACGCTCGTGGTCACCCGGTCGTTGATCCTGACCAAGGGACCGCTCGCACAGGCGAGCGCTGTGATCCAGCACCAACTCGGCGGAAGCCTCTGTTCGGCCACCATCGAGCGACCGGGCAGGCCGGCAGGACGCAACGAAACATCCAAGGCCCGAAGCAAACAACCGGCCAAAACCGCAGGCATCCGCGAATCGGCCAAAGCCAAAATCATGAGCCGACTCACCTTCGAGATTCAGGCCAAGGGAGCGTCGGTCCTGCGGTCCGCCCTGCCCGGTCGCAAGGCGACTGTGCTTTTGCCCAAGGGGCCGGACTACCGCGTCCGTCTCCTTCTTCCGGGGCCGCACCCCGGCGCGTGGACCGACCTGAAGTGCGGCGCAGCGGTTCGCCCCCCCCCCCCCCCCCCGCCCCC
>JAGGXR010000132.1 GCA_021162935.1 Deltaproteobacteria bacterium
GTCGTGGGTGGGCCTTGTCGCGGCGAGGGCTCAATGGTATGGCCCTGCGGCGATGGGTCCCGCTCGGGAGGCATGGATGCGGGTTGCGTTTTTTCTGGGCGGAATGGCATTGTTGGCTGTTGCCCTGTACTTGGGCTATCACGCCGCATTGCTCATCGACAGCCTGAAGACGATTGGTTTGCTGTCGTTCGAGGTGTGGACGGACGCGTTCTGGCTCGTGGATCCTGCGAACTACCACGCGGGACTCGGGCCGAACGGAAAATGGTTTACAGAAGCATTCGGTGCTTTTTGGGCTTTCGTAATTGGTTACAGTCTTGTAAGGACATCAACGAGGATGTCGGATTGATGAGGCTGCGTCCGTGGGCCGCCGTGGCCGAGACGAGATTCGGACGGGTCGGTTGCTGCGCGTGGCGCGGATCCGATGTGGCCTGATGCAAAGGAGGCGGAGATGAAATACGTGTATAAGTTTGGGCGGGCGGGAACAGACGGTCGTGCCGAAGACAAGAATCTTTTGGGGGGCAAGGGCGCCAATCTCGCCGAGATGGCGAGGCTCGAAATTCCGGTGCCTCCTGGATTCACCATCACCACCGACGTGTGTACGTATTTCGATGAGAATGATGAACAGTATCCAGCGGAGCTTGCGTCGCAGGTGGACGAGGCACTCAAGAATCTCGAAGTGCAGATGGGCGCCAAGTTTGGAGATGCGTCCAACCCCTTGCTCGTGTCGGTCCGTTCCGGTGCCAGGGTGTCCATGCCTGGGATGATGGACACCATTTTGAATCTTGGGCTCAATTTCGAGGCTGTTGCTGGATTGGCCCACCGGGCCGGCGATCCGCGGTTCGCATTCGACAGCTTCCGTCGGCTCATCCAAATGTACGGGGACGTGGTCATGGGCGTGCCCCATTCGTCCTTCGAGAAGGTCTTGAGCGCCAAGAAGAAGGCTGTCGGGGCCGCCATGGATAGCGAGTTGGACGCTGCCGCGATCGAGGCGGTGTGTCACGAATACCTCGAGGTCGTGGAGCGGGAGGCTGGTCGTCCCTTCCCGATGGATTCAAAGGACCAACTCTGGGGGGCCATCACTGCGGTGTTCGGGTCCTGGAACAACGAACGAGCCATCGTGTATCGAGGTCTTCATCGGATTCCTGGCGCCTGGGGTACGGCGGTGAACGTGCAGTCCATGGTTTTTGGAAACCTGGGCCAGGATTCGGGCACGGGCGTAGCGTTCACGCGCGATCCGGCCACGGGCGAGCGACGGTTCTACGGTGAGTTTTTGGTGAATGCCCAGGGTGAGGACGTGGTGGCCGGGATCCGGACGCCATCGAAGCTGCGCACCGAGGACCGGCGTGAAGGGGATCCGCCTTCCATGGAGGAACTGTTCCCTGAGTGCTACGGACAACTGGACGCCATCCAGAAGAAACTCGAAAACCACTATCGCGACATGCAGGACCTCGAGTTCACCGTGCAGAACGGCAAGCTGTATCTGCTCCAGACCAGGGTGGGCAAACGTACGGGCTTTGCAGCGTTTCGGATTGCCGTGGATATGGTGGCAGAGGGGCTCATCGATGAAAAGGAAGCCCTGCTTCGCGTTCAGCCGGACCAGCTCAATCAATATCTGCGTCCCGTGTTCGACCGTCAGGCGCTGGCCGACGCCAAGACGATCGCCCGAGGTTTAAACGCAGGACCCGGCGCCGCGACCGGTAAGGTCGCCTTCTGTGCCGAGTCGGCGGCCGAAATGGCGGCGGACGGTTCGCCGGTGGTTCTCGTTCGTAACGAGACATCCCCCGAAGACATCAAGGGCATGGCCGTATCCGAAGGGATCCTGACGGCTCAGGGCGGCATGACGTCTCACGCGGCTTTGGTGGCGCGCCAGATGGGCAAGGTCTGCGTCGCTGGTTGTGGCGCGTTGGTGATCGATTACGACAAAGGGCACTTCGAAGTGTCCGGCGAGGTGGTCAGGGAAGGGGATTGGATCTCCATTTCGGGAACCACAGGGCATGTCTACTTGGGTAAGGTACAGACGAGGCCGTCGGAGGTCCTCCAGGTGCTTCTGGAGGGGAGTCTGAAGCCGGAAGAATCGAGCACGTATCAGACCTACGCGCGTGTGATGGCCTGGGCGGATGAATATCGTCGGCTCGGGGTGCGGACGAACGCGGACCAGGCGGATCAGGCTGCCCAGGCGGTGAAATTCGGAGCCGAGGGTATTGGTTTGTGCCGGACCGAGCACATGTTTTTCAAGGGCGAGCGGATTCTACACGTCCGGCGCATGATTTTGGCGGACAACGTCGAGGATCGCAAGGCCGCCCTTGCAGACCTTCTTCCCATGCAGCGCAGTGATTTCGAGGGCATCTTTAGGGAGATGGGGGGGCGGCCCGCGACCGTTCGGACTTTGGATCCTCCTCTGCACGAATTTTTGCCCCACGAAGAGGAACAGGTCCGCGAGTTGGCCGCCGAGATGGGCGTTTCGCCCGGTGTCATCACGCAGAAGGTGGAGAGCCTCAAGGAGGCGAATCCCATGCTCGGGCATCGGGGCTGCCGTCTCTCCATGGCCTATCCCGAAATCGTGGAGATGCAGGCACAGGCCATTCTGGAAGCGGCCTGTTCGGTGAAGAAGGCCGGGATGGAGGTGCATCCGGAGATCATGATTCCGTTCGTGAGCCATCAAAACGAACTCAAGTTCCATCGCGAAGTCGTGGAACGGGTGGCCAAGGAGGTGTTTGCCACCCAAGGCGTGGAGGTGGATTATCTGGTGGGTACCATGATCGAACTTCCCAGAGCCTGCCTGGTTGCGGATCGCATCGCCGAGTATGCGGACTTTTTCTCCTTTGGCACGAACGATCTGACACAGACCACGTTCGGACTGAGTCGGGATGATTCGGGACGGTTTTTGCCCGAGTACGTGGAGAACAAGGTTTACGACCGCGATCCCTTCGTGGCCATCGATCAGGAGGGCCTTGGACAACTCGTGGCCATGGGCGTCCAAAAAGGCCGCTCAACCAAGGCGAAGCTCAAGGTGGGCATCTGCGGCGAGCACGGTGGAGAGCCCTCGTCGGTCGAATTCTGTCACAGAACCGGTTTGACCTACGTAAGCTGCAGTCCGTTTCGAGTGCCCATCGCCAGGCTGGCCGCTGCTCAGGCTGCTTTGCGAGAGGAGCGTGGCGAGGTATGAACCGAGTGGTCACGATGTCGGTTCTGGCCGCTCTTGGTGGGATACTCCTTGGAGCCTGTCAGAACGACCTCAACGGGGTGCGTGGAGTGGAGAGGCCAGGGGTCAATCCCCCTACGGACCAGATCTTTTTTCCAACCGGTCTGGCGGTCAGTCCGGACGGAAAATATTTGTTCGTGGCGAACAGCAATGCGGACATCCGGTACAACGGCGGCACCATTGCCGTGGTGAATCTGGCAGAATCGAACGCTCGTTTTCGCACGGTGCCCCCGTCCTGCCGTCAGGCGGCGCAAGACCCGTACGTGATCGAGTGTGACGAAACCGCCGGTCTCGTCATCCAGGATGCAACGGTCCGGGTTGGGCAGTTTCCGTCACAGATTGCGCTTTTGAGACGTCCAGCCTGGAGCGTTCCAGAACAGGACGGTGCGTTCGGTCGCTATCGTCTTTACGTGGCTGTGCGTGGAGACCCGTCCGTCACCTACATGGACGTGCTCTTCGATGGCGATGGCGATGACGCCAAGGTCATGTGTTTGACCTGCGGCGAAAATTGCGCTGGCGGATCGAATCACATTCGGGATTGTAACGATGCCCACGTGGTCTCGGAGCCTCCTGACGATGCTCCCTTCATCACGGCCAGTTTGCCCGATGAGCCGTACGCACTCTCGGTAGATTCGGCGCTGCGGCTCATGTACGTCGTGCATCTGTCGTCGGGGGCCGTGAGTCTCTTCGACCTGAGCCACGATGACGTGCCGATTCTCCGCCAGGTGCTCGACGACGTGCTGGACCAGGGTCTCAGCGGCAAGCGCGGCGGCTTCGACGTGGTGAGCCTGGATCCCGGCGATCCGGATGCCCCTATTTTCGTCAGTGCCAGGACCGCTCCCCTCATTGCAGGGGTCGAGTTGCAGGCGGCTGCGGTGCAGGAAACGCAATGTGCATTCGGGTTCTGTCATGGGCGGATCTGTTCTCACTGTTCGAGTGCAGACGATTGTCCCGGGACGCAGGCCTGCAAGTGGAGTTCACAGGAGGGGATATTCGCATGCCGAGGCGGCGACAAGGATTTGGGGACGTCCTGCTCATCCGGGGAATGTGCGAGCGGATTCTGCACTGGTGGGGTGTGTTCGGAATGTGCGATTGATGACGATTGCGCTGGAGCCGCCACCTGTGTCCTGGACAATGGGCTGGGGTACCACCGATGCGAAAGCGGTGCTCTCGTGCTTGGTGCGAGCTGTCAAACGGGCGCCGCCTGCACCAGTGGGTTCTGTAGGTCGGGACTGTGTTCTCGCTGCAGCGAGACATCGGACTGTCATGGTTCTCTGGAATGTCGACCTCGTGCCGATGGAGGAACCTGGTACTTCGATTGCGTGGGTGGCATGGGAGTCGACGGCGCTCGCTGTTTCGAAGGATCTCGGAGTGCTGCGGACGGAGATACGGTGCTTTCCCTTGCACACAAAGTCTACCTGTCCGTCCCGGGTGGCCCCATGGAGAATACGGTCACGGGAGACATTCGTGGCTTGGCGGTCAGTCCGGATTCCTCGCGGCTTTTTGCTGTGTCCCGTGTGCCACCGGCCCTGGTCGAGATGGATGCCTCCATCGAGGACGGCCAGTACCACGATCGGGTCGTCAATGCCCTGGATGTTTGTGCTCAGCCCTCCGAGTTGGCGTTGAGGACCTTTGACGGATGGCTGTTGGCCTATATCACCTGTTGGGCGACGGGCGAGGTGTTCGTGGTGGATCCGAACGCCGGGCAACTCGTGTCGGTGATTCCCGTGGGCAAGGGACCCCATGGCATCGTGTTTGGACCGGACGAACCGTGGGTGCCGCCCGCACTCCGCTATCGGGCCTATGTGAGTGATTTTGCCGAGAACACGATTTCGGTCATCGACCTGGATCCCTCCAGCCCGACATGGAATCGGGTGGTGGGTCGAATCGGCCTGCCGGAGAAGGCGGTGAAGCAATGACGTGGCGTTCTGCGTTCCTGGTGTCTGTTGTGACCGCGGGGCTCTGGTGGTCTTCGGGGTGCAAGCAGACTCAGGTGAACACGCCGGAGCGGAATTTGGAGCGTCCCACGGTCCTCGCGCAATTTTGTGCGGGGCCCACGGAGCCGGGCGGGGAGAATCTAACGGCCTTGCCGCCCGAGTACTGCAGCCTGTCGGGCGCTTGGTGCAACGGAGACGAGGATGCCTGCAAGGATGCCCTCGACGAGCGGGCGCTGTTTGCTCTCGTGCTCAATTCTGCTCGTGGAGAGCTCTCCCTAGCTGACCTGACCCATGGGCGGCTTGTGGACCTGGCGGCGCATCAGATCGGCTACGGCATGGTGCCGACCGGCCCGGCCCCAGTGGACCTCAAGACCACCAGTGACGGCTGCGCCGCTTACGTGCTCAACGGTGGGAGTTGTGATTTTTCGGTCGTGGACGATACTGGTCTGTTGCGACTCGCTGGCTGGAAGACCGCGAGGACATCACAGGTTCCTCTCATCGGTCGGACTGGGTTCTTTACGGATTCAGGGCGTCTTTTGGCCCGGCCTGGCGAGATGGAGATCGTGCCCGGTCCCATGAGCGACCATCCTATCTGTAAGGACATTCAAGGGTACCAGGCGTTCGTCACCTTTCCGTCTTGCGGCCTCGTGGCCCGTGTCGATCTGGACACGGGGCGGGTGCTGCAGAGCCTGTTCGTTTCGGATCAAGGCGTGGTGGATGGCGGGACCGACCCATTTTGCCCAGCCGACTGCGCAGATGTGCATGGAGACGGACATTCTGGCGGCAATCGGCGGTCCGACGCACCAGGCCATCTTGCCTTCGTGGATTACGGGCAGACCGGCCGTTCGTCACGATTGCTCGTGGCGGCAGATCGTGCCGGTTACATCGTCAGCATCGACGTGGCCCCTGAAGGAGTATTGCAGACAGTCGGTGCGAGTGTGATCACGTTCGACGACGTCGACGATGGGATCCGCAGGATTCGGCTCGTAGGCCCCACGCCGGTTCATGACTGGTTCTTCCTGTATGTCATGACGCGTCAAGGAGACGTGCGGGTGCTCGACCTGGACGCGGACGTGGAATGCGAGACGAACCCCGACTCACGGGATCCATTTTTCGGACAGGAGTCGTGGCTGGACGACGCTGGTTGTATCCCCCTCGGGGCGGTGCCCAGGGCTCCTCTGTCGGACAGTCCCGGGATCGAACTGCCTGGCCATCGTCAGGTCGTGGATGCGGTGTTCGTGTACAATGCTCAGTCGGATCTGGATGACAGCCTCGACGAATTGGATCCCATGCGTCTGGGAGGTTCGTTCGTGTACCTGCTGACGCTCGACGGCGAGGTTTTCTTGGTGGACGTGGATGAGGAATTCGCCACGACCGACGAGAATCACAACGGGACATCGGACGAGTGGGAGCATCGGCGTCAGGATGGCGTCTATGCGATCATGGCGCATCAAATACGCAACCTCACCGATACGAGGGAGGCCGAAGATGGTCGGGTTCGGGTCGATGATCCGATTTTCTATCTGAAGGCCGGAGAGCTTTGGCCGGATCCTCCGGGCAACATGGATATCTCGGGGCTGGATGTGACCGATCCGAAGGTGGCCGTGAATGAGACTTGGACATTGGATTACGAGGGAGTGCTGCCTGCTGGCACGGGGGCGGCCGGGTACGTGTACAAGCCGGTCCCGGCCATGGACGACCCGGACAGCGCCGAGTTGCGCGATGACAGCATGGCGTTTTGTCCTGCGGGCGTTCGGGTTGGGGATCTGGTGGTGATCAAGGGCTGCGAGGATGACAGTGACTGCCTCGACGGGTACTCCTGCCTCGCGAACACGCGACAGAATCAGGACAACGGCGGGTTGTGCATCGACAGCCGATACATCGGACAGGAGCGGGTTCTCAATGCCTGTATGTCGCTTGCCCAGGGCAGCCGGGAGTACGAAGTGAAGGAGGCGCACAACCATCGCCTCGTTCTGGGCGTGTTGGATGCCCCGGGAACTGCTTGTCAGACGGCGGCGGACTGCGGCTCCGAAGGTGGGACGTCGGGATCCTTCGTCTGTGACCATGGGCGATGCAGCCTGGATTGTTCCACTGACGAAGATGTTTGTGCGACCGTTGCGGGCGTCTGCCAGGACGGCCTTTGTGTGCGGGCTCCCTTGCCGGACCGTCGCGTGGACCTGGGAGGCGAGGTGACCTGGTGCATGCCGTCCTTTATTGGGTACGAGATTCGTGTCATGGGGCAGTTCTTGGTGTACGGATCGGTGACCGGGACGCTGGTCTCGGGCGTACCGGACGCCACTCAGGATGACACCTGCATTCCGGACCCCACCAAGCCACCGTTGTATCGAGCGAGGCTTCCCCTGGATGCCAAGGATTTTTCGAATCCCATACTGACCTTCGCGATACAGGGCGGTTCGGCGACGAGCCCTCCTGGTCGTGACGATGGTTTTCAGTTCGATGTGATTTCCGGGTTTACCACGGCTGCTCTCGATGCGTCCATGCGGATTCCGGCATCGGCGCTGTGGGGAATGGACGGGATGGTCTACCTCCTGGACATGGGCGATGACACGGAGACCCAGGGAGGCGTGACCGGACAGGTCCTGCGCCTCGATTCCGTCGTGTTCGCCATGGATACGGATTTTGTCCTTCGTTAGTCGCTGCTTGGAATTGTTTGGAGCGGCAACGTCTCTCTGCGACGGAAATCTGATGCCGTCCTGAGATCCTCAGGAAAGAAATGACCATGTCGACAGCTCATTCCGGCCAAGCCAAAGAGCCGGTGTATCTGTTCTTTTCAGGGAAGGGCGGAGTGGGCAAGACCACCATTGCGGCCGCGACGGCCCTCTATCTCGCCCGGTCCGGATTGCGCGTCTTGGTGACATCTACGGACCCGGCGCATTCTCTGTCCGATGTATTCGAGCAACGGATCGGTCACAACCCGGTGTTGCTTGCACCGGGGCTCGTGGGCCAGGAGACGGATTCTTCTGCGACCTGGTCGGCGATGTCTGGACCATCGCAGCAGGAGGCGGCCGAGGCGGCATCGGGTGATGGTTCGCAGACCAATGCATCGGATTCCGATGCCCATAGGGGGCGGGTGCGGCGCGCCATGGACAGCATCATCGAGCCGTTGGGCCATGCTCCCGGGGTGGATGAATACGTGTCGCTGGAGATTCTTTTGGACACCATGAATTCCTCGACTTTCGACGTGATCGTCTTGGACACGGCTCCCACGGGCCATACCCTCCGCCTCTTGTTCCTCCCCGAGTTACTCGAGGGCTGGTTGGGTCGCCTCATGACCGTTCGAGGCTATATGCAGCGAATGACGAAGACGATCGGACGGTGGTTCGGCCGTAAAGGGCGTGGCGATCCCCCCATGGATGAACTCCTGACGACTGCCCGCCACCAGATGTCCGACGTTCGGTCGGTCCTGATGGACCCGACACGAACGGCTTTCTTTCTGGTAACGATACCGGAGGCGATGTCCGTTCTGGAAACGGCGCGGACCATGGAGGAACTATCGGGACACCAGATCCCGCTGACCGCCGTGTTCGCGAACCAGATTCAGCCGGATTCGCCGACCTGTCCATTCTGCCATGCGCGTGCCGCCATCCACGGTACCGAACTGGAACGTCTGGAAGACCTGACCGGATCCGTGCCGCTCCTTCGTGTTTCGGCGCGTTCGACCGTGGTACGGGGACTGGCATCCCTGGAGGATTTCGGCTGTGGATTGTGGCAAGCGCGTGAGGATCTGTTGCCACTTCTGAAGGGCGATTCCTAGGTGCGGCGGATGGAGCCGCGTCCCGATCTTGACGAATCCTCCCATCGGCTTAACCTGTCTGTGTTGCGCTTTCTGGTCAGGCGTGGCCCCATTGCGGATCAGGGTCGTCAAAGCCACGGATGAAGCGGAACGGGAACCATCGTTTAGAATGCAGGAGTCAGCATGGCGGATCAGGAGTTGGGCTACGAAGCACTCGATGTCCTCCGCCAAATCGTGGAAAATTCGAGTCTGGCCATTGTCGCCGTGGACCTTTCGGGAACGATCGTCCTGTTCAATCGAGGAATGGAACGACTGACCGGCTTCGAACGCATTGAGATTTTGGGGAAGCCCCTTGGTTTTTTGGTCATGGATACCATGGACATCGAAGGGGCCTGGAATCGGGCGTCTTCTGGGATCGTTGGAGGGGAATGGGAGACCAAGATTCAGGTGAACAGCGGTCGACCGCTGCTGGTGTCCATTGTCTGGTCGAGTCTGCGGGATGTGCTTGGACGGCCTCGGGGAATGCTCGGTATTCTCGTGGATATGACCGAGCGCAAGACCCTCGAACTGGAACTGAGGCAGGTAACGGCCAGGGCCGAGTTTTTCAATCGGATTCTGTGTCGGGACATTGGGACGTACAGCTCCAAGTTCCTTGATAGCCTGGACCGCATGCTCGACCTCGGACAGCGTTGGACGGATCGTCAGAGGCAGGCTTTGCTCGTCTGTCGACGCCAGGCCGGTCGGATGAAGAGGCTCATCGACCATGTCGAAATGATGACGTTGGTCGAGGCTGGCGACATCAGCCCCTTGGGGGCCCTGGATGTGGGCGTTATGGCAAGTGAGGTGGCAGCGGCTGTTGCGGAATCCTACCCCGAACGGGTGGTGGAGAGTGATGTAGCCGATGCAGGGGAGCCTGTCGTGGTCGAGGCGAACGTCTTGCTCCAGCAGGTCCTGTTCAACGTGATCAACAATGCGGTGCTCCATAACCCAGATGATCCAGCAGAGGTCCTTGTGTCCTTCCACGCTGCCGACTTGGATGAAAAATGTGGTTGGCAGATCTGGATCGAGGACAATGGCCCAGGCATTCCAGATGAGTTGAAGGAACAGATCTTTAATCGCTTTTCGAGTCGCCGCAAGAGTGGATCCGGAGTCGGACTGTCGGTGGTCCGGACCTTGGTCGAGAGCTTTGGTGGTAGGGTGTGGAGTGAGGATCGTATCGACGAGGATCAAGCCGGAGGCGCGCGGATTGTCGTGCACCTGCTGCGTGCTGATACATAGGAGGGTGAGCAGAATACATTTGCCATCTGGAAGACCGATCCACCCCTTCTGTCTTCGTCGTTCCTGGGTTGCGTATTATGATACCAAGTACGCGCCTTCGTGGCTTCGCGTCAGATGGGCGCCTCGGCGCTCGAAAAAGGCGACCCTATTTTGAACACCTTCTGGGATGCGATCTTGGAGGAGGAGTAACCCTGCGATGAAACGGTGCCCGAATTGCGGTGGAGCCTGCCTGCCGGCGCAGGTATTTTGCCCGGCATGCGGCAGCCCGCTCCACACCGCCGCCCTCATCGAAGGGGATCCATACGTCGGCATGACCTTTGCCGGGCGCTATTTGGTCGAGGCGAAGATCGGCGAGGGCGGCATGGGGGCCGTGTATCGCGCGCAGACCCTCGATGTCGGCAGGTCGGTGGCACTCAAGGTCCTCCACGAGCAGTACTTAGGCGATGAGGTGGCCTTGAAGCGGTTCATGAGGGAGGCCAAGCTGACGAGCGCGTTGAATCATCCCAACTCGATCACGATCTTCGATTTCGGCATGACTCCCAGTGGGGCTCCCTATCTCGTCATGGAGTTGCTGACTGGTCGGAGTCTCGTGGATATTTTGGCCGAGGAGCGCTTCTCGGTTTCGCGGGCGGTGCGGGTCATGCGTCAGATCTTGGCGGCACTCGAGGCGGCTCATGCCCTTGGAATCGTTCATCGGGATCTCAAGCCTGGCAATATTTTCCTGAGCAGCCGAGGAAACGTCGAGGATTTCGTCAAGGTCCTTGATTTTGGGGTGGCCCGTTCCCGTCGGAGTGAGGAGCAGGAGCGTGTGACGAGGACCGGCATGGTCTGCGGTACGCCCGAGTACATGTCCCCGGAGCAGGCGCGTGGCATCGAGCAGGACGCTCGTTCCGATGTGTACTCGGCCGGGGTCATTTTCTATGAGATGCTTACGGGAGGCCGTCCATTCAGTGGGCAGTCTCCAGCAGAGATCATGGCTGCCCAGATTCATGAGGAGCCGGTGCCTCCGTCGAACGGTTCTTCGACCATACCACCTTCGCTGGATGCCATCGTGATGTGGTCCTTGGCCAAGGACGCTGCAATGCGGTTTCCTTCTGCACGCGAGTTTCTTCGTGTGTTGGACGAGTGGATTCATGTGACGGATCTGGATAGCACGGACAGACACCTGTGCGTCCGGTGTTCGAGACCCCTTGGAGAGGGGGATGGGCCCCTTTGTGCCCAATGTCGCGCACAGGTGGGCAATGAAGGTGAGCAGGTCGTGTCGGAGGGAGACATCGTTTCGGAGCGACTGTCACGACCGTCGTCTGCGGAGGCCGCCACCATGGATACGGCCTTCCGTATGCCTGAAAAGACCATGTCGAGGGGGGTGAACCCGCTGGTGGATACGAGTCAGTTGTGCCAGGTGAGCCAGAACGTGCCGTTCGTCGGGCGCAGAGCAGTGCTTGCCGATCTGGAGCGCGATATTCTGAGGGAAGGATTCGGGGTGTTTCGTTTCAGCGGACCGGTGGGCATCGGACGGACTCGGACAGCGTCCGAGCTGATGGCGCGAGCCGTATCCGAGGGCAGAACGGGGATCAGGGCGACGCCGCTGGTGGGCAATGTGTCCGAGCCGCTGTCTACGGTCCGGACGGTTGCGCTGCAGCTTATGGACCTTCCTTGTGAGCCCATGAGACCGACGGACATGGATGAACCGCTCAAGAGCCTGGCGTTGTCCTTGGATCACAGAGCCGGTCTGGCCGAGTTGTTCGGGGTTGGAGATGAAGGGGGGTCGGTGGCCGAGCGCCGTTTTGCGCGTGCTGAATCTTGGCGGCGTCTCGTCGATGCCAAGGCTCGCAATCAGCCGCTGGTGTTGTTGTTTGACGATGTGGACCGGATCGACGGTGCATCCAGGGAATTGATTCTGGCGCTTGCAGCCATGGAAACCGACGCTCCCGTGACCGTCATTTTGACCTATGAAGATGGTTTTTTCGCTCTTTGGCCCGAGACCAGTAGAGTGGTTCGCCTCAGCCCATTGGAGCCGGAGGAAGCCAGCGAACTGGCGACCTACTTTTTAGATGGATCCCTCTCACGGAAGGTTGCCATGGAAATGGGGGTTGGCAGCAGGGGGAATCCGCTTCAGCTTCGGGAACTGACGCTTTTTCGATGTTCGAATCCCCTCGATGAGCCACCGGAGCGCCTGGTGGATATTGTGGCGGCCCGTGCCTATCGGCTTGCTCCTGTGGATCATCGTCGGTTGCAGATCGCCGCTATCCTGGGTAGGGTGGTGGATGCACAACAGATTGCTTCGATCGAGCGACAGGCGGATCGTGATGAAGATGTGCCTTCGATGGAGGAATCGCTGTCGGTCATGGAAAGGGCCGGGTTCATGATACGAAGTGGCAGTGACTGGCAGTTCGTCCATCCGTTCTATCGTGAGGTCATTCGATCAGGGGTACCCACCATGGTCCGCGAGGAGTATCACGCCCGGGCGGCGAGCCTGCTGGCTGCCGAGGGCGCGACGGCAGGGGAACTGGCCTATCATTTATGGGAAGGTTCTGACCGGCTGGCGGCGGTTCCATATCTCATCGAGTCGGGCCGAGCCAGCCTCGATGCGCTGGATGAGGAAGATGCTGAATTGTGCTTCGGCAGAGCCCTCGATGCATTGAAGCGACCGGACGCCACGTTGGCCGGGGAGATCGGGCGGCTGTGGCTGGATGCGGTTCGGGGGATGATCGTGGCGCTGCTGAGAAACGGTCGGGCCGATGAGGCTCGATCAGTGGTCACAGCGGCTCTCGACCGGGCGTCGCGCATTGGTTGGAAGGAGGCTGAAGCGAGCCTCCGGTCCATACTCGGAGGAGGTGCTGTCGCGTGACGATCCAATGCCATGGATGGCCGGTTTTCGTGACGGTCCTTCCGGCTCTGCTTTGGCCGGTTTCGGCGATTGCAGGGGACAGAACCGATCATGCCCGTGCTGCTGGGCGCCGAACGGCTCTTGTGTTTGAAGCATCAGCTTCGCATGGATCGATCACTTCATCCGGCACGGTGATCCAGTATCGGAATGGGACTCAAAGGGCGACGTGGCGGATGCTGTCGGTGATGGACCATGCTCGGACGCGCAGAGGACAGGTCGGGCGCGCCATTTCGACACGTTGGCTGCATGGGTGGGTTCGGACGGGGGATGGCAACCTGAAGGCGACCCAGGTGAATCGTTACGCAGCTATGACCGTAACGGTTCGGACTGGTCCTGCCTCTGGTTTGTTTTCCGTGGACGTGGAGCGCCGATACCGCCGCAACGTATACGTGCTACGAGAGCACCTCGAATTGCGCATGCCCTGTCGGACGGCTCGGCTGCTTTGGCGCGATGAACGGATGATTCGGGCGCGGCCCGGCATTTCGTACCATGTGGATCGTTGGACCGATCGCTTCGTGGAAATGACGTTTTCTGGCCGCCGATTCGCCTTGGTCGACGCCCCGGACCTGTCGGGGATGGACGTTTTTGTCGGCCGACTGATCAACCGTCGGGTGGCGCCCAGGAGATCCTGCCGGATCGTGCTGGAACTGGACGACCATCGGAATCATCTAGCCGTTTATGCGGCGCGATGCAAGAGACACTGGTATCCGCCTTCACCCAGGATCCTGAGAGACCGTCGATTTCGCCGCAGAGGCGAGGTGGTGGAGAACCACGTTCTTTTTCGGGTGGGCCAGGGGCCTGTGGTTGTCAAACGTCGGTTTCCTCGCGGATTCGATGCCGCCGTCGTGTTTACGGACCATGCGGATCAGTCCGCACCTGGGCCACTTCGCGCTCTTCTGTTGGGCCGGAGCGATGCAACCATCGAGCATCCTGTGGGAGGATTCATCGGAAACGGTCTTCATCTGACCAAGACTCTGTTCGCCAGGGGCGGACCGAGCCCACAGATGGACGACCCCGGGGTGCGAGCCTTGGCGGGCCGCGCTGCAACCAAGGGAATCGAGTTCGGACCGCATTCGGCCACACCCCGTCGGGACAGTCGTTTGGCCACGGAACAGGCGCTCAAGCTTTTTTCCGGCCTGGGGCACACCTGGATTGATCATCAGCCCGACACAAACTGCGAGGCCTATTCCTGTCGGGGCTGGAGACGGTCGAGCCCCTTTTTTTTGGCGGACCTGCTGTTCAAGTCCGGGTTTCGATATGTGTGGACCGGACAGGACGTCCGGTTACGGGGCGGCCGTCTCGACATGTTCCAGCCGTTAAAATGGCGATTCAGGCCGTCGATTTTGTTCCCCTTTCAGGTTTCTGCCGGCGGCAGGGGTGTCCTGTGGCTGTGGCGTTCGGTGTGGTACTATCGGACTCCGGCTTCGCTCGATCGTGGGCTGTCGCAGGCGCATCTCGACCGCCTCGCGACTCAACATGGCCTATTTATCGCGCATACCTACCTAGATGACCACCATCCACCTGGGCATCGGCGGCATCGGATGGCGCTCGTGCTTCGCAGAGCAGGTATTTATGTTCTGCATCCCGCTTTTCGACTCGTGTTGGCCAGGCTTGGCGCTGCCCAGCGCTCGGGGCGGATTTGGGTTCCATCCCTTGGGGAACTCGCGGACTACCTCGTTGTTTGGAACAGGATTTTCGTGCAGCCGCTGTCTCGCAATCGTTTTCTGGTCCGTAACCCTTCCACCCATGCAATCAAAGGGCTCGTGGTGACGATAGGCGCCCATGTGACGCATGTGTCTGGGCCTGCTGCCTCATCGGTGCGGATCCTGCGATCCGGGCCAACGAGTTTGCTCGAACTGAACGTCCCTGCCTCGGATTCTGTGATTGTGACATTTGATCGTGACGTTTGATGGCCCAACAATGCGGGCGGCCAACGCGTTCAAGAATACATGGTTTGGGGATACCTCGTGCAAGCGGCGCAAAGAAGATGACGACCAACTGGAAGTTCGAATTTGCTCACGGTCTTCCCGAGCGCATTTGTGGTCCAGACGTGACGACGTACAGGAAAGCAGTCAATCTTTGTTTCCGGAAGTTGACACATCACAGAGTTCGTCCATAAAGTTGGCGTCAGGGAGGTGCCCGACTCGGTGATTCAGAATATGTGCGTGATCAAGGATTTGCAGGAGCACGAGGTGCCCGCTGCTGCGGCGATGCTCATCGCTTTGCCCCTCATGAACCGATACAGGGCAACGAAGGAACGCCTCGATGTTCAACTCAGACAGGCGCTTTGCCAGCCCGGTATCGCCGTGATCGTGGCGCGTCCCGACGAGCCTGGGGCTGAGATCGCCGGCCTTGCTTGGTTTGCAACCGAAGGGACGTTTCTGATGGGTGGCTATTTGAAACTGCTTGCCCTGGCCGACCAATACCGTGGCAAGGGCCTCGGACGAAAACTCCTCGATGTGGTGGAATCCAGAGTCCGCGTTCGAAGCCCATACTTGTTTTTGTTGGCGAGCGATGACAACGAGGCGGCGCATCGCTTCTACGAACGTCTTGGATATGTGCAGGCCGGGCGCTTCGAGCATCTGGTGTTGGACGATGTGAACGAGTTGGTCTACTTCAAGAAGCTGGTCTGAAGCGAATTCGAAGACCGTGATGCAGGGAGGGATGTGGCCGTGAGGCGGCCGACCGCCTCACGGCATCCAGGTCGTCATGCGTTGAAGGTCGATTCTACTGGCACGCCTGGAGTTCAGAACTGCAATTGTTCTGTTGGCATGTGCCGCAAGCCGTTTGATCATAGTTTGTGTAGCAGGGGTCTTCACAATTGGTCTGGACGCAGTCGCTCAGTGCGAAGTAGGCGTCGTTTCCAGCTTGGCTCGTGTCCGTGAAGCAGCCCTGGACGCAGACGAGGCCAGGGTCGCTCGGACAGGACTGCGTGTTGCCGGATCCGTCGAGGGTCATGGACGGGCAGTTGTTGA
>JAGGXR010000074.1 GCA_021162935.1 Deltaproteobacteria bacterium
CCACCTTGACGCATCGAAAGCCAGTGTTGTCGAAAACGGCCCGGTCGTCGTCGGACCGACACTTGTCCCGACTCACACAGCCTCGATTCCTGGCGCAGGCCGACGAAACAGGCAATGTCATGCCCTTGGTCAAAGGTGGCAGGCCCCGCACGGCACGCCAGTCATCCACGCTCCCCAGCCACTTGATAAACCCTTCGGGCGGATGATCCGGGTTGAAGGGATGGCGAAACCGGTCCGCCGTCCATTCCATGGCGTTGCCGCCGAGATCATAGATCACGCCCTTCCCGTCACGGACCACGTCCTTTGGGCTGGACATAACCGGCTTGAGTCCACCACCGGCCGGCCCAGGAATGGCCACACCCTTACCAGGCCCAGAAAGAGCCGTCTCGCCCCATGGGTTCTTGCGCAGATCCTTGCCCCGAGCGGTGTATTCCCATTCCGCTTCGGTGGGCAGCCGCGCACCGATGGATTGGCAGTACTTGGATGCCAGGTTCCACGGAACGCCCACGACAGGGTACTTGAGGAGGTCCTTGCCCAAGCCGCGCATCCTCTCGGATGGAGACACGACCCGATCCGGATGGCCTTCGGCCCACTTGTTGTACTCGGCCCAGGTCACCTCGTGCGTCTGCATGGCAACCGTCTGCGTGCAGCATGTCACGTTGGCGGTAGGGCGAAAGAAGAGGTCATCGTCCGGCCCAGAAGCCAATCCAAGGGTGACCGGTTGAGTCGGTTTGGGAACCACGACCCACGCGTTGAGCCTTGCAGCACCAGGCCTCGCACCGGGACGGCCCGGTCCGGCCCCATTCGGATTCGCCCCCTTCGTTCCCTTCTGCCCCTTGCTGTTGTCGGCCGTCTTCTTCTCGGTGGACGAGGAGCTGCCCTTGGATCGCAGCACGAAGTACCACAGGGCGCCGCCCCCGGCTCCGAGCACCAACACGGTGATGGCGACCACGACGGCAATGAGGCCGCCCTTGCTCGAAGCCCCCGGCGCGTTCTGCGTTCCGCTCAGACTGGCCCAACCGTTGGGAGGAGCCGTCGATCGACTCGGTTGGTTGCCCTGACCCATTTGTCCAGGCTGACCTGTCTGCCCAGGCTGACTGGGCTGCCGGGACTGACTCCAGCTGCCCTCCGCTCCCGCAGGACTCGGTCCCGTGGCGTTGGCAACCTGGACCGGGACCGGTCCAGCGCCCGTGGGTGCCACGCCCCCAGAAATGCCGCTGGCCGGCATCACACCTGACGGGGTTGCGTACCCGGTTGGCGCATTGCCCATCTGTGCTGGGGTCACGGTCGGCAGGATCGCCACGTCGCCTGCCCCGCTCCCCGAGCCCTGCACCCCAAACGGCGCCGCAGACGACCCAGGCATCTGCGCATAGGATCCCACGGCACCCGGCGGGGGCGGGGTTGCCCCACCGGCCGGTTGCTCACCACCTGGTCGTGCCACAGCGGGCCCCTGCGCAAGGCCCGATGCCCCAAGGGCCTGCAAAGCCTGCCGAAACGCGGCGATCGATCGATACCGTTCTTCGGGACGCTTCGCCAGAGCGGTCATGAACAGGGCATCCACCGCCGGTGCGAGTCCGCGTAAAAGAGAACTGGGCGGCGGCGGCGGCGTACGCACCTGGTCCATGAGCACTTCGGTGAAGCTCTCGCCGACGAACATGGGTCTGCCCACGATCATGTGATAGAGGACCGCGGCCAACGAATACACATCGGACCAGGGACCGATGTCCTTGGTGTGGCCAAGCGCCTGCTCAGGCGACATGTAGGCCGGCGTACCGAGGAGGGCGCCGGTTCGCGTCCCCATGGCTGATCCACCGGTGGCTGGATCGGTCAACTTGGCAATGCCGAAATCCAGGAGCTTCGGCTCCAGGGTCCCGTCGTTTCGATGATGGAGAAAAATATTCTCCGGCTTGATGTCCCGATGGATGATGCCGGCTGCGTGAGCCGCTTCCAGGGCGTCCATGACCGGCCCCAGCGTCGTGATGGCCTCACCGAGGGGTATCGCCCCCCTGCGGTCCAGATGTTCTCTGAGGCTTTCTCCCTTGAGCAGCTCCATGATGTAGTAGCTGCGCCGATCGGGAAGCACCCCGAAGTCCATCACATCGACGATGTTTCGATGGCCAATCCGACTGACCGCCTGGGCCTCGGCCTGGAATCGGGAAACCAGGTCGGCGTCCTCACTGCATGCCATGGAAAGCACCTTGACGGCAACCTCACGCCCGAGGATGGGATGACGGGCGAGGTACACCTCTCCCATACCGCCCTGCCCTACCATGCGCTCCACGTGATAGTTTCCAACCTGCTGTCCCGCCAGGCTTCCAACGCTGGAGGGATCGGCAGGAAAATCGTTGCTCATGTACCTCACCTCGAATGATGGCCCCTAGTGATGTCGAACCATAACCCATGAGTCGCGATTCGCAAGATTCTGCATCGCCTCCAATCTCCACGATCGAAGCGTCACATGAATCGATCCATGAATGCTCCTGCTCAACGCCCCATCAATATACCGAATGCTTTGCATTCGCGCAACGAACCTAGAAACGAGACCAAAAACTGGGTGACCTGAGATGTCGCCGTTGGGACCCCCCAAAAAAAGGGCACCATGAGCCGAATCGAGGCATGGCCGTTTTGTCCCAACGAAATGCCCCGACTTGAAAAACAGGCATCGTTATGCGATCCATGAACAGACGAGATGAAGGGCACCGAACCAACCGGTCCTAGGGATGACGCACGGCAAACGAACCGATCGAGGGAACGCATGAGCAACACATATCGATTCGATATGAACATCACCATATGCCCCAACTGCCACCAAGCCGTCGAGGTGCCACCCCAAACCCAACAGGTCACCTGCCCGTCCTGCCGGCAGTCTTTCCAGACGCCAGCAAGAAAAACCGGTCGACTCCAACTCGGCGACCCGAACCTGCCCGATACCGATAGAAGGGCCATGCTCGTCGCCCAGGACCACAAGCCCCTGTTTCCTCCGCCTCAAATTCAGGGTCTGTTCGCCGATGGCACCGTCCCGGAATGGAAGCTCGATGAGGCGCTCGCCACATGGAACGGAATGCGGACGAAACTCGCGTCCGGCCCCGACCCCATTGCAGCCGAAGCCCTCTATGTCCTGACCCTCGTCCTGGGCTCGAACCAGAAACTCGACGATCGGGTCCAGCGTGGACTCGCTGAATCCGCCGTGGCCGTGCTCAGCCTGCCGCGCCATGAGCAGGTTCTGCTCAGCCACCTGGCCATGGGGGCAGCCAGACGGGGCGATGCTCGTTCGGCCAGGTTATGGCTGCAGCGCTGCGACATCCATGCCAACGACATCCAGGCCGATAGCGCCTGGCGCGTGGCCTCGGCGTTTGCCGCCACCGCAGCCGACCGATTCGAAGACGTGCTCGCCCTGCTCGAACCCGACGGCGTCCCATGGCCCATCGATGACAGCATGGACCCCATGGCAGTATGCCTGCGGGCCAACGCCCACGAACACCTCGGCAGAATCGACCAGGGAGCGGCCATCCTGGCGAGCTACTTCAAGGAAGGCGGCGTCTCCGGCCAAAACGCAATCCAGCAGATAGCCAGCCGCCCAGGTGCCGTGACGCTCTGCGAGATCAGCCTGGGCAAAGCCGAAGACGCGGCGAAGCAGGAGGCTGCCGTGGCTGCGGGCCGTATGAATCGTTTCATCGCCTTGATCCTGTTCGGGGTCGCTGCGTTCGACGCGTTGCTCACCAGCGTCATCATCTATGCAGGTTGGCCGACCAAAAATATGTCACAGTTTGCCCGCACGATCCGCATGCGCAACATGATGATCAACGCCGGCATCTGGGGCGTCGTGTTCGTGGCACTCGTGGTGGCCGGTCTCGTCATCCTGATCAGAGGCCGGACCAAACAACGCATCGTCCAACAAGGAACCAAATGTCGGGCCAACATCTTGAGCCTGGAACGCACCGGCACCTATGTGAACAACATTCCGCAGTATCGCCTCGAACTGGAAGTGACCCTGCCCGGACAAGCATCCTACCGGGCGAGCACCAAGCAACTTCTCGATCCGGCCGCCGCGGCCACAATGCTCGGTGCATCCATCGCCGTCTGGGTGGACCCCAAATACCCCAAAAAAGTGATCATTGCCTGACAGTGCCCCAGTGAATTCGTCTATGAGGTTTCTTCGTCCAGGGCCACGACCGCAGCCAGGGCGATGGAGTTGAACTTGACTTCGGCTTTGTCGGACCGTGACGGAATGAGCACCGGCACCTTGGTGCCCACGATGACCTGGCCGGGCACCGCGCCCTTGAAGTAGACGAGTCCCTTGCCCAGGAAGTTGACCGCATCGATCGTGGGCCCCACGAGGATGTCGGCCCGACCGGCGACGGGAGACTCGAATCCCTTGGTGCGAACCGACTCTTCGATGATGGCGAGGTCCAAAGACAGAGGACCGTCCACCACGCAGCCCGAGATTTCTCCCGAACGATTCAACTCGGCCATCTTGGCGGCCTCGACCGTGTGGCGCAGACCGGGATTCACCTTTTCCGATGCGCAGAGCATGGCCACCAACGGATTTTTGAATCCGAGTCGATGGTAGACCCACACGGCGTTCTCCACGATGGCCCGTTTCTGCTCGAAGGTGGGTTCGGGAATCACGCCGCCGTCGGTCACAGCCAAAAAACCCTCGGGCTTGTACGGATGGTCGAACAGACGCACGTCGGACAGGATCCGTCCGGTCCGCAGCCCGGCCTTGCGATCCAAAACCGCCCGCAGCAGCGTGGAACTGGGCAGGTGCCCCTTGAGGATCACGTGAGCCTTGCCCTCGGACGCCATCCGGGCCGCCGTTGCCGCAGCCTCCTGCTCGTCGGGACTATCGAGTATCTCGAAATCCGTCGGGTCTCCGCCTTCGCTGCGGACCAACTCCCGAATCTGCGAGGCTCGGCCCACCAAGATGGCACGGGCCAGGTTTCGTCGATGGGATTCCACGGCAGCCTTGATGCTCGCCTCGTCCTCGGCGGCGGCGACCACCATCACGAATCCCGCTTTTTGCCTTGCGGCTTTTCGTACGTCTTCAAAATTTTTCAACATGGCGGGATCACTATAGCCAGCAAACCCAGACAGGCAAGTCTCACCCCGATGAAAAATCGTTCAAAATTCAGCGAACAGGGATGGTTGCGCCGAAGGAGGAGTTGGAGTAGCGATCGAGCTTGAGGCAAAACACGCTCCGGTCCGAAGAACGCGGCACTGCAAAGGCGGCGAGCGAATCGAGCGAATCGAGCGAATCGAGCGAGTCGAGCGAGTCGAGCGAATCGAGCGAATCGAGCGAGTCGAGCGAACCGAGCGAGTCGAGCGAGTCGAGCGAATCGAGAGCATAGACCGGGTCAAGGCCCGCCCGAACAGGACGGCCGGACCCTCCGGATCGAAAGACGAAGTTCATGACCACCGGGTCCGACAACCATACACGGGACAAGCAGCCCAAAGCCGAACCAGTCCGAGCGATTGGAACGGAAACCTCCGCACGGACAAAGCCGTCGGCCGTGCCTGAGAAGCCATCGGCGCCGCCTGTCACCCCACCGTCCGCCCCGGAAAAGCCGTCGGCCGCCCGAACAAAATCCTCGAGCAAACTGACGAATGCTGCCACCGAGGTGGTCCGACGCCTCACTGATGCCGGGTTCGAAGCCTTTTTTGCCGGCGGGTCGGTCCGGGACATGCTCATGGGCCGCACGCCCGACGACATCGACATCGCCACGTCCGCGCGGCCCGACCAGGTCATGGAAATCTTCCGCAAGACCGTTGCCGTGGGCGCGGCCTTCGGGGTGGTGGTGGTCCTGCATCGCCGATTCGAATTCCAGGTGGCCACGTTCCGGTCCGATGGCGCCTACCTCGACGGCCGGCATCCTGACTCGGTGCACTTCTCCACGGCCCGCGAGGACGTGGAGCGTCGCGACTTCACCATCAACGGCATGCTCTACGATCCCACCACCGATCGGATCATGGACTGGGTAGGAGGCCGGGACGACCTGGCCGCCCGCGTCGTACGGGCCATCGGCGATCCAGCCGCTCGCATCAAAGAAGACCGACTGCGCATGCTGCGTGCCGTGCGATTCGCGGCCCGATTCGACTTTCGTATCGAACCAGCCGCATGGCGGGCCGTCTGCGAAGCGTCCGACCAGATTCTCCAAGTGAGTTGGGAGCGAATCCGCGACGAATTGACCAAGATGTTCGTGGGGCGCAGGCCACACGTCGCCTTGCGTCTGCTGGAATCGAGCGGGCTGTTGGCCCAGGTTCTGCCCGAGGTGGCAACGCTGCGCGACGTTGCCCAGTCGGCCAAACACCACCCCGAAGGCGACGTGCTTCGACACGTGGAGATCATGCTCGAAGAAATGGACCGCATCGCAGAAGAGCGAGGCGAGCGCCCGCCCGTCGAATTGGCCATGGCGGTTCTGTTCCACGATCTGGGCAAAGCCACCTGCTCCAAATTCGAAGACGGCCGCATCACCACCAAGGGCCATGAGCGGGAAGGCGCCAAAATGGCGCGAACCATCACCGAACGTCTGCGCATGTCCAAGGCTCAGACCAAGACGATCGCCGCACTCGCGGCCGATCACATGAAACCCATGTTCGCCCCGCACATGCGCCCGGCCACGCTCAAGCGCCTCATGCGCGAAGACCACTTTCCGCTGCTCCTGGACCTGTTCTTCCTGGACAGCGTAGGCAAACGAGGCAACCTGGACGGGTGGCGATGGCTCAAGGACCGATACGAATCCACACCCGAAACCGAGTTGCACCCACCCCGCCTCCTGACGGGCAAGGACCTCATCGACATGGGTTACGAGCCTGGGCCGAAATTCCAAGAAGTGCTGGACCGCATCGAAGAAGCCCAACTCGACGGCAATGTATCCAATGCAGACGACGCACGCCGCCTGGTCCGGCGCATCCTGGGACGGCCAAAGCCGCGTTAGCTACTTGCCCACCAACGAGCGCATGAAGAACTTCACATTCGCGGGGCGCTCGGCGAGCCGACGCATGAAGTAAGGATACCAGTGGGTTCCGTACGGCACGTAGATCCGCACGGGCTCATGCTTGGCGGCAAAGGCATCCTGCAGGTCGCGGCGGATTCCAAAGAGGAACTGGTACTCGTAGTTCCTTTGGTTCAGGCCCAACTCCTCGGCCCTCGCCTGCGCGTACTCCACGACCACGTCGTCATGGGATCCGATGGCCGTGCAGACACCCAACGCGGCAGCCTCTGTCGTCATGAGCACGTCGAGCACCTCGATGAACGCGTCCTGAATCTCACGCTTGCCCGTGTAGGCGATGGCGTTGGGTTCCTTGTAGGCGCCTTTGACCACGCGTACCTTGGCGCCGAGGTTCACCAGGCGCCGCGCATCGTCGGCGCTGCGTCGCAGGTAGGCCTGCAAGGCGATGCCCACCCCGCCCTTTTTCATCTGCACCGCCTCGTACACGTCCAGGGTCCGGTCCACGTACTCACTCGACTCCATGTCGATCTCCACGGACACGCCCTGAGCCGCCGCCTCTTCGACCACCCGCATCGTGTTGTCCAGGACCACCTCGTCGCCAAGGTCCATCCCGAGCTGCGTCAGCTTGATGGAGATACTCGCATCGAGCCGTTCGTCGTGGATCGTCTTCGCCAACTGCATGTATACGTCCGTAGCCTCGTTCGCGTCTTCGAGGGTCGTCGTGTTCTCGCCCAGAAAATCCAGATTCGCCGCCATTGCGGCCTCGTTGAGGGCACGGGTCGCCTCCACCGCATGGGCCACCGTCTCTCCGGCCACAAACCGCCTGGCAGCCCGAGAAAACGCGCCGCCCTCGGAGACCGCCCCTTCGAAAATCTTGTTCCGCGAACACCACAACAGAAAAGAACGCATCGGTTTCATGGTCACCACATCTCTCCAACGTCCTGTTGCGTCGTTTCGCACCCTCCCGAAGCGAACGACCAACCAGTCCGAAACGTCCCGGGCCAATCGACCGGTCGCTCCGATTTTCGGTGGGCTTCATAGCTCACAAGTTTGTGGAAGGCAAACCAAAGAGACGGGCTGATGGGCGATGCTTCAAAATGGACCTTCCATGATTGACATCCGCCGTGTGCGATGTTGTAATAAAAAATACATTCGTACCAAAACCGCCTGCGGCCATGAGTTGCGGCTGTCCTCATGAGTTGCGGCTGTCCTCATGAGTTGCGGCTGTCCTCATGAAATTCGTCTGCAACACAGAAGGTATGATTCCCATGAAAAGCGTGATTTCCAAATCGATGTTGCCGGTCATGATGGTCCTGACATCCCTGTCATGCTCCGATGATTCCACCTGCGCCGACAGCAAAGTTTGTGAAGGTGTTACGTGCTCAGGACATGGAGTCTGCGCAGCAAGCAATGCCGGAACGGCCATTTGCGTCTGTAACAAGGGCTATTACACATCTCAGGCAGGGACGGAGTGCCTCGAAGAAGGCAGCAGCGACCCCTGTGAAGGGGTCACTTGCAGCGACCACGGAATCTGCACGATCGACAATGACGAGGCCTTCTGCGACTGTGAAGACGGTTTCACGGCCCAGGGACTTTCATGCCTGCCCGAATCCGAGGCGCAATCCTTCTTCGCCGTTCCCACCTACATCAAGCTCAGCAATGCGGGTGGCTACGTGGCCTACGTCGAAATGGAACCGACGGCTGATGGAAATGGGCGGGAGTTTGCCAGCGGAGACTTTGTCGTCCAGGATGTGGAAACGCACGCCCAAACGGTCATCGAACCATCCATCGAGATGATTACAAACCAGGCTGGCACGTTCTTCCCCGTGTTGTTCCAATTCGACGAGGCAGACCAAAAAATGGTTTATGTCCGAACGGACCGGGATACCACCACCACATCCGTTCCTGGGTCCCTGATCGACCTGGCGACAGGAAAGAAGACGCCCCTTGGCAAGCTGGGGGCGTGGGAACATTTCGCCACATTCGCCCCGGACCTCGGCTGGGGCCTCGTTCTCAAGCAAACCTATCACGCAGCTCACGGAGCCATCAAGCTGATGAAACCCTTGACGACTGATTCCACCTTGATCTCGGAGACCTGCACAGACCCCCATCTCAACAAGACCGTCGACGGAATGACTGTTGGAAACACGACGTACATTGCTGCTGCGTCATGCACACGTGCAAATAGCACGACGACCTGGTCTTTGAAAATCTATCAGGACCCATCTGCGGGCGACCCTGTCGAAATCGCTCAGGTTGAGACCAAGGCCCTCTACATCAGGCCCAATGGAATCGCCTACGAGATTCAGGGCGCGAATGCGAAAGAAGTCTATTTTGCAGCGCTTACCGGCGGCACGCCTCTTCTCCTTGGGGAAGGTGATCTCAAGAGCATCTCCCCATCGGGAAGCTGGGTCCTCATCACCTGGGTGAGCGACGGTGGTATCCAAGGAAAATTGGTCAAGTATGACGGGTCCGCCGAACGCTCACTTGGCGCCATCCGCACCCCCACATGGACCGGTCAGGACACCCTATACTATGGAACGTCGGACAACGAACTCACCCGGGTCGTCGACGGCGCCGCCCCCGAGGACCTGACAACCGCAGGGGTGAGCGCAATATTGCCCCTCGACAATGACAGAGTCTGGGGCGTAATCGGCGGTCCGGAGTTCCTCTATTCCTTGGTGGTACAGGACGACAACGGCAAGACGATCACGGTGGGCCTTCCTACCATGCGACAGGCCTTCGTCGTCGACTCATCCGGGGTCAAAAGCTTGGGTTCAGGCTCCTATTGGCAGGTCAGCTCCAGGTATGTTTTGCGTGGAGACTTCTACTACGATGTCCTTCGGGGTGGCATTCCCTCACCAGACAACGGCTTCTACCTGTACATCCCATGAGGCTCGACCCGGCACCACGCTTTGAGGCGTGACGGAACACGACGCGGTCGCCCCACGCCTTGCCATCCATTGCCAGGGGTCCTGCACGAACGTATTGCCTGCTCTGAAGATCTTGCCTGGTGTGAATGAATCATTGGAGCCCATATCGTCTTCCGTCGAGCATGTTTCCAAGACAGTTGATGAACGTCGGATTCGATCTGTGGCACGTCAAGATAGAAACGGAAAATGAGCCGGTTCAGCAAAGGGGCCGTGCTCAGATGTGCCGTGCCTAGAGGGACAGTGCCTACAGGAGCCGTGCGGCCTACAGGAGATGGGAGATATTTTTCCCTTCAAGGATTCCGGTGCATCTTGAAGGCACGGATGGCAGCCACGTGGCCGCCATACTGACCTGAGAAGGGGACGATGCGGATTTCGACGGGCTCGGTCACGGCAGCATAGGCGGCGATTTCAGGCAAGTGGAGCCGGTACTCCATGCCCCCCGAGGAGTTGTTCCTGGGGCTGACATAGACCTCCGCCCCTGCGGTCAGGCCTCCGATGCTCGTCATGATGGCATAGCGCCTTGGGGCATGGTAGTCGATGCGCTCGATGCTGAAGGCGACCAGGGCGCCGCGCAGGTCGAGTTGGATTCCACTGTGGGGCGTGATCACCGCCGTCCAATACTGGTTGTGGTCCAAGGCATTGGCCAGGGTGGAGTCCGCTTCGTCGGCCGGGGCGTCCACCGAGAAAAACAGGCCGTCGTTGCCCGATTCGGGGTGTATGCCCGACCCAGCCTGCCAACCGGACCAGTCCACGTCGTCGGCCAGGAAGGTGACCGACGTCCAGGGTAACATCGAGGAAGGATTCGCCCCCTTCATGTCACAGTCCACGAGCGTGTCTGGGCCGCCGTAAGCAGGCAGCACGAAGGTGCGCCAGGCGGCGTCTCCGTCTTGGTCCTGGACCCGAACATACAGGTAGCTCACTTCGTCTTGCTGGGGCGTGCCGGAAAGGTGCACGGAGCCTGGCGGGTCGTCAGGGAGTTCTGCGGTGAGTCCCGGGGCCAGGAGACTGCCCTGGATCGATGCGGTCAGAACGCCGTCGCCTCCCGAGGCGGTCAGCAACAGGTCCACGGGCTGGCTGACTTCCACGGGATCCAGCCGGCCTTCGCTGTCCAAGGACGGAACCTGGCCCGAAGGCTCGTCGGTGAGACGGATTCGATCGGCTTCGTCTCCCCAGTCCAGGAGAAATCGGTATTTGACCGCCTGGTTGGGATCCTGGTCGAGATATTCCAGGTGGCCCCATTGACCGTATTTGCCCCAGCGGCTGGCCAAAACGAAGGCGTTGTGCGTGGCCAAACCATGGGAAAGGGCCATGTTGAGGTGGATCCGGTACACGTCCGCCATGCGTGGGTGGCGGTTCATGTCATCCATGAACCGCGTGACCAGGGGACCTTTGACCGAATCGCGGTCTTCGATTTGGTTCGTGTAGATCGAGGGTCCGCCTTCGTATCCCACCAACGGCTTGGGGCTGTCGAACAGAGTCAGGGCGAGTTGGTGGAGTTCCTCGGGAAAGCCACCGCCTACTCCGGTGGAGTCTGGGCCATCGCCGGCCTGGGCATCTCCGGTGAGGAGCCGTTTGGTCCATTCGTCGAAAGCCTCTTCGATCTGTTGGTCGTGTTCCTGGCTGGTCCAGTAGGCTTCGTCCCCCTCTTTTCCGTCCAGCCAGGCCTGCTGGAACACGAAGTCCTGAATGCCGTTTCCAAAATAGGTGGTGGGTGACACCACGTCCGGTTCGGTGGCAGGATCCAGGGTAGGACCGTAGTCTTTGAGTTCCTGGAGGAACTCCTCTGTGTAGGACATCCTGCCCGTCCAGACCGCTGCCACCCGCACCAGCCGCTGAGTTCCTTCGAACACCCTTTGGAAGATGGACCAGACTTCACTGAATCGACGGGCGTTGAATTGGGCCTTCGAGATGCCCAATTGGTTCGCTTGGTCCTCGGCCCAGTTGCCCTGCGGGAAGGAGCCGCCGCCAGACCAGATTTCGTTCGAGTACTCCACGTAGGCCCTTAGATTGGGATCCAAAGGAGGATAGATGGGATCGGTGACCTCATGGTCGTAGGGTTCTGCGCCGTCGGAACCGTAGCGAATGAGCCTGGCGAGCTTTTCGATGAACTCGTCCGTGGCAAGATGCGGCACATTGATCCACAGGTCCAGCCCTGTCGCGTTGCACAGGGCAATCAAGTGTTCGTAGGCCACCCCGGTGGCTCTGTTTCCGCTGGCTCCATCCGCCGGAGGCCTTGGGTTGAGCACGCCAGTCTGGAAGACATGACTCGGCAGCCTGCGGTCCGCCCAGTCCTGCATCGGGCTGCCGTTGGTTCTTGTCCAGTCCATGAATCGAAGCACGCCCCAATTCCTGTCGCGCAAACGGGCCAGGAGCAAGGGATGGAAGAGCTGCCCCTCCAGGGACTTGTTTTCTGGATCCGCTGGATCCGCCAACCACACGTGCATTTCCGTAATGGGATCCGATTCGTCGATCTCGTGCACCGTGAGCCACTGCAAGTGGCTGTCGCGGTACAGATACACGCGCCGGCCGTCTGTGAGCGCCCCTGTCTCAGGCCCGGAGGACTCTGTTTGGAGATACTCGCCCCCGGAGGACAGTCGGATGTCGGCCGTGCCTTTCCAAGTGAGCACCACGTGGCCTTTGGCCAACTCGTCGCGCCCCTCTCCCACGTGCAGACCAAAGACAACAGCCCGATAATTCGTGCCCTGGGCCAAAGATTGGGGTAGCCCGTTTTCGTCGAACCTGGGATCGTTCCAACACTCGACAGCGCTTCCCCAGTCGCTGCCCGTCGCTTCGAGCCATTGCCCGCCCATGGCGAGGGCATCGGCAAAGTAGGCAATGGACCAGTAGGAAATTCCGCCCGGCTGGATGGCCACCGTGGGGAAAGATCGCTGGATGGCAGAGCCCCCGTCATCCTGGGATCCCGCATCGCCCTGGGATCCGTCCCCAAGCACAGATGCATCGAGGGTCCCGGCGTCACCAGACCCGCCCCCGGAGTCGTCGCTGCAGGCCTGGGCAAAGGGCAAAAAGAGCATGGCCGCCGCAAGGGCCATGGCCGCCAGAGCCGAGCGTTTCCCTTGCCGGCTCAGATAATTGCTCCCGCGTCCAGAGCAGTCTTGGTTTGCGATTGTTCGAAACATGACACACCTCTCGGCCGGAAGGCCCTGGAACATCGATGACATCTCAGCAAGTATCATGGGAGCGAAGGGGCCTTGTCAAGGGCGCCCGGTTCCGCGGGCTTCAATCCATGCTGAGCGGCAATGAGAATTCCCCATCGAGGGTACGCAGATAGACCAAAAGCCAGGACGGTACGAGTCATGGCAGGTGTCAAAATTTCAGCGCCCGGTCAAGCAGTGGCAAACGTCGTAGGGGCTGGACGAGGAGGTATTTCTAAATGGCCGTCAAGGTTGCTGTGGACAGCCAGCGTTCACTGACAGACCAGCGTTCACTGCTCCTTGCATCCGCTGTTACTTGCATCCGCTGTTACTTGCATCCGCTGTTACTTGCATCCGCTGTGGGTCACGATGAAGGCGCCGAAGAGGCGGCCCGGGTCGTCGTCGTCTGCAATACCTTCAGGCAGGCCGTTTGGCTGCGGTGGGTCAACCGTGCCCATCGGAAACGCCACGGGCGCTCCGTCGTAGGTGCCCTCGACGAGGGCGGCGCCCCACAGGTCGAAAACACTGTGCACGCTGTAGGCTTCGCCAAGGTGGAGGATGTCATGCAGGTCCACGTCGACCGAGGCGGCCTGGTCGTAGTTGTAGATGGCGACGCGCGCACGCGTGGGGTCGTATCGATTGGGGTGGACAAAGACCCTGGTGCCGCTGTCGGGCGGGGCGGTTTGAAAATCGTTTCCAGGAAAATCGGTGGGGGCCACGTTGTCCAGACCGCCGTAGAAGGTGTTGCCAGTGAAGGTGAGCGTCTCCCAATGGCCCCAAATCCACAAGCTTTCGACGAGGTAGTTGTCCACGAGGGTGGCGTCGATGTTCTCGACGTCGCCGCCGTAGCCCAGGCGCGTGCCGCGGCCACGGGACCAGCCAACGTTGCTCGTGAGGGTGAGCCTCGCGACGGGCTGAAAGCCGCCGACCAGGCAGTTGTCCTTGCGCTGGGAGGCGCGAGGATCTGAGGCGCCCGTCTGGAACCAGACGTTATCGGCGATGTCGAACCCCTGGATGGAACCGCCCTCGGTGTAGGCGTGGATGCCGGTGCCGAAGCCGAAGAAGATGATGTTGTCTTCGATGTGTTTGGTGCCGGTTTCGTTCTGGGTGTAGATGGCGTGGCCGTGGCCGCGGCCAGGCGCGGTCCAGCCGTTGTTGTAGATGATGTTGCCGTAGAGTTCGCTGTCCACCGACGGGGTCCAGAAGGAGAAGCCCTCGGCGGTGTCGTGCACGACGCAGTCGATGACCTTGACATGAGGCCCGAAGATAGTGATGCCGGCCAGAAGGGTGACATCGGTGGGGCTCGAGGTGTCCTGCTCCGAGACGCGGTCGGAGTCGCTGCTCAGGACCTCCAGGTCCTGGTAGATGGTCCATGCGCCGTTGATGGTGAGGCCGGCCCCCTGGTCGGCCCCCACGTTGGAGTCCAAAATGACGCGCGCGCCGGGCATGGCGCGAACCGTGATGGGAGAGGCGTCGGTGCCTGTAAGGTCCGAGGTGAAGACTCCCGAGTAGGTGCCGGCCGCGATCCAGACGGTGTCGCCGGCACGGACCGGGCCGTCAGCCGACAGGGCGGTGTCCAGGTCGATGGGGTCATCGACAGACCCCGCGCCCGTCGGAGTGCCTTCCAGGCTAACGTGGATGCCCACGGTCTGGGGCGGATCCAAGGGCACACAGGTACCGTTCGTGTTGCCGTTGACGTTCGTGTTGCCGTTGACGTTCGTGTTGCCGTTGCCGTTCGCGTTGCCGTTGATGTTCGCGTTGTTGCGGTCGTGGCCGCAGCCGAAGACGAGCGCACCGATCAACAGGACCAGCAGGGCCGCAGGAATGAACGGGCCGTGATACGAGCGACGGAAAACGAGCTTGTTCATGGGGCTCTTGATCGATCTCTTCATGGTTCTCTTCGTGGGCGCCTGCATCGGTGTTTTCATGGGTCATCCTCTGCGTCCGCCTGGGACGCTGCCTCCATGTTTGGATCGCATCCTGCCGAATTGATGCATTGTTCCGGCAGGCCTGTGATGTCAAGGAGAACAAGAGAGCCGTGGGCATTGCTCAAGGACAATGCTGTCCGTGCTGTGCTCAGCCAAAGTCTGCATCCCGGAGCCAAGGGCCGTTGCGGGCCCCACGGCGGCTTGCTGCTCGACCTATCTGTTTTTCTTTCTTTGTTTTCTGGACAGAGCGCAAAAAAGCGACTATGCATTGCCTACCTAATCGGACTCCTTTCCTACGGTCGGTATCCACGCATCCGTTTCTGCAGGACCAAGGACAGCCAAGCGGGATAGCGAGCGACTCGCACCGACCAGACATCCGCTCGCACAAACTCGGACTCCAGACCGACCGCACGCAACGTGCCCGGCCAGCGTCCCACAGCCGCGAGCGGAACACATTCCAGACATCAGCTCGCACAATCTCCGGGTGGATCACGAAGCATTGCGCTGAGACCCACCACGAAGGACCAGCAAGGAGCACCTGCCGCTCGATGCGGCAAAACTCCTGTACAACGAACGAGGAGCGCCCATCGCACGATGCGATGCCGCTCCCAAGAATCAAACAGGAGCACGAGCGCTCGACGCGCCTTGGCGCTCCGCAGGACCAAGGACTTTGTTTTGACCAGTTTCTCGAACCTCGATCTCATTGACCCCTTGCAGCGCGCCATTGCGCACGAGGGATACGATCAACCAACACCAATCCAGGCGCAGGCGATTCCACTCCTGCTCGAAGGCCGCGACGTGCTGGGCTGCGCCCAGACCGGAACGGGCAAGACCGCCGCCTTCGCGCTGCCGATCCTCCAGCATCTCGCCGAACGGCCAGCCCCCGAGGGCAAGCGGCGCATCCGCGTACTCGTTCTGTCACCGACCCGCGAACTGGCTGGCCAAATCGACGAGCGATTCGGCGCCTATGGCCGATACCTCCCCTTCCGCCACACCGTGATCTTCGGCGGCGTCAACCAAAGACGCCAGACGGACATCCTGGATCGTGGCGTGGACATTCTCGTGGCGACTCCCGGCCGACTGCTCGACCTGGCGGGCCAGGGATACGTCCATCTGGCAGACGTGGAGTTCTTCGTGCTCGACGAAGCCGATCGGATGCTCGACATGGGCTTCATCCACGACATCCGACGCGTGCTCGGCATGATGCGGCATAAACGGCAGAACCTGCTGTTTTCGGCGACCATGCCGCGAACCATCGAATCTCTTGGCGCCGCCTTTCTGCAGGACCCGGCCTGGGTGGACATCAGCCCGAATGCAAAGACTGTCGATCAGATCACGCAACGGGTCATGTACGTTGGACATGAAGACAAGCGACGGCTCATCGCCGACCTGCTCCGATCTGCCGAGACGGAACGGTCGCTCGTATTCACGAGGACGAAGCACGGCGCCAACCGGCTCGTCAAGCAACTCGACCGAGCCGGCATCAGCGCCGCCGCCATCCACGGCAACAAGAGCCAGGCGGCTCGTCGGCACGCCCTCGCCGGATTCCGCTCGGGCCAGATTCCAGTACTCGTGGCAACGGACCTGGCTGCTCGAGGCCTCGACGTGGAGGGGATCAGCCACGTGTTCAACTTCGACCTGCCAAATGAACCCGAAACCTACGTGCACCGCATCGGACGAACGGGGCGAGCCGGGCGGGACGGCATCGCCATTTCGTTCTGCGACGAGACCGAAGGCTCCTACCTGCGCGACATCCAGAAACTCATCGGTTTCTCCGTCCAGGTCGAGCGGGACCACCCGTACCACGACGCCACCCTCGAACTCAGGCCGGGCGTCAACCCGCCGCCACCCCCAGCGGCGCATTTTGGCCGTCAGGGGCGCGGCCAGCCGAGGGGCGGAACAGGATACCGATCAGGACAGGGAACGGGGCGCGGAACAGGCCGTGAATCGGAACGCAGATGGGACAGCAACGACCGACCTCGCCGTGCCCAAGGCCAGATGGGCCGAGGCAGCAGGCCTGGCCAAGAAAGCGGCCGAGGGCCCAGGGCGGACCGAAGCGGCCGACCTGATCAGGGCAACAGCCGAGGTCCAGGCGACGACAGCCGACGTGAAAACGGCCGAGGCCCAGGTGGCTACGGCGGCGACAGCCGACGTGAAAACGGCCGAGGCCCAGGTGGCGACAACCAGCGCAGCAACAGCCGAGGCCCAGGTGGCTACGGCGGCGACACCCGACGTGAAAACGGCCGAGGCCCAGGTGGCTACGGCGGCGACACCCGACGCAGCAACAGCCGAGGCCCAAGTGGCGACAACCAGCGCAGCAACAGCCGAGGCCCAAGTGGCGACAACCAGCGCAGCAACAGCCGAGGCCCAGGTGGCGACAACCAGCGCAGCAACAGCCGAGGCCCAGGTGGCGACAACCAGCGCAGCAAGAGCCGAGGCCCAGGTGGCGACAACCAGCGCAGCAACAGCCGAGGCCCAGGTGGCGACAGCCAGCGCAGCAAGAGCCGAGGCCCAGGTGGCTACGGCGGCGACAGCCGACGCAACAACAGCCGAGGCCCAGGTGGCGGCAACCAGCGCAGCAACAGCCGAGGCCCAACTGGCGGCAACCAGCGCAACAACAGCCGAGGCCCAACTGGTGGCAACCAGCGCAACAACAGCCGAGGCCCAACTGGTGGCAACCAGCGCAACAGTCGTCGTCGCAGTGGCGGACCAAATCGATCGTCTGCCGCCCGCTGACGACCCCAGCCGTCGTCGTTCACCTTCCTGGGCCGCTCGTTGAGCGGCCCACCACCCCTTCTTTCCACGTCATCCACTCCCCAGACCGATCGATCCGTGCATGAAACCTGTTCTCGGTTGGTATCATCCTCGCGCCCGGAGGGGCTGCCCCACGATCACCACATCGCGTCAGGATCTCTCGAAATGGGAATGAAAAGAGGACGATAGGACGGATCAGAACTCGCTGTTGATCTGGATGATGAACATGTGCACGTCCTTCTTGGCGGTCTGGTCGGTCAGCACATTGTCGCCATACTTCACATCCGTCCAGGATGTGTGGCCCGAGTAGTTCTCACCGTTCTTCTGGTAGATGTAGTCGATCTTGAAGTGGGAATGGATCCCTTCGAGGAACACGTTCAGGCCGCCAGTGATACGCCAGGCGTTATTCTTGTCCATCGACTTATTCACATTGAGGTAGTCGAACCGAACGAGGGGCTCGACCCACTTGCCGAGCGGCAGGCCGACATGTGCCCAGAATGCATAGCCGGTGTAGGAATCCCTGTTCTTGGCCCACGGGATGAACCTTCTGAACACGAACTCGCCCATGCTGTTCAGGCCCACGGACTTGTTGAACCGGCGGACGTACTTGAGCATGAAGCCCGTCTTGATGTCCGTGTCCGCCTTGTTCTTGACCGAGTCTTCCTCGGTGCAGGTAGAAGCAGCGAGATTGCCCGAGTCGTAGCTGCAATGAGGAAAGGCAACCCAGGTGTTCACGCCGAACCAAAGGCCTCTTGCCCCACCCTTATTGAAGCCGTACTCCACGCGGGCCAGGACGTCCTTGTAGTTGTTGTCATCGGTCCATCCGTTCTTCGGGCCGGTAAACACACCCGCATAGACGGCCAACTTGCCGGAGCCAAGCTGCTTCTTGTAGGCGACTTCGAGGCCCATCTGCCGCCAAGGAGCATAGCCGCCCTCGGTCATGTAAATGGGATACTCGGCGGTTTCCAGCCTGGTGATGAGCGTTGGCATCATCAAGGTGTAGTTCGGCAGATAGCGGCCGAAGATGAGGCTCAGGCCTGGGACCCACGGAAGGTCGTAGATGAACTTCACATCGAGCATGAAGGGCTTTTGCACCGCATCGCCCTGGAACACGTACTTGAGATTCTTGCTGAACAGATGGCCCAGAAGAATGAGCCGAATACGTTGCATCTCCACGGCCATGTTCTGGTCTGCGCCGGTGGCGCCGCCCTTCTTCGTCTGGTACTTGCTGGAGAAGGTTCCCCGAAGCGGCATGATGAATCGAGCCGACAGGAGTCCCAGGATCCGCAGGGTGCCGAAACTGGACTTGACCGGCGGAATCGCAGGTTTGACCACGCCTGAACTCGACGCCGGGGTGATGGCCTTGCCCTTGACGGGAACGGGCGTCAGCACGACCGCCTCGGTCTTGCGCGGCTTCTCCACGGGGCGAGGCTTAGCCGCCGGACGCGGCTTCTCCACGGGACGAGGCGCTGGCTGAGTGGCCGGCTGGGCCGCTGGCTGCGTCGCCGGCGGAGTGGCTGGCGTGGTGGCCGGCTGCGTCGCCGGCGGAGTGGCTGGCGTGGTGGACGGCTGCGCCGTCGGTGGAGTGGCCGGCGGAGTCCCGGGCTGGCCGGGCTGCGTGCCGGGCTGGCCCGTCGCTGGCTGAGCGAGGGCAGGAACAGCCAGAGCAACCGAGAAGAGAATCGTTGCGAACAGGAAACCTATCGATCCTTTCGAGCGCTTCACAGTTCACCTCCTTGTTTGGCAACCAACTATCAAAAAAACTCGTTACCAACGAGGCCATGCCTTCGAGACCGCCGAACGAACCGCGACCGCGTGGGATCGCCTGCCCGATGGGCAGCCATCGCATGCGCATGTCTCGACCCACAAACAGGTCGCCTTGTAACAGGGTTGCCAGCTTTTGTGAAGCGTGTTTTCCTGGCACAAGAAATCGTAAAAGATGGAGATCCACCATGACGACAGCCCCCAACAATGGCCACGAGGACATCACCGCCCCACCCGATTCGCGAAACACATCACAGACCTCGAACGGTGTCGATGCCCCAAGCACGGCCCCACCAGCCGGTTCGGATCCTGCGAAGGGCTCCTCCAACCATCGAGCAGGCCACGACGCCCCCCTGGAATCGACTACCGATCGAGGCCTTGTAAAATCCCTGTCCGTGGTCATCGTTGCTTTTAATGAAGAGGGCGCCTTGCCCCGAACCATCGACGACGCGATCTCCTACCTGGACGCGGCCATTGCGGATCCGGAACTCGTCATCGTGGACGACGGATCCCAAGACGGCACCTGGCAGGTGGCCCAGCAAGCAACCGAACGACGGCCCTGGATCCAGGTCGCTCGGCATCCAAGCAACCGTGGCATGGGCGCTGCCCTCAAGACGGGCTACGCCATGGCGACCAAGCCGTACGTCACCTTCCTTCCGGGCGATGGGCAGATCCGGTCTGACAGCCTTTCGGCCCTGGTCGCCCTCGCCCCCGAGGCCGACCTGGTCGTCTCCATGTACAGCAAAAGGGACGACGGACTGCCGCGCGCCATCCTCTCCCGCGGACTGCGGATCACGACGCGCATCGTGGCGGGCACATGGGTCACGAGCCAGGGACCCTACCTATTTCGCCGCAGCGCCATCGAAAACCTGCGCCTCCAATCCAACACCTTCTTCTTGAACCTGGAACTTCCCATCCGAGCCGAACGGGCCGGCAGACGCATCGCCGTAGCCACCATGGAAGCCGTGCCCCGCCAGGCCGGCGACTCCAAGGTCGTCTCCATCCGCAAGATCGCCAGGGTCTTCTCCGACCTGGTCCGGCTGCGATGGGACGACCTCACGCACCGGTAACATTCACCCATCGTTGAGCATCACGCACCGGTGAGCTTGAGCATCAACGTGGAGATCCACCTTCCTCGCAATGCAAGGCGAGCCACACCAAACCAAAGGTCACGAAGAGCAGCCACAGAGGCAGCGAGGCTGCGCGCCCCGTCATGGAGCAGCCGCGGCCCGGTTCAGCACAAGCCATGGTCTCGGATCCATTCGGCACGAGCCATTCACCGCTGACAGGCTGCTCCATCCGTGCTATCAATAAACTCCATCGTAAAACCTGGCAGCAAAACCTGGCAGCGAAACACAGCAGGTGCGAATGAGGCAGAAGCGATGGATGGACGGATGCAGGAAAACCGCGAGCGATTGGCCATCGTCTGGCAACGACGGCGAGGCCGATCGAGGAACCGACGATGGTAGAAACCAACTCCGACCCAGCCGTGAGGGCGCTCCAGGCGACCGGACAGAAGGGCCAGGCCCCAGACCCTGATCCGTCGTCTGCCGGAGAGCCCCAAACTGCAGGCCGACCCAAGACGGATGGTCCCTCTCAAACCACAACGGCAGGCCGACCCAAGACGGATGGTCCCTCTCAAACCACAACGGCAGGCCGACCCAAAATCGACCAATCCAACCACACGCCGTCCATCGCGGATGCGATCCGAGTGGTTGCCGCGCTGCGTCAGGGGGTGACCCGGGCCTTCCTGGGTAAATCCGACGTGCTGGACCTGGCCCTGTCCTGCCTGCTCGCCCGAGGCCATCTCCTCATCGAAGACGTTCCCGGGGTGGGCAAAACCACCCTAGCCCAGGCCCTGGCGCGATCCATGGGCGGCACGTTCCGCAGGATCCAATTCACCGCCGACCTCATGCCCTCGGACGTGTTGGGCGTTTCGGTCTACGACCAACAGTCGGACTTCGTATTCCGGCCTGGCCCGATCTTCGCCAACGTGGTCCTGGCGGACGAGGTCAACCGGGCCTCGCCCAGAACGCAGAGCGCGCTGCTCGAAGCCATGAACGAAGGTCAGGTCACCGTAGACAACGACACGATGCGACTCGAACATCCCTTCTTCGTGGTGGCAACCCAAAATCCGGTGGAGCACTTCGGCACCTATCCCCTGCCCGACTCCCAGATGGACCGGTTCACGATCAGGACCAAAATCGGGTACCCGACCCATGAACAGGAACAGCAAATCCTCACGAGCCACCAAGACCGGAACCCGTCTGCTCGACTCACGGCAGTGACGGATCCGCTCCAGGTGGCCATGGCGCAGGATGCGGTTGTGACCATCCACGCAGACGAGAGCCTCCAACAGTACGTGCTCGCAATCGTCGATGCGACGCGCAGGTCCAACCGCGTCGCGGTGGGCGTCTCCACCAGAGGCGCCAAGGCCTGGTACCAGGTGGCCAAGGCGCATGCCCTGGTCGTGGGACGCGACTTCTGCACGCCCGACGATTTCAAACAGACGGCCATGGCCGCCCTCGCCCACCGTCTGGTCGTGGCAACGACGTACGAAACGCTGTCGGAAACGAGAAAAGAGGCCCAGACCATTTTGGCAGACATCCTCGAAGACGTCCCGGTCCCAGTCTAGAAATCCTAGAATCGATCACTCGCCTCAAGCCGTCCGAGAACCTGCCAGCCATTTCGTCACGTCGGTCGGTACCCGTATGAGAGACTACGGTAAAAACACACTGGCTCCGGAGAAGATCTGAACAATGAGACCACAATGAGACCACAATGACGCCAAGGAGACTCGCAGTGGGAAGCATCGTTTCAATCGGCACCTTGATCCTCTTGATCTGGTATGCCGCACCCGATCCATCGGCACGACAGCATGTACCACGGATGCCAACTCGTTCAGCGAGCGGCACAAGTGGCAGCATCGGCGGTTTGGACAGGAGCCGAAATCCATTTACATCCCTGAAGCGCAGGGGATCGGTCTTGCTCTCGGTGAAGCCACGATGGATCGCACCTGGCGGCCGGTTCCGCATCCGTGTCCAGGCCTTCGATCTGCAAGGCAAACAAACCACGTCATGGAGACTCCGGGTACAACCAGTGCAACCAGTCGGAATGGCTGGCCGGCCGAACGTGGGGCAGCGGATCCAAACGGGCAGGAACGCACTCGTACTGAGCATCGGTCAAATGGGGAGGTACCAGGTGACCGCCAAGAATCTCGTATCCGGTCAGACCAAGATGGTGCAGGTCGTCGTGGACCACAGTCCCTGCCGAATCATCGTAGACAAGCCTCAGCGCGCTGCCGCCATCACGGGCCAAGATGGTTCTCGCATTCCGGTGGAAGGATCTATCGTAGGCCCGATCCCGAGTACCTGCCGGCTGTGGATCGGAGGGAAACCTGTGGCCGTACCGGCAAACGGCCAGTTCCACACAGCGGTCCAAGCCCACATCGGCATGAATGTGATCGATCTGAAAACTCAGGACGAGGCGGGACACCGATTTCGGCTGGCGCAATCCTTCCTCATGGCACGAAAGTACACCGATGGTGCGCTGACCAGCGACCTGTCTGTGTCGTTGGGTCCCGCCGTCTTCCGACTCATCGCATCGCTTGCGGCCAAACGAATCGCGAAGTTCGACTTTGCTGCCAGTCTTCCTCACCCGACGGTCGCAGAATGGTACGCTTCAGCGGATGTCCGAAGGATCGTCCTGGGCGCCGTCTCCACGACGGTGCGGCCAGGGCCGAACAAGAGTCTGGATATGGAACTCGTCGTGTCCTCCCCGACGAAAATCCTTGGGAGCGTGGTAGCCCTCGGGATGCCGAAAGCACTGGCCTTCGCTATCGTGATTGATTCCATCAGGATTCGCGCCCGCTACCGCCTGAGCCTGTCGCAACGCGGGCCCGAATTCGTCCTGACATCGAAGTCCGTTGCTTTGGGCCCCATGGAAAGAGAACTTCAGTGGTTGCCTGACAGTCTCATTCCAGACATGAAAGACCGGATTGAGCAGGCCATGACATCAGCCCTCAAGACCACAATCCCGGCACGACTCGACGCGATGATGCGCCACGTCACGACGCAACTCAGTGACATACGAACGGGTCCAAAGAGCCTGATTGGTCCACTCACCCTCGCCGTTCGACTCACCGGGATCAAGGGCTTGGGCCAAGGCATGGTGCTCGACGCGCAGGTGACCGTCGGCCAGGAACCGGCCCACGCGCTCCGGACATTTCCCGGAATGCCGGTTCGAACGTCTTCACCCCATCGAAAGGCACATTCAGCAAAGGGCATCGCCTTGTGGCTTGACGAGGCGGGGCTCAACAAGCTCCTCTATTCCCTGTGGATCGCCGGTCGATTCCGCGCCGAGTTTACGCTGGGCACCAGCCACTTTGCCATCCCGATTCCGCTTCCTCGTGGTGGATTCCTTACTTTTCTGAAACCGATTCTCGATGGGCTTTCGGAGAAATTGGGGCTTGACCCACGAAACGGTCGTTGGGATCTGTCTCTGCCCGACATCCGGGCCGAACTCGCCCTCGACAGCCTGCTGCCACCGGTGGCCCGGATCCAAAACAGGGCTGTTCATGTCTCCTTTGGCGACACGCAGGCACATCTCTATCTGTCCAGCTCATGGGGAAGCATGACCATCATGGCCTACGTGTCCGGTTCTGTTCTCTTCACGCAACACAGTGACAGGAACGGCGCCCGGTTCAGCCTGAGCGTCGAGCGCCTCGTGACCGACGTGGACACAGTCATCCCGAACGCGCTGAATCCGGAAAAACTCGAACCATTCGTTGATGCCTTCCTGCGGAATGCAGACACCCTGCTGACCCTCATTGCTCCTCGTTTGTCAGACCGCCTTATGCTCGGTCGTCTGCCCGGCATGACATGGAAAATGGACGGAACACAACTCGGGATCGTGGGTGTCATTCAAGCACGAGGCCTGAAGCTCAGGATCGACCATGGCGCCGTCGGTCTTGAGGCTGCAATCGGCATGAAAAATCTGCACAAAGGAGTGAGCCAATGAGAGGTCCGCTGGTCGTGCTTGCACAGCGACCACGCGGCCACTATAGTGGCTGCACGGAGGATACCAATGAACACGAAGGCTGCGATCACGAGATGGGCCATTCTGTCCGCAGTGGCCATGCTGGCCATGACAGGCTGCAAGGAAAAGTCGAAGACGAACAAAAAAGCGACGATGCCGGACAAGGATCAGGTCAAGGCGATGGTCTCGGAAGCCAGGGTGTCACTGCGGGCCATTTCAACCGCTGCCGAGACGTACTTCGAGACAAAGCATATGAAACGAGACGGCACGCCCATTCCCAATCAATTTCCCGACACGGTCGGACTCACGCCGCCAACGCCCTGCTGCAAACAGCCCGACCACGTCTGCAAGGGTGGTGACTGGACGGACCCAACCTGGATGACCATGAAGTTCTCCATCGCCGATCCCCACTATTTCCAATATGAGTTCGCCTCCTGCGGGTCCGGAAAAAACGCCAAGTACGTGGCCCGCGCCGTTGCAGACCCTCTGTGCAACGGGAAGTACCTCGTGGTCGAGACGCGGCGATCGGGGAAATCGCTCGGGTCCTCAGCGGCCCACGGCCCAGCGCCCATCAAAGTTTCCACGGTGACCTCGGTGCCCAAGCTCCATCTGGAATGCAAGTAACCCGACAGCTCCACGCCTCCCCCCCCCAACTCATAGGCCCATGGCCCATTTCGTGCGTCTACAGGTCTACAGGAGAGTGGATAGTGCTGACGCTGACTTCGTGGTATCAATGAGGGCACTCAATGAGGACGATAGGGCGAAACCATGAACGAAAAGCAGCGAAGAGGGAAGGCGAAAGGACGGGGATCGACCATGACGAACCGCACCAACACCAAAACCACCAGGCTCCACATGTTCGCAGCGTCGGCTCTGGCGGCAATGCTGACGACGGCAATGCTGGCGTCAACGAGTTCCTGTGGCAAACAGGCCAACAAGACGAAGTCAAGCAAGCAGGCCGGACCAAACAAGCAACAGAAGTCGAAAAACAGAATGCAGCCCAACAAGCCGGGCGCATCCACAACTGCTCAGCAGGGCAAGACGCCGACAGCGCGCCATCCGAACCAAGGGTCTGCGACCGAATCCAGTCCGGCAAATCCAAAGCAAGGATCGTTTCCGGCAGCTTCCAACAAGGAACTCTCCGCCTTGACGGCCGGGCTGAACCAGTTTGCCCTGGACCTCTACGGCAAGATGTCCAAAAAGCCGGGCAACCTCTTCTTTTCGCCCTGGAGCATTTCCGTGGCCCTGGCCATGACGCACCTGGGTGCCCGAGGCAAGACGGCAGCCGAGATGGAAAGCACGCTGCACCTGCCCAAAACGCATGTGGACCGAACATTCGGCACGATGCTCAAGGCCCTGACGACGGGTCTGCCCAAGGCCGTCGTGTTGAACATGGCGAATCGCATTTTCTGGCAGGTGCGCTATCGACTGGTCGCTCGGTTCGTCAAAGACGTGGCACGGTACTACGGTTCGACCGCGCAATCGGTGGATTACAAAAAGGCCGCCGCCGCAGTCGCCACCATCAACAAATGGGTCAGCAAGCAAACCAACGGCCGCATTCCGAACCTCCTCTCGACCAACAGCGTCACTGACGACACCAGACTCGTGCTCGTCAATGCCATCTACTTCAAGGGCATCTGGAAAACAAAATTCAAGAAACGCGCGACCAATAAGCAGAACTTTTTCACATCACCGAAGACTCCAGTCAAAGTGGACATGATGCATGGAACCATTCGAGCGCGGTATGGTCATGTCAAGGGATACAAAATTCTGTCCCTGCCCTATTCGGGGAAACGGGTTGCCATGGTGATTCTGCTGCCCGATCGCAAGGACGGACTGGCGGCCATGGAGAAGACCCTGACGGGCCGCAGGCTGGCAACCACGCTCCAGCTCACCAGGAGCCACAAGGTGCATGTCTCTCTGCCCAAGTTCCATTTGAGCTACAAGCTGGACCTGAAGTCGGTCCTCATGGCTCTGGGCATGAAGCTGCCCTTCGACAGGAGCCATGCCGATTTTTCAGGCGTCACCAAGGCACGGGAAGGGCTGGCCATCTCCGCAGTCATCCATCAGGCGAACTGCGATGTGGACGAACAGGGCACCGTGGCTGCCGCCGCCACGGCGGTGACCCACATTCGCGGGCGGGGTGCCGCTCCGCGAGTGCTCGTATTCAACGCGAACCATCCCTTCATTCTCATGATTCGGGACCAACAAACAGGGGCCATCCTGTTCATGGGAAGGCTCGCCAAACCATGACGGGGATCAAAGGCCGAGAACCAGGACAGACGAAACCGATCTGAAAACGGAGGAACATTTCCCATGAACAACGCCAATCATACGACAAAAAACAGTGCGACTCTCTGGCCCGTGGTCGATCTGGTCATCGCGCTGGCCGTTGCTCTGCCCGGGACGAGTTCGTGCGGCAGACAAGCAACCAAACAGGCCACGAAGAACGGCACGGCGAACCAGCAAGCAGGCACGAACCATCAGTCGTCGGGAAAGCCGTCCACAGGGCCAACCACACAAGGCGCCGACACACCAAACATGCCTCGGCCTGGAACCACGATTCTGAGGCCGGTTTTTCCGGCTCCAACCAAACAGGAACTTGGCGCCGTTGTTTCTGGCGCGAATCAATTCGCCGTGGATCTCTATCAAAAGCTCTCCGAGAAACAAGGAAACCTGTTCTTCTCTCCATGGAGCATTTCCGTAGCCCTGGCCATGACGCACCTGGGTGCCCGAGGCAAGACGGCAGCCGAGATGGAAAGCACGCTGCACCTGCCCAAAACGCATGTAGGCCGAACCTTCGGCACGATGCTCAAGGCCCTGACGACGGGTCTGCCCAAGGCCGTCGTGTTGAACATGGCGAATCGGCTCTTTCCCCAGGCCCATTACCCACTCAAGCCTGTATTCACCAACGGCCTCGACATGTTCTACAGTGCCGCTCCCGTTGCGGTGGACTACGGCAACCGCGCTGCGGCGATTGCCACGATCAACAAATGGGTCAAGGAACAAACAGCCGGCAGGATCGCACACCTTCTCAAGGAACCAGACCTGTCACCGCGAACCAAACTCGTCCTCGTCAACACCATCTTCTTCAAGGGCATCTGGGAAACGACGTTTCGCAAAAACAGGACGAGCAAAACGCCCTTCTTCGTCACAAGCTACAAGTCGCTTCCGGTTCATATGATGCACGGATCCATCGACGCTCGATACGCTGAGACTCCTGACTCCAAAACCCTCGAACTGGACTATGCAGGCCACAGATTCTCCATGGTGATCGTGCTCCCCAATAAAAGAAACGGACTCGCAGCGCTCGAAAAAAGCCTCACCAACGCCGAGTTGGGCAGGATGCTGACCTCCATGACCAATCGCAAAGTCGAGGTCTCTCTGCCCAGAATGCACTTGAATCGCCGGCAGAAACTGAACGACGTTCTCAAATCCCTGGGCATCAAGCTGGCCTTCAGCGAAAAACGAGCGGACTTTTCGGGCATGAGCGCCGTCAAGCCTGGACTCTTCATTTTCAGCGTCGTCCACCAGGCGAACTGCGACGTGGACGAACAGGGGACGGTGGCCGCCGCCGCCACGGCAGTCGTCATGGCGACCAAAGGAATGGCGCCGAGAAGAGTCACCTTCAACGCCGATCATCCCTTCATCTTCCTGATCCGGGAACGAACGACCGGGGCCATCCTGTTCATGGGCCGATTCGCCGAGCCGTAGCAATCCGCACATCGCCCTCCTCTCAACCACTTCGTTCTCCTGCCATCGCCTCACTCTCCTGCCGTCCCTCACGATGGAAGTCGAAAGGACTGGCCTTCTTCGAACTCATTGACACGATCGGACCCGCCGACCACACTCGAACCTGCGGACAGAGTCGCACGAGCAGGATCGATGGTCGCAAGAGCGATCGCTCCATCGATCAATGGAAGGCCATCGATCCACGGAAAGCCTTGGAGCATTGTGCGTCATGGACGCAACGGAAAGCCTTGGAGCATTGTGCGTCATGGACGCTCGTGCGTCATGGGAGCCAGACGAGCCATGTTCAAGCGTAACACCAGCACCGGGTACCGTCTTTCGAAACGCTCGGTCCAGGTGACCAGGCAGGGCTGGTACTTCATTTTGCTGTCACTCGGCGTGGGACTGTCGGCCTTGCGCACGGGCAACAACAATCTGTTCCTGGCGCTCGGCACCATGCTTGGGACGATCCTGGTCAGCGGAGCGCTGGCGTCCCTGAACCTGTCTCGCATCGAGGTCCGACGTCGCCTGCCGAACCACCTACGTTCCTGCACACCGTTTCTGGCGGAGTTGACCCTGCACAACACCAAACGTTGGCTCCCGTCCTTTGCGATCGAAGTGGAGGACATGGCCCAGGGCCGGCCGCTGGATCGGCGATGTTTCTTTCTGAAGGTGTCGGCGGGGCGCTCGCAGAGCACGTCGTACCGGCATGCGTTCTGGCGCCGCGGACGCCAGAGCATGACGGGCACAAGGATTTCGACCTGCTATCCTTTTGGGTTCATTCGTCGGTCGCGGATCATCCCAAACCGGCAGGATGTGCTCATCCTACCAAACGCTGTCCGGACGACTGCCAGGCCGAAACAGGGCGCCATGTTCGAGGCGGCCTGGACCAGGGCACGGCGCAGCCGACGAGGCGACCCATACAGCCTGCGGCCCTTCCGTATAGGCGATGACCCGTCATCCATCCACCACAAGGCGTCGGCCCATGCGGGGCGCCCCATCGTGCGCGAATTCGAGGACAGATCCGGACGTCGTGTGGCCATTGTTCTGGACAATCGCTTGATTCTGAAAAGAAGCTATCTGTCGGCGGCCGACGAGGTCGAGGACGCCATCTCCCGTGCGGCCTTCCTGGCGGAGGACCTCCTTCGCAAGGGGCTCCAGGTCTCGATCATCCACCGCTCGGGGCGGGTTCCGTTTGGTGCCGGTCCGGAACAACTCGGCATCATCTTGAGACACCTGGCCCTGATGTCGTACGCGGATGGAACCAGCCCGCAGCCGCGCCTGCCCCAAGGCGTGGCCATCATCCAGGTCGAGCTTGGTTGGACCCAGAGCCAGGAAGGATCACTGAAGCCGCAACAGGAGGCCGCATGACCGACGCCTCCACAAACAATGCGTCTGCAGAAACCGAACGTTCGGGCTTGGGTGTCCAGGTACGTGCCGGGAAGAATGGCCGGGGCATGCGCTTCGACTTTGCGGATCGAATCGCCATCTTCGCCATGGCACTGGCCGGTCTGGCGTCGGTGCTGTCCAGTGGACGCCTGTCCGGTCCGCCTGCCATGCTGTTGATCGGAGCGACGATCGTAGCCTGGTTCGTGCCCGAACGGGTCATGGTGCGCCGCTCGTGGATTCTGGGTTGGACCCTCGTCACGGTGGCGATCCTGTTCCTCTGCACGGTGAATGCTGCGGTCACCGGATCCCTCATCCAATCGGCGGTGTGGTTCATCCTGTCGCTCACCACGATCAAGCTGTACAACCGAGCCAAGGCAGTGGATCGGTTCCACCTTTACATCACGACCCTCATGTCGGTGGTGGGGGCAGCCTCGCTCAACATGGGGCCGTCGTACCTCGTGTTCCTGATCCTGCATACGATCGCAGCAGTCTGGGTACTCATTCTGTACGAACTCAGACGGGAAATGGAGACGAGCCATCTCGTGCTCCATGCCGGCCCTTCATCGAGCCATCGCATCGACCCGGAACGGGTCTTTCGATCCAAGCGAATCGTGGGGCCCGTCTTCTTCGCAGCCACGAGCCTGGCTGCCTTGGCCGTGTTCCTGTTCACTGGGCTGACCTTCGTCATCTTCCCGCGCATGGGCCTGGCCGGCCACGCAATGGCCTCAGGCGGGCTCCAGGCCGGATTCGGTGGGGACGTGGCCCTGAACCAGCACGGCCTCATCCGGGACAACCCGACCGTGGTCATGCGCGTGACGTTCCAGCCGAACCTGCCTCCCGAGGTGCTCGATAGAATCCTGTGGCGTGGGGTCACCTATGACCGGTACGAAGCAGGCCGTTGGAATCGCAGCAGGAGCATGGCGCCAACGGCCATGATCGACGAGCACACGCTGTGCAAGCCGCACCGTCGCGACCAGGTGGTACGCCAGTCCATCCTCCTGTCCGGAGCCACGGGCACGATTCTGGTGGCGGCGCACCGCGTGCTCGCCATCGAACCGAGCCGGTCAGGCACCCCATGGTTTTTACAGACGAAGCCAGGTCAGGTCTTTCTGACGTCCAACCTCGCGGCGGCCCGACGCTATCGGGCCTGGTCCCTGATCCGCCTCGCCGCTGACCCCGACCGATCCCTGCCGGCCGACCCATGTTTCGAAGACTCATGGACTTCCATTCCTCTGCTGGCGGACCGTCGGGCCTACCTCGCCCTGCCCGACGACCTCGGGCCGCGCTTCTACGCGCTGGTCGGGCGGCTCACCCGACGTGCCTTCCAGAACCACCGAGCCGCTCTGTCCTCGGGTGGAAGTCTTCGAGGCAGTGCGGAGGACCGCATCCGTGCGGCAATGGCTTACCTTGCGCCCAAGCACGGCTTTCGATATACGAGGCGGCTCGTCAAGACCCCCAAGGGGGCGGACCCGGTCGTCCACTTCCTCCTCAAGACAAAGGCCGGCCATTGCGAGTACTTCGCATCGGGGCTCGCCCTGCTGCTGCGGGCCATGCGGATTCCGACCCGCCTCGTCACCGGATTCGTTGGGGGACGTTGGAACCCGTACGGACATTACCTCGCCGTCCGCGAAGGCGACGCCCATGCCTGGGTCGAGGCATGGCTCCCCCACAAAGGCTGGGTCGCCCTGGACCCCACCCCGCCCGCTGGTCGGCACCCAGTGGTGCATCGCGGAGCCTGGTACCGACTCCAGCTTTGGCTCGACACCTTCCGACGAGCCTACCTGCGCTGGATCCTGGACTACGATGTGGGCTCCCAGATCGCGATCCTGCAGCGGCTGTGGCGAACACCGAGACAGTGGCGCACTGCGGTTGTCCTGTCCTTCGGAGGCCTCATCGTCATCGTGCTCCTGGTCAAACTCATGGGCCGGAGCCGACAGGATCCGAACCGAAAAAGAACGCCGCGAGCGCCGAGCCCGGCGATCCGCGTCTACCACAGGATGCTACGAGCCCTGGAACGTCGCGCCGGGCCGAGGCGCGCAGGAACCACGCCACTCGAATACGTCAACGGACTGCCGACCTGGCTCCACTCCGTGGCGCAGGCAGCCCAACGGGCCACCGAGACCTACTATGAACTGCGGTATGCACCTTCTGGCTCGGACGGTTCGGGGGGCCAGCGCCGTTCGCTGAGCCGCATCGATGAAGAGCGTGGAGACGCCGAGCGACGCCTCACCGGCCAAGTCGAAGAGGTCCTGGCCGGTCTGCGCCGTCTCAAACCCACGAAATCATAACGACGTCTACGGAAACTCAGTCCATGATGGGTGGTCGGGCTGGCGCTGTTTGTCGGGCTGGAAGGTTTGAAACTCGATCACGAAGAAAGGTCGTCAACGAGAGACGTCGGCATAGGCGCCGATGTCTTCGAACCCTCCACCTGAAGTGGGATGGAGAAAATCAGACGAATCGGGATCCGTGCTGATAAACGTCACGTCCCCTTCCCTGTTCCAGGAATTGTCGTCAAAAGTCCCCGATGAGGAATGGAGCCTTCCTCCGTCCGCCGCCAGGGCGATGTTGTGGTCCAGGGTCGTCGTGTCTCCAGACGCAAACTCGACCGCCCCGTTATGATAGGACGTGTTGTAGGAAAAGGTCACGTCCACGCCAGAGTTGTACGTAAAACCCCGTTTGACGTTCTCATAGGCGATGCAATGCGCCACCACGGCACCTTCGGAGGGTGGCTGACCTCCGGCCTTGAAGCCGTTCCCGTTCCCATTCGTGCCATAGCCGTTGGAATACGCCATGCTGAACGCAAAAGTCGTGTGGGTGGAACGCCAGCAATCAAACCCGTCGTCCGAGTTGTGGTAGGAAAGACAATGTTTTATGACATTTCCTTCGCCCGACGAGATGGAAACCCCATCTGCATTGTCTCCGTCGTTGAACCCCGGAATAGCTGTCCCTTCGTCGTAATTGTCGTGCACGATACAATTGCGAAGCACATTGTAGGATCCATATGCGCCGTAAGGGAATTCATCGTAGGGGCTGACGATCTGGATTCCAGTCAGGCCGTTATGATGGCTTTCTATGCCGTCGACCAAGTTATGACAGCCACGAATATAGAGTCCCTGTCGCGGCATATTGCGAATCTCGATACGCCTGAAGACATTGTAGTGGGCATAGATCCGGAGAAAAACGTCGTCGCCCACGTTATTGCTCGCCCCGTCCAGTATGGCCTGTTCACCGGGATAGCTCTCGAATACGATGGGATGGTCCTCAGTGCCGTCCACACGGAGATTCCAAGAATGATCGATGTCGTAGACACCGTCGCGCAAAAAAACCACGTCTCCCGGTTCGACGACGTCCAGGACCGTCCAGAGATCACAGGGATGGGCCTCGGTGCAGTCGGTGCCCTCGCCGTCTGGCGCAACGAACAAGGTACCGTCTGCAACCGGCGTCGAATCCGTGGGCAAAGGACCGATGGTCTGATCGTCCGACACACATGACAGTTCGTCGGCATGATAACCATCTTCGCATTCGCAGGCGGCCTGGCCGTCGGTCACCACGCAAGTCCCATGCCCCGAACAGTCCACGCCGTCACAAGTATCGGCGGCATCCTCCAGGCAGGCAAGGCCTTCGGCATGGTAGCCGTCCTCGCATTCGCAGGCGGCCTGCCCATCGGTCACCACGCAAGTCCCGTGTCCCGAGCAGTCCACGCCGTCACAAGTATCGGCCGTATCCTCCAGGCAGGCAAGGCCTTCGGCATGGTAGCCGTCCTCGCATTCGCACGAGGCCTGGCCGTCGGTCACAACACAGGTTCCATGCCCTGAACAATTCTGCCCGATGCATGCATCGGGAACGACACAAATTCGCTCCTCGTTGCATTCCAGGCCCACCTCGCAGGTACCGTCCTCGAAACAAGCCTCCCCTTCCTGCCCCTTGCCCGGACCAGAGCCGGAATCATCGGAACAGGCACCGATCAGACCCAGGCCCGCAGCACCCCAAACCAACATGGGGACCATCAGCCCCCACAAAAAACCACCTGTCGCCCGCCTACGAGATTCGATCTTCCTGTGCATGACACCGCTCCCTTTTTTTCTGGACCGACACATATTCCTTGAGAGGACCGCATTCGCGGTTTTTCTCCTTCATGCGACCAACCTAATTCCCCATCACTTTATCCCAGGTCAATCGTCTGGGCCAGATCAGGTTTTGCGGAAAAGAACAGGGCTACGACCACAAAAAATGCCAACTGTGGGAGACAGTCCCATTGCGGCAGACTGGTGCAAAGAGAATCGTCTGTGGTTTCGTCGTGTCCTCATTATCTTGGTCCTTGTCTTGTCAGGTGGTCTGAGGGCAGAAAGTGACGAGCAGGATTTCGGACCAATGGCCCAACCCCGGTCGGGCACATGGTTTACGGAAACAGACTCCTCTACTCTTGGATGCGCGAGCCGAGAAAGACCATGTCTCCCCATCCTTCCGGATCATTGGAACCGGCTCCAGTGCTGTTCCACCAAAAATCCTGCCGATATTCGTCATTGAACCTGTCGTTGAGAGAAACGTCCATCCCCCAAATGTCACCGGCTCTGGGAGGATCGATGCCCATATCGGACCATGACAGGAAAAACTCAATGCGATATCCTTGGTCCACGTCCGAGCGGTCATTGACCGTCCCTTCCATGATGACGGCGATTGACAGATTTGGATCCCAGGATTTCTCTCCGTCGCCCGAGTCCGTGGTGACCCCCATGATCGAGACAATGATGTGGAAGTCACCTGGTTGGCCATGGTCGGTTCCACCATTATTTTCCGTGTCCAGCATCAAATCAAACCCATCGTCCTTCCAGGTTTCTCCTTCGTGTTCCGTTTCTATCGCGCTCAGTTCATGATCCTGTGCTTCGATACCCAGATAGAGCCCGGTGGCGTCCCATAGGTATCGGCATTCGGACATGGCTCCCGTCAGTTCGTTGGCCAACAGGATGCGCTGTGCCCCTTCGTATTCGTCCAGATTTCCGTCGATGAGGGGAGTCCTATCAGCGTGCCTGACGAAATATCGCGTCGCGACCCGACAATCCCCGGAGCATCCGTCGCCGTCGAGTTGATTGCCGTCGTCGCAGGCTTCGTTTTCATCCACCAGACCGTCCCCACAGGTGATCGGTTTGGGGAATTTCAGATTACAAGCAACCAGAGATACGAAAGCAAGGAGGAAGAGCAGGAGCCCTGCGGATGCTCTCCGTGGAATATTGTTGCCTGTCTGGTACGATCCTGACATGGACTTTGTTTTTTGGTGTTTTTCCACTAAATTTTACACATATCAGTTGGTGTCCATGCGTGTTCGTTTAGGATGAAAAATTTGACTGATTTTACGGAACCTGTCAAGGACAGCACTTCCCCCAAATCCAGGGATCAAAAAAGCGGAAGACGTGCTCGACGCCGCCGAAGGGAGGCTTGGCGTAGACGTCCCAGTCGGTCCGGTAGAGCCCGGTCGCGAAAGCCGATCCACGCGAGCGGATCGGCCAACTCGGCGGTGCTGCCGGCCAGATCGAGCTTGCCGAGGACGTTGACCGGGAGGATGTGGCGCTCACGCCCTGCAACCCAGCGCATGCCGCCTGGCGAATGGTCGCCTCGAACAGGTCCTCGACCCGGTGGAGACTCGGCTGTTCTTCGGGCCACGGCATGAGGGCATTCATGCGTTGTCCTACGTGCCATAATGGCACGAATGCACATGAGACCAGAGACAAGTTGTCATCCGAATCGTCGGAAACAGAAATGGCACTTGAGATGAGGACGGTCGCTCTGCGGCCCGGGGCGGCACTTTGCGAGTCCATGGCGCGCCGCGTACCAGATCCGTTCGGGATGCTGTTTGCTCCGGCATCGAGCTTGCATATATTATGGGGCTGGTATAGACGAGGCTTTCACGGTATGGAGCAACAAGGACCAACTGGATGCTGAAACGAATCGAACAGCGCAATGGAGCACCCAGGAAGGGTTCATGATGGAGCAGGTATGAAGATTCTACGAATAGCGGCCCTGGCGGCGGCCCTGATCGTGCTTGGAGCCCCCCTGGCCCGGGCCCAACAATTCACGTTCAAAGAATACAATGGCCAGGATGACGATGACCTGAGCGACGTGGAGCTGACCAAGTTTTTCAACATGGCCCGATGTCTCTGCGATGCCGATGACCCGACCCTGCCTACGAGCTTCTACGTAAAAGTCGGTTCACCCGGCCCCTACCAGGATCAGGACGTGTACTTCCTGCTGGGTGACAATTGTGACACGGACACGAACCGGCCGAACTGCCACGAATTCAACTCGATCAACTACTCGAACTTCAACGTCGATCGAACCCTCTATCTGCCGGTGAACTGGATCGTGGATCCGGTCGATGGGCAGTGCAAGCAGGTCCGGGACGGTTCCACCCTATTTCTGTTCATGACCCCTGAAAAGGATACGGCCGTGGCCACGTACGCCATCGAAAACGTGGACACCCAGTCGCCGGATCCACCCACCGTGACCTCGGTGACGAGCGGCGAATCGGCTCTGAACGTCCATTGGGATCGGCCCACGACGAACGACGAGGACATCGCCTATTTCGACGTGCTCTGTGAGGTAAACGGCCAGGCCCCCTCGGTGTCGTCCAGTTCGCTGGCGGACTGGGTGGGCACCGAAGAAATCTGTGGCAAGACCCTGACCCCCGAGGACATCCAAACCACCGACGGAGGGGTGGACGCTGGCCTGGACGGTGGCGTCGATGGATCTGCGGACCTGGACGGTGGCGTCGATGGATCTGCGGACCTGGACGGCGGCGTGGATGGATCTGTGGACGCCAGCATGCAGCCACCTGCAGCCGATGGTGCCGCCGATGACGGCGCCAGCCAAGCAGATGGCGGCGCTGGAGACGCTTCTGCGGCATCGTGCTTCGGCACCCTCGCGGAAGGCGACTGGCCCAAGGCCTGCTTCGTGTGCGGCTCGGCCGGGCCGACAGCCACGGACCTGCGCATCTCGGGCCTGCCCAACGGCGTGGACGTCCAGATGGCCGTGGTCGCTGTGGATACCAACGGGAACCCAAGCCTCGTCTCGAACGTGATGACGGGCACCCCCATGCCCACCAACGACTTCGCCGAGCATTACAGTGAAGCCGGCGGCAAAGGAGACGCTGGTTTCTGTTTCGTGGCCACCGTTGCCTACGGGTCCTACGACCATCCAAATGTACGCATCCTGCGACGTTGGCGCGACGGCGTGCTCCTCCACTCGGGCTGGGGTCGAGCCTTCGTGCGCTGGTACTACCGCAACGGGCGCCGCCTGGCGGCCCCATTCCATGGCCGGCCATGGGCCAGGGCCCTACTCAGAGCGGCCCTGCTGCCCCTGGTAGCCATCGCCTATCTCTGGACGAACCTGGGCAGTGCGGTGCTGGCCTTCGCCTTCTTCACCATGCTCGCCGGCCTGCTCTTTTGGCGCCGGAGGCGACGATTGCTCCGCGCGGTCGCTGTTCGTTCCACCAAGGGAGATGCATCATGACGAGAACCCATTGTTCCGCCGTGGCGATCCCAACCCTTCTGACCGCCTGTGCAGCCATCGTGCTCATCGGTCTACCGGCCTGGGCTGCTCCCGACGATCAGCCGACCGATCACACGACCACCACGGACCAGGAGGGGACTGCAACGAACGTCGGCCATGATCAGGCTGAAAACCGCCCAAACAGCGCCGACGACCAGCCGGGAGAAAACGATTCGGAACGGCCCGATGAACTGTCGAAGGAAAACCGGTCTGGATCGAACGAGGCCGGAGAAGCAGCGACGACGCGTGACGCAACCGGTTCGGCATCAGGCGCTCACTCGACATCCGCAGGGTCGAGGCAAAACACCGACGAATCGGAACCCCTGCCAGCCGAGTCGCTCGTGGCCGACTTTCGTACCCGAAAGGACATCGAAAGCCCGCGCCACTGGATGTTCGAACTGAAGTTTGGTCCCTACAAGCCGGACGTGGATGCGGAATCCGGTCTGTCGGGCCACCCCTATCGAGACGTATTCGAATGCCTGCCTGGTCACTCGTGCAGCAAGTGGGCAGGATACACGGTCATGTCCCAGGCCGAGCTGGACTTCCAGGTCTGGAAGGGCTTCGGTTCTCTGGGTATCGCCGGCACCATCGGCTACTTCCGCATCAAGGGCAAGGCGCTCCAGCCCGAAGACCCATCTGTGCCCTACGACCCGGATTCGAATCCCTACATTTACTCGGGCGACACGACGACCATGAATCTGCTGCCCTTCGTGCTCCAGGTGGTCTATCGGTGGGACTACGCAGCGATCAAATGGGGCGTTCCCATCGTGCCTTACGTGAAGGGAGGCGCGGTCTGCACCGTGTGGTGGATCGAAAACGGCAATGGAGACGTGGCTCGATTCGGCAACGGCACCAAGGCCAGAGGCACCACGTTCGGGTACGAGATCAACCTGGGAATCGCCTTTCTGCTCGATGTGCTCGAGCCGTCCGCCGCCAAAACGATGGACCGAGAAATCGGGATCAACCACAGCTACCTGTTTGCGGAGTTCGTCCATTCACAGGTCCGCTGGGCGGTGCACGACCGCATGCGTCTGGGCATGCCGGCCACCTTCCTGGCGGGCCTCGCGTTGGAGTTCTAGATTTTGGTCAGGACGCCCCAGCCGCCCAGGCGCATCCTGCTCACGGTGGCGTACGACGGCACGAACTTCTCCGGATGGCAGGTTCAACCAAACGTCCGCACGGTCCAGGGGGAACTGGAGGCCGCCGTCTCTGAGATGGAGGGCCGCCGGGTGCGTGTACGCGGCGCCGGTCGCACCGATGCCGGCGTGCATGCGCTGGGCCAGGCCGCAACATTCACCACGTCTGGGTCGATTCCGCCCATGGGATATCTCAAAGGGCTGGTCTCCCTGCTTCCCGATGACATGGCCGTCACCGCGATCCGGCAGGTGCCCGACCACTTCGTCATCCAGACCTGGCCCGTGATCAAGCTCTACCGCTACACGTTCTACGAATCCGTGTTTCGCGACCCGTTTCTGGAACGCTACGCCATCAGGACCCATGTCCACCTGGACGTGGACTCCATGAACCGGGCCGCGCAGTATCTGCTTGGCGCCCACGACTTCTCGTCTTTTCGTGCGGCGGACTGTGAACGGAAGACCGCGGTGCGCCGCATCGACCAACTCACGGTCACCCGGTCGTCCAACCTGGTCACCCTGGACGTCATGGGGCCGGGCTTTCTGAAGAACATGGTACGTATCGTCGCCGGAACACTGCTCCAGGTGGGCCTGGGGCGTTGGCCCGCCACCCGGATCGCCGACATTCTCGAAGCCAGGGACCGAACCAAGGGCGGCCCCACGGCCCGAGCCAAGGGACTCTGCCTCGTCTGGGTGCGGTATCGAGACATCGAGCCTGCCGTCCCGCCCGGCAACTGGCTGGATCCGACCTGGCCCATGATTCTGGGACCTGCTGCGGGCGCAGCCCCCGAGCCAGCGCCCATTTTGGACTTCACCACGAAATCGGCGACCTGGGACGACGAACCGACGGCCGACCCGCCCGACGCCCCGGCAGGCAAACGAGACGACGTTTCAGATGGTGACCCCACCGGCCCACGGGCCGGCGAGCACGAGAGCGGCCCCACGGGGAAACCACCCGGCACGGGAAACGAGCAGCCATGAGGTGGCACAGGCGAAAAACCCTGAAGAAGTCGAAACCACGCGACGACCGATCCCTGACGGACCGGATCCGCGCCTCGCTCCTCACCATGCGCGCCCAGTCCCGAGTGGTGACCATCGTGACCCTGCTGGGAATCTCGGCCTATTTTCTGTCCGTCCTGGCTTCCATCCCCACGACCGTCGCGCTCGTGCGCGTGCTTCCCCAAACCTTATCGTCCACCCTGTCCAAACTTCTGGTGGGCACTCTTGCCCTGGATCTGCCCAAGCTCATCGTTCTTGCGGCCATGGCGTATCCCATGGGCCGACTCCTGGCGGTCCGCCCCTGGATCGCCGTCCTGGGAACCATGATCGGCATCTACGTCATGGATGGCGCCGTCAGCTGGGTGATGGGCTCACTCGACGCGGTCTGGCTGAACCGATACGCGGCGCCCAGCCGCCTCACGTTGATCGTGGTCACCTACCTGCTCACCTGGTGGCTCGCCCACCTGGGATGGAGGTCCAAACAGAAGCGTTCGGGTTTTGGCTCTCGATCCGAAACGCTGCAGGATGCCGGTCATTCGGCCGACAGCACGCAGACCAGTCCAGACGAACAGACATCGACCCGAGACGATCGAGACGAAGAAAAGGGTCAGGTCGCGGCTGCCATGGAACAACCAATCGCTCAGCCCGAGCAGAACCAGCCAGACGTTCAGCCTGAACAGAACGCTCAGCCCGAGCAGAACGATCCAGACGGGCCCAACGAGACATGACCGTCAGGTTCGTGCCGTATCGGGCCGACTGTTGGGCCAGACGGCCCAGGACCCGTCGGGCCATGAACCCACGAAGCAGCCGCGGCTGAAACCAGACGTATGGATTCCAGTTGACCGTGTAGATGGGAAGCGCATAGGCTGCCTGCCACCGCCCGTCTGGTGACAGATCCACCAGCCCAACCAGGGAGAAGCGAGCCCGAATGTTGCCGGACCCGAAGGTGAAGTTTCCAAGCGAATAGAAAATGGGCACGCCTCGGTACCGCTCCATGGGTCCCATAATGTGCGTGCCACAGGCCACCACGATCTGGGCGCCCGCCTCGACCGCCTCGTGGCAGAGTTCCCGCTCGAAATCCGTGGGCAGGGCCTGATAGCGGCCGCCGATGTGCAGAAACACCACGACCAAGTCCGCCTGACTCCTGGCTGCTGCAATGTCGCGACGGAGTGCCTCGGGACGTGCCAGGGCCGCGCCAGCGCGCCTCGGCCCCGCTGCCAGGCCGACCATGGACTGGATGCGGCCCGCAACCAACGTGTAGGGAGCGAGGTACCCGAGTAGGGCGACCCGAAGGGGCCCCACGTCCATGACCATGGCCCGATGCGCCTGCCGTTCGTTCCTGCCACCGCCGAAGGCGACAATCCCATTGTGCCCCAGATACCACCGCGTCTCGTCCAGACCGGCCGCGCCGCAGTCCAGACTGTGGTTGTTGGCCAAGGTCATGGCGCGAAAGCCGGCTCGATGGAGCGCGCCAGCCACTTCGGGCGGCATCTTGTACGACCATCGCTTCGCCCGATTCCGTCGGGCCCGAACCGCGATGGGCCCTTCAAGATTTCCCACGAGCAGGTCCGCCGAGGCGAGCAACGGGCGCACGGCGCCAAACGGATAGTCGTAGCCCTTGCGTTTCAGGATGCGACGGCCCGCGTCCGCGAGCATCACGTCCCCGACAAAGGCAAGCCGAATTGCCCCCTTCTTGGGCGGCACGCGCACATCCTTGGCTCGCGCCAGAAACAACGGCGTCATGGGGAAAAAATAGAAGTACTCGGTGAACGCAAGCGCGACCATGGGCAAGGAACAGGCCAAGACGACGGCCCAACGTCGCCGGGACCAACGTGCCAAAGGCCAATTCATGAGTACTCGACCACGACGAAATTGAACTTCATCCGAATCCTCGCAATCCATTGCGCCCAGGAAACAGGCAACAGCATCCATTTTTGCCCTGCAGACAGCCTGCTCCAACGCATATATTCTCGTTTCCACAATGCAATCAAGCAATTTGCCGCATCCAACCAAAGCACATGCCCGTCTCGCACACCCTCCCGGACGACAAGAACCCCCTCTCCGGGCCGAGCACAGTCCCGGTGACAGGATCTTGGCTGACACGGTCGACCGGTCCCCCCCCTTGTAGCGGTCGGACGATACGGCTACGAGAATCAAGTAAATCCTCATGGCTGTAGCATAAGATTTTTCTGGACAGGGGCGGATCGATAAATAGACTGACAGGTCAGTTCAATCAACTCTGTCCTCCCCCTTTGGGAGCGAGCAAAGTGCGGCCCCAGGTGGGGCCACGAATATGATCCGAAACGGATTTCAGGGTATCGCCCCGAGACGGGCCCAGACCCTGATGGACATCATGAAAGGAGCATTGCAGATGAGCCTTCCGTACATGGGCATCGACATTGGATCCCTCTTCTTCAAGGTATATATCTCAAACGGCCCAGAAAACTGGCCCAAGCACCTCTATCGACCCCATCACGGAAACCCCTACGAGGTCTTCCGCCAGGACATCGCTCCTTTGCTCAAGGAACATTCCTGCCATGTGATCGTCACGGGAAGTGTGGCAGACACGATTGCGAGTCGCCTGCATCTGACGCCCGTCGATACCTTGAAGGCGACGGTCGAGGCGGTGACGAACCGATACCCGAATACGCGCAACATCATCGATATCGGAGGTGGAAGCGTCACGCTCATCCGTCTCGACGAGCAGGGCAAGTTCCAGACCTATTCCACGAACACCCTCTGCGCTGCTGGAACCGGTTCGTTCCTGGACGAACAGGCGACCAGGCTGTCGGTGAGCTACGAGGATATGTCCCACTTTGCGGCTATCGAAAATCCGCCGACCATCGCCACCAGATGCACGGTGTTCGCCAAATCAGACCTGATCCACCGCCAGCAGGAAGGCTACTCCAAGGAGCAGATGTGGGCGGGTCTGTGCCGCGGCATGTCCACCACCATGCTGCAGACGCTGCTCAAAGGCGCTCCTTTGCGTGGTGAGACGGTCATTACCGGTGGCGTGGCCCAAAACCAGGTGGTCATGCATTGGCTGAACCAGGTCAACGGAGTATCGGTCCATGCCTTCGACGAGGCGCATCTGTCGGGAGCCATCGGCTGCGTGGAGTTGGCGCAACGCGGCGCCGCACCGTCTGAAATCCGGGGCGGATCCGACCTTATCATGGGAACATCCGATTTCGAATACAAGCCGCAGGAATCTGAGTCAGACCGAGCCAAGCCCCTCATGCTCAACAAAACCAACTACCCTGACTTCACTGTGACTCGCGAGTACATCGACGAGCAGGACACCGAGGTCCGGTGCTACAATTGGCCTGAAAACGGCGAGATCGAAACCTACATGGGCATCGACATAGGATCAACGAGCACAAAGGCCCTCCTCATCGATAAGAATGGCGATGTCTACCTGGACATCTACCGCAAGACCGCGGGCGAGCCTATCGAGGCCACCAAACGCCTGTTCGAGACCATCGAGGCTCTGTCCAAGGAAACGAACACCAAGGTGACCGTCAAGGGCTGCGGCACCACGGGTTCGGGACGGAAGATCGTAGGCGCCGTGGTTGGCGCCGACCGCGTGATCAACGAAATCACGGCCCACGTGGCAGGCGCCATGAAGGTGGACCCCACCATCGAAACCATCTTCGAAATTGGCGGCCAGGACGCCAAGTACATGCGGACCATCAACGGCCACATCGCTGACTCGAACATGAATTACGTATGTGCCGCCGGAACGGGCTCCTTCGTCGAAGAGCAGGCTCGCAAGCTTGGTTTCGACTACAAAGCCATCGGAGCCAAACTCATCGGAATCGCCCCGCCCCGCAGTTCGGACCGCTGCACCGTCTTCATGGAGCAGGACATGCACCGCCTCCTTCGCCAAGGGTACTCCAAGGAAGAAGCCATGGCCGCGGTCATGTACTCGGTGGTCAAGAACTATCTCAATCGAGTCGTGGGCAATCGTCCGGTCAGCCAAAAACGCGTGTTCTTCCAAGGCGCCACGGCCAGAAACAAAGCGCTGGTGGCTGCCTTCGAAAACCTGCTCGACGTCGAAATCGTGGTCTCGCCTCTGTGCCACCAGATGGGTGCCTACGGCGTCGCGCTCGTGACTCAACAGTCGATGGAGCAGGCGAACGAAGAAACCGTGTTCTTCGGACTAGACCTCTCGCGTCGCTCCATCACCATGACTCAGGAAGTATGCGAGTTGTGTGCAAACAAGTGCCGGATCACCTTCGCACACATCGAAGGAGTCGAGGCCACCCCGAGTTGGGGCTATGCCTGCGGTCGCGACCCGGACGACGACAAGATGAAGATCACCAAGAACTACGACCTGTTCCGCAAGCGTCGTAAGCTCATGCACAAAAACCGCGGGCCCGAGTTACCCAAGGACGCTCCCGTGGTGGGCATTCCCATGTCCCTGACCATGTACACGTACCTGCCCTTCTGGAAGACCTTCCTGGCGCACCTGGGATACCGGACAAAAATCTCCGGCAAGACCACGCCCGAAGTCGGGCAGAAGGGTGTCGAGATCACTGGGGCTGATTTCTGCTATCCGGTCAAAATCTCGCATGGCCACGTGCGCACCCTGATCGAAAAGGGCGTGGACAAAATTCTCGTTCCGGCATTGATCAGTGGCAAGAATAACGAAAAGAGAGCCACGAACTCCCTGTATTGCCCGTACGTGGAAGGACAACCGGGCTATATTCGGACGGCGCTCGAACTTGCCGGCATCGAAACCGTCGCCATCCTGGCGCCTCCGGTGGATTTCCGCTGGGACGAAGCGCGAGCCGCACGAGAGTTTGCCGAATCCCTTGGGAAGACCCTGAACGCAACAAAGCGCCAATTCGCCAAGGCATGGACCTTCGGACTCAAAGCCCAGCAGGAATTCGAGCAGGAAATGCAGGACACTGGACGCCAGGCGCTCGAAGACCTCGAAAAGAACAATCAGTACGGACTGGTCATCCTGGGCAGACCATACAACACCGCGGATCCAGGAGCCAACCTGGACCTGCCGAACACGATCGCCGAAATGGGCGGTGAGCTCGTCATTCCCATCGACATGATGCCGTTTTCTCAAGACATGGTGCCGGACGAATTCGTCAATATCTACTGGGCATACGGCCAGCGCATCCTCGTGGCGGCAAGGACCGTGGCGGAAAATCCGCGACTCAACGCGGTTTACATGACGAACTTCAGTTGTGGACCGGACAGCTTCCTCCAAACCTACGCGGAAAAAGTAATGGGCACCAAACCCATGCTCATCCTCGAACTGGACGAACATGGTTCGGACGGCGGATACCAGACCAGAATCGAAGCCTTCCTGGACGTGCTTCGTCAACGCCGACATGCCCCTGAAGGAGCCCAGCGCCTCCGGCTGCCCTTTGTCACCGAACAGCAACTCAAGGACCGCACCATCTGGATTCCGCCCATGCACAGCGTGGCGTCGACTTTCTTCGCGGCCGCCTTCCGCCGACATGGACTCAAATCAGAAGCCCTTCCCATGGAGGACCGAGAGGCCTATGAAATGGGCCGGCGTTCCAGTCGCGGATCCGAATGTCTGCCCACGGCAACCACCATCGGAGGCCTCCTGAAAAAGTTTCGGGACATCGATGCGGATCCAACCAAGCATGCCTATTTCATGGCAACGGCGACGGGGCCCTGTCGATTCGGCCAGTACACCCTTCTCCACAGGATGATCCTTGACAAGGCAGGCTACGAGGACGTTCCCATCCTGGCCCCGGCTTCGTACAACTCGTATCAGGGTCTGTCCGAACCGCTACGCCGGAGCCTCTGGGACGCCATCATGGCTTCGGACATCCTGTACAAAATGCGTTGCAAGACCAAGCCTTATGAGGCGACCCCCGGCACCACCGAAGCGCTCACCGAGCAGTACATTCGGCGCATGGAGCGGGCCATCGAATCCAGTGGCGACCTCGAAGACCTCGTGGCCCAGGCGGGCCGTGACTTCCTGGCCGTCCCGAGGGTACCAGGACTGACCAAGCCACTCATCGGCGTGGTCGGTGAGATCTACGTGCGAAACAATACCTTCAGTAATGAAGACGTGGTGGGCGTGATCGAGGCAAACGGAGGTGAGGCCTGGGTGGCTCCAATTTCCGAATGGTTCCTCTACACATCGTACATGCAGCAGTGGTTCGCAAAGCGAAACGGCTGGAAGAGTGTGCTCACCCAGGCCCATAGCCTCTTGCTGAACCATTTCCTCTTCCGGAGCGAGAAACGCTGGCTGGACCTAGCAGGACCCATCCTCGCGGACCGACACGAGCCACCGGTGGAATCGACCGTGACGGCTGGCGCCGAATACATCGACCCGCAGTTCGAAGGCGAAGCCATCCTGACAGTGGGCCGAGCCATCGAATTCTCCAAGCAGGGAGCCAAGATGGCCGTAAACTGCTCGCCATTCGGCTGCATGCCCGGCCAGACCACGACGGCCATCTTCCAGAAGGTCCAGCAGGAACTCGGCATGCCGGTCCTCAATATGTTCTACGATGGAACGGGCGACCTGAACTCGCGCATCGCAGTGTTCATGGCGAACCTCACGGACCAGACTCCAATCACGAAGGCTGAAGTGGAACCCACATTGCCCATGCCCGAAATCGGCATCCATCCCGACCATACCCGCGCCACGAACTAGCTGGCGCTGTTCAAGCCCATGGCCGCCACCACCAACTCCCTTTCCGATCGTGCGCGTGCCCTGCACGCAGAGTCGGTGGTGGTGGACCTCCATGCCGACACGGCCAGCCTCATGCGAATGGGCTACGACTTTCTGGCCGAACACCGCCCTCCCCTTCCCGGCTCGGCCTTCGGATTCCACGTGGATCAGCCGCGGATGCTCCGCGGCGGCCAGACGGCCCAAGTCTTCGGTCTCGTCACGTTTCCCATCCGCAAAAAGGGGCTGTTCCGATCCGCGCTGCACCAGATCGACCTCGTCCAGCAGGCGGCGACGCGCTCGAACGGCGGGTTGACCTTCGTCACCGAAGCAGAACAGATCGAGCAGGCCAAAATCACGGGGACGACAGCGGCTCTGTGCGGACTGGAAGGCGTCCACGCCCTGGAAGGTCATCGGGACAACCTGATCACGCTGGCCACCCACGGATTGCGGCTCATGGGACTTTCCCACTTCTCGGCCAACGAGGCGGCCCATCCTGCCAAGGGTTGGAGGAGTTCACGTCATGCAGGCCTCACCGAATTCGGTGCTGATCTCGTCCGACTCTGCAATGAACTGGGCGTCTTGGTGGACCTGGCGCACATCAACCGACCAGGTTTTTTTGAGGCAACCCGTCTGTCCCTCGACCCGGTGGTCGTTTCCCACACAGGGGTGTGCGGGGCACATGACATGTGGAGGAACATCGACGACGAACAAATCCGCGCCGTCGCGGACACGGGCGGCTGCATTGGCATCATCTATTCGCGTCACTTCTTGGGCGGCAGCACCGTCGAAGCCCTAGCCGACCACATCGTCCATTGCTACGACATCGGCGGCGAGGACTGCCCGGCTCTGGGTTCCGACTTCGACGGGCTCATCGTGCCGCCTCGCGATCTCCCCGATGCAGCGCACCTACCCAGAATCACCGAAGCACTCGTTCAACGAGGTTTGACCGACCGGGTCATCACTAAGATCATGGGTGGCAACGTTCTTCGCGTCCTGCGATCCGTGCCCACGAAAGGCTATCGCCCCGACGAGACCAAAACTCCGATTGAAGTCTGACGATTGAAGGCAGGGTGCATCACGTCACGACGCGGCATCTCGTTGGCAGGCAGACTGATCCAGACCACGACAGGCCCACTCGGCTCGTCGGCTTCGCGATCGAAAAGCCATCGAAGCAACGCCGGCCAGGCAAACCGAGGCCAATGCTCTCTGACCAGACGTCGCAACCAACTCTTCGTAAGCACCCAGCCAATGGGATAGAAGGCCGTCTTGATTCGAATGCCCGACTCGGCTCCGTTGTATATGGGGCGAACCGAAACATCCCGCACATGGGCACCGACGCCATGGAGCCGCGCCAGCACGTCGTTGCAGTACCCGTACCCGCGGTGGAAGGCCCCGAGGCGACGTGCAGCATCGGTCGTGATTGCCGTGTACCCGCATTGAGAATCGAAAGAACCTCGATAGCCCGAACTGTATCTGGTCACCCAACTCAACAACATATTCCCCACGATGCGCTGCAACGGCATGACGGACCAGACGTCCCGATGCAGGAATCGGTTACCCTTGACGTAATCGGCTCTGCCAAACAAGATAGGGGCCATCAACGCAGACAGGTCACTGGGATCCATCTGCCCATCCCCCCCCATGACAATGGACATGTCAGATCCGAGTCTTTCGGCCTGTCGATATCCGGTGGCAATGGCCGCCCCGACCCCTCGATTGACGTTGTGACGAACCAACACGAGCCCGGGCCGCTGCAAGCCACGCACCACCGCTGCAGTACGATCCGTGGAGGCGTCATCCACCACCACGACCCAGTCCACCTGGGACGGCACACCCAAGACGACCTGGGCAATCCAGGATTCCTCGTTGTACGCGGGTACGACGACCGCAATGCGATGACCATGAAACATGGGCTACAGCGTCCCCTGCCACTTCTCCCCGACCCATCCCCCGACATAGGCCAGGCCGACGCACACGGGCAGCATGAGCACGATGGACGTGAGCCGCAAATCGAACACGGGCACACCGCCTCCCCCGACCACGGCCACCCGAACCAGACGCCGCGCCACGGCGAACACCAACATGCAAGACAGGGCCCCTGCCACGGCGGGTTCCTTGAGCGTCACCCCCGCCGACATCCGCCCCACCACGATGCCGCCCACGAAAAATGAAGAAGCCACCACGACCAGGAGCAGAAAGAGCCTACGCCCTGCGGACCATTCGAGTAGACGAGGCCCCAGTGCCCAGTTCATGCCGAAAACGAACACCAGCGCTGCCGCGGTGATGATGGCGACCCCTCCGACCATCCACTTCCAGTCAAACGCCGGCGGCTCCGTCCTCTCGAATAGCGACGAACGAAGGATGGTCCCACATCTCTTGCAGAAACGGGCGGACCGGGCGTTGCGCTTGCCACAGGCAGGGCACTTCTTGCCCAGACCCAGGAGATGAATCAGATCGTTCCCTGCCATTTCTCACCGACCCAGCCGCCGAAGAAGGCGGCGCCTGCAAAGGCAGGGACACCGATGATGGAGCTGAAGATGACCACGGAAAAGTCGGCCCCGATCATGAAGAGGAACACAAAGTAGATGATACCGGCGAAGATTCCGGCGGTGGCCGGTTCCTTCATGGTGATGCCTGGAGACAACCGGCCGGTGAACATCCCACCCAGAAAATAGACCACCAGCGAAATCGCCAGCATGATCCAGAAACCAACATGGCCTGTCGGCTTGTCGTCCTTTTTCGTCGTCTTGATGTTAGGACGCCCCGACGACTTACTCTCGACGTAATAGTAGCCAGGATTCCGCGTCGCGGTGTCGCCCGAAACGAAACGGACTCGCAGCGACACAGGGCCCGGCTTGTCCACGACGGGGGCAAACACGAAGGCAATCCGCCTTTCGGCCTTGCTCAGGTCGCGCTTGACCCGATCCACACTCTCCTTCCAGGCCTTGAGTTCCGCCTTGTACGCCTTCGCAGACTCGCCCTTCTGACGCTTGGGCTTCGCCTTCAGCTTGGCTGCCAACTCCTTGTGTCGGTCCGGATAGGTTCTCGAAAAACACCCGAGCCCGCTGGGCTTGCAGCGTTTCGCGTCCCTAGCGAGATCGGCCAAGGTGGCATCACATGCCTTGCATCGCGCCTGTTCTCCTTGGAGGAATCGCAGCCGCGACTGACACGCATCACATGCGGTCTTTGCATTCCGAAACGCGATCATGGTGGCCGGACACTTCATGCAGACACCCTTGAGCGCCTCTGGAAGTGTCGGAACCTGTTCGAGTTTGCAATAGCCGCCGCACTTCTGGACACATTGGTCACACTGAAGCTTCTGCTTCTTGAGGGCGTCCGCCTTCTTGCAGATCTGCTGATTGCAGGTTTTTACCTCCTCGGAAAACTTCTTCGCATCTGCGCAGAAGCCTGCACACACGGTCTTCTGCCTCTTGAGTTCTTCTGGCAGATACGGGGCAGCCTTCTTCTTGCCAAAATAAATGGCCGTGACCTTGGCAGCCGTGTCACGCCCCTTGTTGTCCAACTTGAGGCTGAGTTGGACCCTGTCGTTGCTCTTGTGGTAGCCGTAGTCAGGGTCTACCGACTCGATGCTCGCTTCGAAGAGACTCTGCCGCGGCGGCCCGGTAAGGAACTTCTTCCCGGCCAACTGCCAGATCACGAAAATGGTCGCAAACTGCAGCGTCAAAATGATGGCACCGCCGATCACCGCCCACTTGGCGTCGTAGCTCGCGCCCATGGTCTGCCTCATCACTTCCATTTCATTGGCAACCGGGAGCGGACTTCCACATTTCTCGCAAATCGGCAGGTCTCCGTGATTCACATTACCGCACTTGGGACATCGAATCGCGTTGCTCATTTTCCCCTCATGTTCCTAGCCAACACACCAATATCGCAAAGATGACTGTTTTCCTTCGACAAACGAGACATCTGAGGATACTAGCGACTTTTCACTTCGTTTTCCAGTCAAAAACTCTGTTTCCTGTCGGGCGTCGAAACGACTTTCCGACCTTCCTTATGGAAGCGTTTCCCACGTGTCGTCCAACATAATGGACGAATCCACGATCGTCGAAGCAAACGATTTTGAACCATGCACATAAAACAACGCCGATCTAGGCTCATTTTCTGTTATAAAGGAGATTGTTCTGCGAGATGAATCACGACACCATGAACACCGTGCGGATCACAGTCTTCGCCTTGGTCGCCTTGTCGACAGCCCTGTGCCCCTTCGGGTGCAACCGGGGCCCCGTGGGGCGAGCCCCCGTGCTCGTGGTGGGACGTGCGAGGGACGCCATCACCCTGGACCCAGCGAGAGCGACCGACGTGGATTCGTCGGATGTCATCATGCAGATCTACGACACATTGGTTGCCTACGCCCCCATGACGTTCAAAGTGATTCCCTCGCTGGCTGTCTCCTGGTCCAAGAGCACGGACCTGCGCACATGGACCTTCCAGATCAGAAAGGGCGTCCTATTCCAGGACGGCACCCGTCTGGATGCCGACGCCGTCGTCTACTCATTTTTGCGTCAGAGTCGCGGCGGCGTCCACCAAAAGGATTTCGTCTACTGGAACAGTTCATTCGCGAGCATCATCAAAGACGTCACCAAGGTCAGTCCCTATTCGGTACGGTTCGTGCTGACCCGACCATTCGCCCCGTTCCTCGCATCCCTCGCCATGTTTCCCGTCTCCATCGTTAGCCCCAAATCGGCTCGCAGCCACCATGATGACTTGAGTCAGCATCCCGTGGGAACAGGGCCATTCCAGTTCGTCTCCTGGGACAAGACGTCGGGAGTCATCACTTTGAAAGCGTTTCCCAAATATTGGGGAGGCAAACCCGGGGTGAAGCGAATCGTGTTCCGCCAGATTCGTAATTCAAAACATCGCCTGCTTGCGCTAGAAAGTGGGGCGGCCCATATCGTCCGCGATCTGGACCCAACCACACTGCAACTCATCCGCCTCCACCCGGAACTCAGGGTCATGTCGACCATGGGCAACACGGTCAGCTACGTGGCCTTGAACACATCGCGTCCGCCCTTCAACAATCCATACGCCCGGTGGGCGGTGAACCGCGCCATCCGGAAGCGGATTCTCGTCAAACTCATCTACCAGGGTTTGGCCGAACCGGCGACAGGCCCCATACCTCCGGTCCTGTCCTGGGCCTACGCAAAAAACGTCACCAAATACCCGTACGAACCTCAGCGAGCCAGACGTGAACTCGCCGCGGCGGGCTACCACGATGACCCGGCCCATCGGCCGACCCTCTACGTCATGGACAGCCCAAGACCCTATCTGCCCAAGCCGCTCCTTGCAGCCAGAATGATTGCAAGTGACCTCAAGCGGGTGGGCATGCCGGTTCGGATTGTTGCTCAAAGCTTCAAGCAGCACAAAATCAGCATGAAACGAGGTGAGCATGACCTGGCCCTCTACGGCTGGGTCGGAGACAACGGCGATCCAGACAACTTCCTGTACGTCCTGTTGTCTCCAAGGAGTCCGCTGAACATGGCGTTCTGGCAAGACGCCTCCTATGCCAGACTCGTCGAGGCAGCACGGGAAGCAAAGGGTACTCGGCAACGGGCATCGTACTACCGCAAGGCCCAAGCCATTGCCACACGGCAGGCACCCTGGATTCCCCTCGCCTACACCAAGGTGGTCGTGGCAGTCTCCTCCCGCGTGGTCGGGTTCAAACTCAGCCCGTCGACGATACTGCACCTCGCCCGCGTGAAGATAAGGTAAGGCGGCACCATGAGCGCGAGCGCCAAGAAACGGTCGAAGCAAGGCAAAAACGGCCCAAAGCTGGGGCTTCAAACCAAGCTCGCGCTCTGGTTGGCCTTCGCCGGACTCGTCCCGCTGGTCGCCGTGAGCGCCTTCAGCCTCAAAACCGTCACTGACAGCCTCAACACGAGTATCAAGAAGGACACGAAGCGAAATCTCAACATCGCCATGAACCTCCTGCTCCGCCGAATTCAACAGACGGCAGCGGACGTCAACCATCTGTCATACTCTCCGGACGTTCAGGCTCTGTTCAAGAAACCGATCGGAAAAGAAGTCCAGCCCACGATCATAAACAAGACACTCGACAAGTTCACAGGAGAGGTGGCGGCGGGGCTGATTGAACTGGCCACCCCTTCCGGTCACGTGTTCGCCCGGCACAGTCTCGGTTCCCCGATACTGGCATCCAGACTCGCCGCCAAAGACCGGTCGGACATCATCCTCAAGGGGCTCGACTACGAACACGAGGTGGACCTCTGTCGAATGCCCAACGAAACCGTGGTCCGGGCCGTTGCTCCGGTCATCGACAGCCAATTCCATTTGCTCGGCGTCATCATGCTCAGCCTTCCCCTGGACTACCACATGGCTGAACTGCTCAAGGCAACCCTTGGGACACACACCCTGTTCTACGTCGCCAACGCAGCCGGATCGCTCAAACCCGTGGCATCTTCCATCGCCACGCCCAACGGCAAGCGGTACCGCGGCTTCTACCTGTCATCGGCCGTGGCACACACACTGGGCCACTATCGATCGGCGTACATGAATGGAACGGCCTTCGGTGGATCTTACTCCCTGGGCATCATGCCGCTCGTCAATGCAGGCAACGGTCGCGGCAGGAAACTCGTGGGAGCCCTCGCAGTGGCGGTGAACAAGCATGCTTTGGTGCAGAGTCGACGCCGCGCCTATCAAACAACCTTCATCCTCGCCCTCCTCGTCCTGGCCGCTGCTCTCGCCGTCGCCTATCTCGCAGCGAAAGGTCTAACGCGCCCCCTCTCCATCCTCCACCGCAGCGCCATGGACGTCGCACAGGGAGATATGGACACGGTCATTTCAGTAGGAGCGCGAGACGAAATTGGAGACCTTGCAGAGGCCTTCAATTATATGACGGCATCCCTGAGACAGAACCAGCGAAGGTTGGCCGCCCGTGTCTCGGAAATCATCATTTTGCACACCATCGGACGAGCCATCACCTCCGTCGTGGACCTCGATCGAGTCATCGAAACGGCGGTCAACGAAGTGAAACAAGCATTGGGCGCGGACGTTGTCGTCCTCTTCCTCACGGATCCAGATCAAAAATTCTGGCTGAGCGGAGGGGCGGGGGTGACGGAAATCGAGGCCGACACGTGGGAAGCCACCGCCGCTCCGATCCTGCCTCGACTCGTGTCCGTGGGAACTCCCCCCATGACGTGCGCTGATGTTGCCAGCGACCATTCCGACATGGCAAAATTCGGCAGGAAATTGAATGCCACCGGATCGTTCATGCTCGTCCCCATCGAGCACCAGGGCTCACTGCTGGGCGTCATGATCCTCAACAGACGACCACCAGTGGTTCCGTTCGGAGACGGAGAACTGCGCCTGCTGGGCACCCTTGCAGACCAGGTCGGAACTGCCATCATCAACGCCATGCTCTACGAAGAGGTCCGAGCCTTCAACGAACGACTCGAACAGATGGTCGAAGAACGGACGTCTGAACTGAAACAGGCGAATGCCGAACTGGCGCGCACCCTGGAAAACCTCAAGCAGACCCAGGCAGAACTCATTCTGTCCGAGCGTCTGGCCGGCATGGGCACGCTGGTGGCCGGCATCGCCCACGAAATCAACAATCCTGCAGGCGCCATCCAGGGAGCGATCGAGACTATTTTCCGTCGGACCGAACGCCTGGCGGACCTCACGACTCAACTGCTCGATTCGAGTGTGGGCGCCCTCACGCTCGAAGTGCTCACCATGGGTCTGCACGACGTCCTGACCGCGCCGCCCCCCGAGGTCGCTGCAATGTCGTCGGATGATGCGCAGGAGCAGCGGCTCGCGGAACTGCTCAAGCAGAAGTCGGTTCCAAGGGCGCAGGTCCTCGCCCGAAGGCTGGCCTCGGCCGACGCAGTCCAGCAGGCAATCAACACCATCAAAACCATCGAGGGCACCAACGCAGAAATCGTGATCCAAATCATCGCCGAAGCCATGACGGTCCGCCGAGACATCGCGGCCATCGACACGTCCATCCGGACCATCAACAGAATCGTCTCCGCGCTGCGTTCCTACAGCCACCTGGACCAGACTCGAATCGAGCGAACCGACGTGCATGAAGGCATCGAGACGACCTTGGTCATCTTGAACAATCGGCTCAAGTACAACATCAAGCTGATCAAAAAGTACGGAAAAATCCCGAAAGTCCTGGTCTATGCCGACGAGCTGAATCAGGTCTGGACCAATCTCATCACAAACGCAACTGATGCGATCGAGCATTCACATGGCTCGGGAACCATCACCATTGAGACCGCACGTGCGGACAACGAGTATGTCGTGGTCCGCATCATCGACGACGGGCCGGGCATCTCTGCCGACGTGCTGCCGAGAATTTTCAAGCCATTCTTCACGACGAAGCCCAAGGGACGCGGCACTGGGCTCGGGCTGGGCATCGTCGAACGAATCGTATCGAAACACGGCGGACGCATCGATGCGGAATCCCGGCCGGGCCGCACCTGTTTCTCAGTATATCTTCCCATGAACGGTCCGCCCACGGCCGTTTCCAAACAAGGACCGACAGACCAATCCGTCGATGCTGCAGGTTGATCCATGCGCCTGTCCATCGCCACCAAAGTATTCATGGGATTCATTGCCGTCATGGTCCTGTTCGGCGGCGTTTCCACGTACAGCCTGATCCGGATGCACCAGGTCCAAGAAGACCTCCGAGTCCTCAATCGGGTCTATCTGCGCCTCAACGAGGCCTACGTACAGCTCAACCTCACCATGACCGAGGTCCACACCCTGCAAAACAACCTCATCAACCTTCTGGATTCCATGCCCGAAGGTCGCAACCCGGTCATGGTGGTCCGTTGGATTCGAATGGCCAGAAAACATCGCATCAAGCGAATCAGCCAGGCCATTCGCGTCGCCCGACACGCGGCAACCCTGACGCCGCCGCGACGAGACGCCGTGTTCATCGAGCATCTGATCAAGGAACTGACAAGCATACGAGCCGGTTTCAAGGCGACCGACCCACTCTACGACCGGCTCTTCGATCACACCCAAGCGAACCCAGGGCAGCCTCTGCCCGCTCAAATCCAGGTCACGGGATCCGGTCTACGCAGACACGAACACTCGGTTTTTACGACCCTGCGAACGCTCAGTAACCAGCTCCGCCAACGGCTGTCCGGAAACCTGGTCCCTGCCGTCCTCAGAACCGCCACGCGACTGGAACGCACCGAGACGAGAGCCTTCTATGCCACCATGGTTTGGGTGGTCCTGGCCGTCATCGTGGGTCTCATCCTGACTTGGATGAGCCAGCTCACCCTCCGTCCCCTGGCCAAGCTGGCCGACGACGCCCGGCGCGTCGCACGAGGTGAATACGAACTGGACATCCAGGTCCGTTCCCACGACGAAGTGGGCAGTCTGGCCCGCGAGTTCAAACAAATGGCGGATGCGCTCCGTGAACGAGAACGACGCCTCATCGAAACGGAACGGATCGCAGCCCGATCCGAACGCATGGCGGTCATGGGCCATCTGGCCGCCCAGATCACGCATGAAATTCGAAACCCCCTGTCCGCCATCGGACTGAATGCAGAAATGCTCGAAGAGGAACTCTCCCAGACCGATCTGGACCGAGACACCGTGGATCTGACCAGACGCATCCAGAAAGAGGTCGATCGTCTCACGGATATCACGGAGGAATACCTCCAGTTCGCTCGCCTGCCACGACCGAAACTCGACATGGAGCAGCCGGACGAGGTCGTGCGACAGACCTGCGCCCTCGTGCAGGAAGATTTTTCCCAGGCAGGCGTCCAAATCATCATCCAGGCAGCACCTGACCTGCCGACCATTCCCATGGACGAAAACCAGATCCGACAGGCCGTACTCAACATCATCAAGAATGCCAAAGAAGCCATGGATCGCGGAGGCACCATCCAGGTGCATATCAACCAGACCACGATGCCCCAGGGTGAGGTCACTGAAGGCAGACCGATTGGTTCGATCCCGGCCATCGAGATCCGCATCGACGACGACGGCCCGGGCATCCCTGAAGAGAGCCTGCAGCAACTCTTCGAGCCCTTCTATTCCACGAAAGATAGGGGGACCGGGCTGGGACTTGCCATCACCGCCCAGATCATCTCGGAACACGGCGGCACCCTGGCCGCAGCCAACGCGCCCGAAGGCGGCGCATCGTTCCGCATCCTGATCCCCCAAAAACAAAAGGGGTAGGAGGCTGTTCAAAATAGGGTTGCCAATTTGGGGCGTGGAGGCGCCCGTCTGGCACGAAGCGACGAGGGCGCGTACCGGGTGGTACGCAACCGAGGAGCGACAAAGCCAGGCGGGATGGGTCGGCGTTCCAGATGGCAGATTTATTCTGATCAGCCTCCTTAGACCACGACCCTGGGGATGCCGGGACGGATTCTGGCCACCACCTCATAGTTGATGCTCCCCACCATCTCGGCGAGTTCATCCGCGGTCACGGCGTCGTTTCCCTGTCCGCCCAGAAGGACCACCTCTTCTTCGGGTTGGACGCCGGGGATGTCGGTAACGTCCACCATGAAAAGGTTCATGCAGATTCGACCACGCACGGGCGCTCGACGGCCTTGGATCAGAACATGACCTCGATTCGAGAGGTGACGATCGTATCCGTCCGAGTACCCCACGGGCAGCACGGCGATCTTGGTCTCACGCGTGGTCAGGTACGTGCCGCCATAGCCGACGCGCCGCCCGGCCGCCACGGTCTTCACCTGGCTGACCCGACACTTCCAGGTAAGCACGGGATGCAGGCCGTCTGCCTCCTCGCGCCCATGTTCCATCAGAAAGGAAAGGAGCGTCTCCTTAGAGGGCCACAGTCCATACTGGCTGATACCCAACCGGACCATGGATCCGTAGGTCCTCGAAAAGAGCAGGGACGCCGCACTGCAGGCACTGTGCACCTTGGAAAACGACAGTCCCAAGGAACGCGCCGTCTCCAAGGCGTCTTCGAAGAGCGTCATCTGCGACAGGGCATAGTCATGTCTGGTCGTGTCTTCGATGTTCGCAAAATGGGTATAGATGCCCTCGGGCACACAGTGACTGCAATCAGCCAATGCACCCAGGAAGGCGTGCAGTTCCGCCCCTTCGAGGCCCTGACGGTAGGTCCCGGTCTCCACCTTCACGTGGACCCGGGCCCGACGTTGCTGATGCGCCGCCTGCCGATTCAACTCGGCGAGACTGTCCCTGTCGTAGACCACCTGTCCCAAACCGAGCGCCACCACTTCGCCCAATCGGCTCTTCGGCGTGTAACCGAGGATCAGAATGTCGCGACTCACACCCCAGGATCGAAGAACGGCGGCCTCGTCCAGACTATGGACGGCGAAGGAGTTCACGCCTGCGTCCAGCGCCATGGATACGATGGGCTCGACCCCGTGCCCATAAGCATTCGCCTTGACCACCGCGGAAATCTCACGGTCGCCCAACAGGCGTCTGAAGAACCAGATGTTGCCCTCGTAGGCGCTTCGGTCCAATTCGATCCACTGATTCCAACTCGACCGATCCATCGGAGCCATTGCTTTCCTATCCGTCCGTCCCCATCCCTGTTGGTCCCTGCAGAATCGAAGCGCCCATAATCGACTCGTTCCGACTGCAGGTCCGTGACGTCCCCAACCGTCTGGTTTCAATCGCAGGCTCCATCCGTCCATGGACGGCAACCTGCATCCCATGGACGGCAACCCGCATCAAGGCCACGGCTTACTGCCCCCCAGCCGGACTGTCAATCGATACTGCGAACAGGTGGACGTGACGCCCGACGCACGCTTCACTCCGATGTAGACGTTCCGCCCCAGTTCATCGCACCCCGTGTCACACTGATCGAAGACGAAGCTATACTGCGTGTACGCGGTCATGCTGTTGCACTCCCGCACCCCATCGCTGCAATCGTCCACGTTGCCCGATCCCAATTCCACCTCGAAGGCAAACTCGTTGCCTGGATTCTCGTCGAACCACACGTAGACGGAAAGCTGCCCGTCGGCAGCAACCGCTCCAACCCGATACCAGTTCTCACCTCCGCTGTGCAGGAGATTTCCCTTGAAGGTAAACTCCTGCGGTTCGGTTGCGTCGTTCGTGAGCACCACCGGGTCACCGCCTCCACAGATCAGCCCGCTCTGAGGCGCGTTCGGCAGGCTGCAGACATCGGGGGCACAGTCCACCTCGCCAGCCGCCTGACAGGAGCCCAATCCGTTGCAGTACCGAGACATGTGCAGGACCGAGCCTTCACAACGAGCTTCGCCGCATTGCACCTCCGCCCCATACCGACGGCAGGCGCCGTGACCATCGCAGGTCCCGTCGTATCCACAGGTCTGTTCCAGATCCTGATCGCAGTCCGCTCTCGGATCCGTCCCGGCATCGGCAGGCGCACAATGCCCCGTCTGGTCGCAGACGTGACAGAGCATGCAGTCCTCGTTCTTCTGGCAGACCCCCGTATTGGCGCGACAGTCATCCGAGCAGGCACTCTGCCCAGGCGGCTTTCCGTCATCACAAAACTCGCCACGATCGAGCTGCCCGTTTCCACAGAGAGTCAGGTCCTGACCGCAGTCACCGCGACAGGCATCGCCATCGACTCGATTTCCATCGTCACAGACCTCCCCTGGATCCAACTGACCGTCTCCGCATTTCGTCAAGTCGCGGCTGCAGTCACTGCTGCAGGTGTCGCCATCTTCGCGGTTTCCGTCGTCGCAAATCTCTCCCTGATCCAGAGTGCCATTGCCACAGAGGGTCATGTCCTGGCCGCAATCGCCGCGACATCCGTCCCCATCCTCCCGATTCCCGTCGTCACAGACTTCGCCAGGATCCAGCACACCGTTTCCACACCCCTTGGAAACAGCCTTCCCCTCCGAGGTGTCGTCCGCACTGGTGCAGTCGGGATCCTGCGGATAATCGATGAGCCCGTCTCCGTCGTTATCCTTGCCATCTCGACATGCGGGTGTCGAGTGGGACGCCCCCTTGGCGCAGCCGGAAGCCACCACGATTCCGCCGAGGAACGCTGCACACCAAATCACATGCAACCGAATCCGCATGCCAGCACCAAACACGCTCAGGTCCACCATTCGGACCCACCGTCCATCACTTCAGCCTTCTCTCCATGACACGTGCCGTCGGTCCATGACGACACTTCCATGCTGACTCCAAGTATACCAGCAGGCCCCGTTTTTCGAAAGAACGCGGACGAATCGGCGAAAGACGGTATGAACCGTCTCCCGGACAAGAAGCGAATCAACCGAACGGCAGGAGGGCCACGAACAGCAAACCGAGGCTCACAAGTATCCATCCAACGATCCCACCCCACAGACTGCCCAGATACCGACGTCGGATGAAAAGATTCGGAAACGAGACGCGAAATCCTCCAAGCGCCGCCACCAACGGCCCCAGGATGCCGAGCACCACAGCTCGCGCCGTGCTCCCCCCACGCGCAATACCCATCGGTCCGAGGGCCACGGCAAGCACCACCAAGACAAACAGGGCAATGATGTAGATCAGAATCCTCATACCCACGTTCTTGCTCTCCGCCTGGATCTTTCCCACCTCACGAATGGCGTTGTGGCAGTTGAAGCACACGATCGTGTACTTGTGCAGGATCGTCCCACAATGCGGGCATTCCACGTACTGATCGCCGTACGGGCCAAGCTGCTCCGCACCAAGGTAACAGTCATGGCAGAACGTCTTTTCCTTGAGCGAATAGACGTCCCGATCCTGAAGCGTCACCCCGCATCCTTCGCAAGTCCGGACCCTCGCCTGTGCTTCCATCATCTCAAACCGCCGCTTTTCTGACGAAACACCAGATCAAAAAACTCGACCGGCGTCCGTCGTTACGAACTCACCCTTTACGTGGGCAACCACACGAGGTGCGACCTTTCCACGTCAAGCCCGTTCCCGGGACCTGAAGGCGCATATTTTCCCTTTTTGAGCCCCAGGTCAAGCCCCGAGCAACGTGTCTACTTTCTGCTCGAAACTCGTCACGACGTCGAGTTGGCCCTCGATGGCTTCCACGTCGCGCTCCATGGAGACCGCGGCCCCGCGTCGACGATCAGCAGCCTCCTTCATGGCGCCCTGAGTGGCATGAATGGTCTGGTCCAGACGGTCGTCGAGTTCCAAGGCGAACCGACCGAAGGAATCCTTGAGACTCTGGATGAGGGTCCAACGCAGATTCTCCACGTTGCGGTCCACAAGGGCCTCCACCTGCGCCCTGAGCCTCTTGGACCTACGACGACGTCTCCAACCGGCAGGCAGAAATCGATCCAGAGCCCCGGGGGAAATGGGGCTCAACCCGGTCTGCCACTTGTGGGTCTCCCAAAACGGTTCGGCCTTGACGCCGAAGGCGCGGCTGCCGTCGGGCGCTTCATACGGAAGATCCAGCACCTCGGCAGCCCCCTGCCGGACCCCCTCGATTAAGGCATCCGCCCGTTCCTGCGCAGGCGCCAGCACCTCGGCACTCCGCTCTGAAAGCACCCCAGAAAACGCACCGAACTCGTGCTCGAACAGCGCAGGAATGGCACGGGACAGGGTCTGACGCACCGCTTCCTCGTCCTGGCCCTCGTCCAGGGCCTGCTTCAGATCGGACAGCAGCTCCGCCATGGCGCGCGCATGCAGCTCATGGGTCAGACGCTCCATCTCCACGGTGAGACGATTCAGGTCACCGGCCAGGACGTCGTGAGAAACCTGTCGCTCCCGCTCGGCCCGCTCCACGGTCTCGCGGAACAGAGCAAGGCGTTGCTCCAATTCCTCGATGGGCATCTCCACGGCCCGCTGTCGAACCTGTATCTGGAGACGGACCTGGGTCAGAATCCGCCTGGTTTTGGCCAGTACGGCTCGCCTGAGTTGCTCGGTCTTCTCCTTGCGTGCAAACTCGGCCAACCGATTGGAAAGCGATCCAACGCCGCTCGCCAGCCTTGCCTGCTCATCTCCGCCGCGTCCAGCGGCGAGCCCAAGCCGAGCAGAGACGGTAAAAATGATTGGCTCCCTGCTCTCCAGTTCCTTCTTCAGCACATCTTTGAGGAAGGCGATGGACTTGTCTCGATCACGGCCTTCCAGATAGTCGATCTTGTTCAAAACAAAAAAAATCGTGTCGATGCGCCCTCGGACCTCGCGAAGAAAACCGAGTTCCACTTCAGTGATGGGAGGATCGGGTGACAGAACGAACAGGGCACCGTCACACAGGGGCAAAAAGTTCAGGGTCGCCTGGGTGTTGTGCTGAAAGACCGACCCGATACCAGGAGTGTCGATGAGCACGATCCCGTCGGCCAAAATCTGGGCCGGATGGATCACATCCACCCCGACCACATCCTTTTCATTGCCTGGATTCTCCTCCTCGCTGACGTATTGGGCCAAGTAGACGACCAGATCGTCTGGCGCCCCTTCCCGGTGCTCCACCCGTCCGTCACCGAAGCGCACGTCCGCACCGCGATTCGCACCATAACGAACATACGTAGGGATGGCCGTCACGGGGACCACAGATGTGGGAAGGATCTCCTCGCCCAATAGGGCGTTGAGCAGCGTGCTCTTGCCCCGCTTGAACTGGCCGAGAATGGCCAGGAAGTAGCGTCCGGATTCGGCCCTGGCGCGCAGATCGTCCAGTTCGTCGGCCCAGTGGGTACAGTCCGGCCCAAGCCCCCTGACGAACAACTCCACCTCTCCGAGCAAAGGTTCCTGCAAGCCTCCCGATGCGCGGTGCGGGGCACGGCCATTGGTCTGCATTGCGACCGAAGGAGCAGCCGAAGCCGTCGGACTTCCCAAACCGCCCCCTGCTGATCTGTCGGCCATCATACTTTTCGACATGTCGCACCTCCCAACCATGTGCTTCGGCTGGCATCGAAATTGTACGAGATTCGATACCCTCCAAGCAGAAGCCGTGATCAGGAGTCATTAGCCAAGCGCGGCACTCGCAGGGGACTCCATCCCTGGTCTCCATGTTTTTGTTTAGCCGAAACCACGTTCGTCGGCAAGCAATCCATCGAAAATTTTGAGCCGGGTCAACCCGATCCGCCCGCCTTGTAGAAACGATGCTTGATTTTGTCGATGACTCGTTGTCTAATTGCAATCGTTTCAGGCCCAGGCAACGGCGGGTGGCCGTTCGCAAGGGTGACACGGATTCGAGCCATCCAGAACATTGGAGTCGCCGGTTCGATTTTACCTTCGAGACCTCTCATTCCAAGGGTTCCATGAAAGACAAGACGGTCGTCACAGTCATCCACCAGTTGCCGAGCAAGGTGACCTCCCGCAAGGAAGCCTGTCTTGTCGTGATCTATGGACCGGACCTCGGAAAAAAGTTCAACCTGGAGGGGCCGTCGTACATCATCGGACGCTCCTCGAAATGCGACATTCAGATCGACCAGGAATCCGTGAGCCGGAACCACGCAAAGGTGATAAACAGCGGAAAGACTGCCATCATGCGGGATCTCGGTTCAACGAACGGCACCTATGTCAACGACCAACTCATCGATGAACGGGTTCTTCGCGACGGCGACTTCGTCAAGATCGGTCGGACCATCTTCAAATTCCTTTCGGGCGACAACATCGAACACGCCTACCATGAAGAAATTTACCGATTGACCACCGTGGACGGCTTGACCCAAGTCTACAACAAGCGGTATCTCATGGAGACCTTGGACCGCGAGATCGGCCGGGCCCACCGATATGGGCGGCCCTTGTCGATCATCATGTTCGACATCGACCACTTCAAGAACATCAATGACACGTACGGCCACCTTGCTGGCGACTACGTCCTCAAGGAAATGTCCCAGACCATCAAGGCAAGCATCCGCCGCGAGGACATCATGGGGCGATACGGCGGCGAAGAATTCGTGGTCGCCCTGCCGGAAATCGACCAGTACAACGCCATGGTCTTCGCAGAAAAGGTGCGTCGTCTCGTGGAACGGCACCGATTCCTGTTCGAGGATGTGATCATCAAGGTCACCATCAGCATCGGCGTCTCCGCATCCTGGCCCGAGCTTCGGTCCCCGGAAGAATTCATCAAGAAGGCAGATATCAACCTCTACAAGGCCAAGAACTCGGGCAGAAACCGCTGCATCGGCGACTAAGGAGTCTATTCAAAATAGGGTTGCCAATTTGGGGCGTCGAGGCGCCACAAATCGGCCGATGGCTCGATGGAGATTCGTCCTGTCGTTCACAGATGAATCGAACGATGGAAGGAGAATCCTGCCACCAACAATACAAATCTATCGATGGAAGGCGGAACGTCGCTCGGACAGAGCCTCATCCACCATGTTCTGAACCGTACTCCGAATGGACTCGGTGAGTCGATTGACCAGAATTCGATCCTCGGCGGAATCCGGGGCATGAATTTCATGGAGGCGAATGGGATCACCGAACCAAATCACCCACTTGGACGGCAGTGGAATGGTGCCGACGAGGCCCAGCCAGGGAAACGTGGGCGTGACGGGAAGATACGGAACCCCGAAAAATCTAGTCAGGCGGGTCCACTTCGTCAGCATCGGATAGACCTCTTCGGCTCCGACCACGGCCACGGGAATGATGGGCGTCCTGGTGCGCAACGCCAACTTGACGAAACCTCCTCGTCCGAAACGCTGCAACTGATATCGCTTGGCGAAAGGCTTGCTCATCCCCTGGATCCCCTCGGGAAACACAGCGGCCAGTTGTCCGGAATCCAGCAAACGCATGGCATTGTCCTGGCAGGCACGAACCCCACCGAGTCGATTCAAGGCGGCACCGATGAATGGAAAATGAAAGACCGCGTCTTCGACCAACGGTCTGACCAGCCGCCGGGAGCGATGGTCTCGGTGGACCGCATAGATAAGCATCGTCGCATCGAATGGAACCGTTCCGGAATGGTTCGCCACGAGCAGGGCTCTGCCCTCAGACGGAATGTTCGAGAGTCCAAGGGTCTCGACCCGCCAATACTTCGCGTACAGGAATTCGAGCCACCCCTCAGCAGACTCGAAAAAGGCGGGGTCGGCGCCGAACGGATCCACGTCCAGGGATCGATGCCCCGAAGACAGACCGCTCCACCAACTCGCCCTCGGCATGAAATGGGTCAGGGACCGCAGCGCCACCGCAGCAGAAACCAACGGGCCCCGACCTACCAGTGCGGAAAAGACATCGCTGCGCCACTGGGAAAAGGCTGCAAGCGGCCCGCCGGACAACGGTCCGGTCCTGTCGATGGAGGGGCCATATTCGGCCAGGGATGCATCGGCATCACACGGCACCATGGGCTCTGGGGACTGCGTCCAACCATCGACGTGGCGATGCTCGTCCATCACAGGTCCCCCCTCTCTTGCCCGAATCCGGACCGGCCCACCAGACCGAGGCCGCGACCGGAATGCGATGCCAACTCGCTTGCCATGTCCGCCATGGAAAAACGCGCCACCCAGCCGAGTTCTCTTTCCGCCTTGCTGCCGTCGGCCACACACAGGTAGCGGAGATAGTCCACGAATTCAGCAGGAAATCGTCCAAACTGAGTGGACCACAAGACCCCGGCCCCGAGACGCATCACAGGTGCCAAAATCGGCACCGTCGGCTTCCCCATAACAGCCAGAAAGGTCTTGAGGGGAAGGACCTGCCTCCCGACCACGTTGTAGGTGCCATCCACCGATCGATCCACTGCGAGCTTGAAGCAATCCACCACGTCCTCTCCATGGACGAACTGAACGAGCGGATCGTATCCCATCGCCGTGGGGACCACTGGCATGGACAAATACCGTATCGCAACGGTCTGGACCCCTCGGGCCACCATGGGAGCCGTCCGGAGGATGGCCACGGCCACGTCCGTATGCCGAAGCCCGTATTCGGCCACCTGCCGCTCCGCGTCGATCTTGTCCACGATGTAGGGGCTGCTGGACGTTTCGTCGAGAGAATGATCCTCTGTGAGATAGTTCGGATGATCCGGTCGAGCGCCGTAGCACCAAGTCCGACTCCAATGCACGATGGATCGCACCCCAGTTTCAGCGCAGGCATCCAGCACGTGCATCGTGCCCACGGATTCGAGTTCATGGACCCACTCGACTCGATGCGCAGCTTCGTACAGGAACGCCAAATGCACGACCGTATCCACCGATGCATTCGCCAGGGCGGCAGCCACCATGGCGCCCGCCGTGGGCAGGGTCAGATCCACTCGATGAAATTCCGTCTTGGCAAAGGGCACCGATGGCCTACGCACGTCCAGCGCCACGATGCGCTCATAACGACGGTCCTCCTCGAAGGCCTGGATCAACCGCGTCCCCAGATACCCACACGCTCCTGTGACGGCCACCGAGCGGCCATGACTCCCAAATGCCATCATCACTCCCCGGGATCGTCCGATGTGTCGTCCCGTCGCCCGGCAGACGCGCTCTTCCGGCCATCAGCAGCATCGTCACGTTCCACAGATGCATCCCGCCCACAAGGGCCTTGTTGGTCGGATGCTCCGTCATCGGAATCGTCCGACCACGCCAAAAACTCCATCACGACGATCTGACCTTCTTGCGGTCGATCGGGCACGCGCAGCCTGCGACTTGCCCGTCCTCGATACTGCGCCGCCACCATGGCGGCCAAAGAGAAACTCAATTCTTCGAAGGTCGTTCCAGACAACACGCCCGTCTGCGACCGACCAGTCACGGTCTGCCCTTCATCGAAACAACCAACAGAGTCCTCGAAATCAGCACCGCGTCCTTGGTTGCCGTTCGAGCAACAGCCCTCTGCCATGGGACAATCGTCTTCGATGGCTAGGCGCCACAGGGCCACCCCGTCGCCCGCCTCGTCCTGGATACGCTCGACACGGATCCAAACGTGACGATCCGCCACCACCTCCGAATCCGACAAGCACACGTCCAAAAGCCCGCTCAAAACGTCTTCGAGGAGCCACCCCCCTTCGATGAAGGCGTCTTCGGGTACGCGATTCTCCATGACGGTGCAGGGGCCGGACAGCCGATCCAGGATACCCGAAACCACATCCCGAAGCCGCAGCCTGTAGACCGAAGGAACCGATGCCCGTTCCCTGCCCCCGACGACCCGAACGAACTCCACGAATTGTTTGAGACGATTCGCCTCACAGCGAACGGCTCTGGCGACCGAAGCCAGATCGTCGTCCACCTCTCCCAACCCGGCCTCCAACAGCAGATCCAGATACCCAAAAATCGTCTGGTCGTAATTGCGCACATCGTGACAAATGAGGTCCGTATAGAACTCCGCCCGGCGTTTTTGGTTCGCCAATTCCGCTTCGAGCCGTCTCCGTTCGCTCAGATCCGTGGTCACGGAGAGGTGTCCCGCAGGCCGTCCCAGGACATCGAAGATCGGGGTGAGATACATGGAAACCGGCAACAATTGGCCGTCCTTGCGGATCACGTTCGTCTGGTAGTCCTCCAGTGCCCCCATGCGATTGGCTGCCGAAAACACATCTGCAACGCGATCCGGATGAACGAAAAACAGCCCCACCGGCTTGTCGAGGACCTCACTGCGCGAATAGCCCGTGTACCGTTCTGCTGCACGGTTGAACAGGGTCAGGACCCCCTTGACATCCGACACCGTGATAGCAAACTTGGTGTTCTCCAAGATGCCTCTTAGAACCTCAAGGGCTTCATCGTTCATACCCGCCATCTTGCCCAGCGTTGCGTCGTCTGTCAACGAAGCCAAGGCCCTCATTCATCGACTCTGTCCTTCGTTGGTGGTATCACTGCACGTCGAAGGGACCTGCGGCAAAGCACCAATCTCATCAACGCCGTCGATGCCCCGCGAAGGCTCATTCTTGCAGCGTCCCGACATGGAATGAGCCACTGTGCCACGGTCAGACTCGGCACCGAATTTGGAGGTATCGTGATGACATCCAATCCTCCACAACGACACGGCCCCGATTCCGGTCGCTCACGAATCGCTGCCCCACCACCCTCGCAGGATCGCGGCGGCTTCCGCCGCCTCGTGATCCTTGTTGCCATCCTGGTCGTTGCCATCGTGATCCCCTTGTGGCCGAACCACATGCTGCCGGCGGCCCGCAGAACCCTGGGCATCTTCCTGTTCGCGTGTCTGGCATGGATCACGGAAGTGCTCCCCATCTGGGTGACCGGGGGACTGGTGGTGGCGGCTCTGGCGGCCCTGGCAGCACCGGTCACTTCCGCCCTGTCGTCCAAACAGGTCCTTGGTCTCTTCGCATCGCCGGTGGTCGTACTATTCGCCGGAGGCTATTTCTTGGCCGCCGGTCTCCACAAACACGGTCTCGACCGGGCACTGGCCGCTGCCGTGGTTTCGCGCTCAGGCCACAAACCTCGATTCGTCCTTGCTGGAATGATGGCGGCCACTGCTTTTCTGTCCATGTGGATGTCGAACACGGCTGCCACAGCTTTGATGATCTCCGTCGTCCTACCCATGGTCGAAGTGATGGGCGCAGATCCCTTCGCCAAAGCACTCATCTTGGGGGTACCGTTTGCTGCCAATGTCGGCGGCATGGCCACTCCGGTTGGAACGCCACCCAACGCCATCGCCATGGACGTGTTGACGCGGACGGGATCGACCGTCAGCTTCCTGGATTGGGTGGTGGTCGGCCTACCCGCGGCCATCATCCTGACCATCTTCATCTGGTGGCTGCTCTGCCTGACCCACCGACCCAAGGTGCAACGCATCGTCATCGAGGTGGAACGACAGCGGCTTAGACGTCCCCAAATGATCGTCATCGGTACCCTCGTGGCGACGGTCGTGCTCTGGTTGACCACAAGCCTCCACCACGTCTCGTCCGGCGTCTGCGCGCTCCTGCCGCCTGCCGTCTTCTTCTCGACGGGCATCTTGGACCGAGACGACCTCAAGAGCATCGGATGGGACGTGCTCGTGCTCATGGCAGGAGGTATCGCCCTGGGCGTGGCCATGCAGAAGACCGGCCTTTCGGCTTGGTTCATGACGGCTTCCCACCTCCATGCCATCTCACCCGAGGTTCTGGTGCTCATCCTGGCGGTTGCGGTCCTCCTCCTTTCCACATTCATGAGCAACACCTCGGCCGCAAACGTCGTCATTCCCCTGGCCGTTGCATCGGGCGCGGCCATGCCCGCCGGCGCGATGCTGGTCGCCTTCATGGCGTCGTCCGCCATGTCCCTGCCCGTGTCGACGCCGCCGAACGCCATCGCCTACGGCACCGGATTCATCTCTTCGAAGGACCTGATGCGACCAGGCATGGTCATCGGTGCCCTCGCCCTGGCGGTCAACTGGGCCGTGGTCTCGCTCATCGCCCAGTAGCGACCCTGAGAAACGCTCGGCCGTTCGCACGATCCGTCCCGCGACCCCATGGCAAACCAAAATCTCGAAAGGGCCCTGTCGAACAGGCCTTTTTGACTTGTCATGCCGAGGCCGCTCCAACATAATCGCCAGGTTAGGAGACTGTTCAAAATAGGGTTGTCGATTTGGGGCGCCAAGACACCTGTGTGGCATGAAGCGACAAGGGCGCGTACTGAGTCGTATGCAACCGAGGAGCGACAAGGCCAGACAGAGTGGATCGCGATTCTAGATGGTCAATCTATTTTGATCAGCCTCCTTAGATGCCGTGACGACACACGAGATAGGAGGCGACGATGGCTAAGAAGGAAAAAAGGACGCTCGACGTGCTGAACCCAGCCACCCAGGAAACGATCGGTCAGGTGGACCTGTACGATGCAGAGGCGCTCGACACCGTTCTGACGAGGGCCAGAGCCGCCAGTGAGCAGATGGCGCGTATGTCCGTCAGAGAACGGGAAGCGATCGTGCTCAAATTCCTTACTCTCCTGAACGAAAACGCCGACTCCGTCGCTCGCCTCATCTCCCAGGAAAACGGCAAGCCCCTCATCGAAGCCTACATCATGGAAGTGATGTCCGTGGCGTATCTCGCCCACTACTTCGGCAGAAACGCCCACAAGATCCTGGCTCCGGAAAAAATCGGCATCACTATCATGAAGCACAAACACAGCGAAATTCGCTATGTCCCCAGGGGCGTGGTGCTCGTCATCTCGCCGTGGAACTTTCCCATGTCCATCCCGGCCGGCGAGATCATCATGGCCATCTTGGCGGGCAACGCCGTTGTGCACAAGCCAGCGTCCTTGACACCGCTCATCGCGCTCGAGATCCGCAGGCTCCTGCTCGAAGCCGGTCTTCCAGAAGATGCCCTGCAGGTGGTTCCCTGTCGAGGGCGCGACGCGGAAACCATGGTCGGTCCACGGATCGACTACCTGAACTTCACGGGCTCGGTGGACATCGGTGTCCGCCTGGCGCAACGATGTGCCAAGCAAATGATTCCGAGCACCCTCGAACTGGGAGGCAAGGATCCAGGTCTCGTGTTCGCCGACGCCAACCTGGAACGCGCCGCCAATTCGGTGATGTACGGAGCCTTCGGCAATGCGGGGCAGGTCTGCGCCTCCATCGAGCGCCTGTACGTGGAGCGCAGCGTCTATGACCAGTTCGTAGAGATGATCGTGGAACGCGCCCAGGCGCTTCGCGTCGGAGATCCCATGGACCAGAACACGGACATGGGCCCCATGACCGACATGAGCCAGATGCAGGTCGTCATGGCTCAGGTCGAAGACGCCAAGGAAAAGGGTGCCCGCGTGCTGACCGGCGGCAAGAGGCGGGAAGGCAAGGGATACTTCTATGAACCGACGGTCCTGGTGGACGTCACGCCCGATATGGCCATCATCAAGGATGAGACCTTCGGGCCCGTGCTGCCCATCATGCCGTTCGATACGGAAACAGAGGCCGTTGCCCTAGCCAATGACACCAAGTTCGGGTTGACGGCCGCCATCTACACGGGCGATCGGAGTCGCGCCAATCGCTTGGCCGATCGAGTCGTGGCAGGAACGGTCATGATCAACGATTCCATCTACACCCACGCCCTCCCCGAAACACCATGGGGAGGCGTCAAGTTCAGCGGCATGGGCGTCACCCATTCGGCCAGGGGACTGCGACACCTGTCCAGAATGGTCCACGTGAATAAGCCGCTGTTGGCTCCGAACCGGGAATTCTACTGGCACCCCTATTCGAAGACAGGCCTCGGCCTTGCACGAAAAGCGGTCTCAGCCCTCGCGGCCCTGGCTCGATGGACTCCAAAGCTGTAGCACCAGAAGAAGACACGGTCCCCATGGTACCCGATCCGGTCGATTCCTGCTGCCACAGCCACGACGACGTGGTCGTAGAAGAACTCGACCTTCTCCAGAACCACAGAAAACCCAAGCGAACCACGGAGCTACCCTCTGGCGGTCTTCCCTGGTATCATCCACACACTATGCGCCACCAAACATTCCATCGAGCAAGCGAGATCGTCCTTGTCTGCGCTCTTCTGCTGCCATCAGCGGCATCGGCGCAGCCAACCCAGGCCAGTCGGGCCGATCGATCTCGAAATCGAGTGTCTGCAGTTCCAGCAGCGACCCAGGTGTCGGCCACCTCCACTGCAGACGCAACCAGCCAATCCACGACAGCGTTGCGATCGCCGTCCAGGACAAAGTCATGCGCGGACAAACGAAGGAACGCAGCCAACGCCGACGGCACCAGCGACATCTTCCCTGCGTACGTCCTCGATGACATCCAGGTCCAAGGCAACAGGGTCACCAAGAAAGCGGTCATCCTGCGCTACGTGCCCTTCCAGAAGGGCGACGTCATCCGTGCCTCAGACCCACGTGTGATCGACACGAAATATCGTTTGCTGGGTCTAGGCTTCTTCCACAGCGTTCATCTCGACCTGAAACGCGGCGAACGACACGGCCACGCCATCTTGGTGCTGCGCGTTCGTGAACGGGGTACGATTCTCATCAACAACATCTTCCTGGGCACCAGTGAGGCCACCAGGTTCTGGGGCGGCATCGATGCCGCAGATACGAACTTCCTGGGACGAGGAATGCTCCTGTCGGCTGCGTTCGTGGCCGGGACCAAGGCTCTGGTTCCCGGAGCACACATCCAGCATGCCGAACGTCTACGATTCTCCGATCCGTCTGTGCTCGGCTCCCGTTTCGCCATCCACGCCATGCTCCTTCACGCCGATGCAAGCGAGTTTTTCCGAACATCGGGGCACTCCTCGTGGAGTTCCCCGAAGTACTTCACCACGATGCGCTACCGGCGAATCGGCGGCATGATCGGAACAGGCGTGAATGTGGGGGCCTTCAATCGTGTCGCCGTCTTCTACCGGCTGGAACACATCTATGCCAACATGCCGAGTACCACGGTCAGGACCTACCCCGACAACTCCACCTGGGGCATCGACTTCGGCCTCGGCCCAGGAAGCAGTTTCCTGTCGTCCCTGGTTGTGGACTTCCTACGAGACCGCAGGGGCAACCCGGTTCTGCCCCATTCAGGCTATCGCATTCGTGCCACGGGCGAACTTTCGGCTCAAGTTCTGGCATCGAGCTACACGTTCGCCAAGTTGGTCGGGCAGTATCAGCAGTGGTGGAAACTGCCCCGAGCAAACCACTCCATCAGCCTCGAAATCATGGGGGGCTTGATCGTGGGCAACGCTCCCCTGTTCAATCGATTCTTCATCGGCGACGTGAACGACCTGCTCCCGTCACGCGCACTGGAGCTCAATTTCTCGACCATGCCGAGCAGAAACCTGCTCCATACGATCATGGACGACAAACGCTACGAGAACATGACCTCGCGCATCGCCATCGAATACAGCCTCGATCTCTTCAGAGGCCACCGTTTCCTCTACGGCGTGGACTTTTTTGCCAGAGTCGGCGTCTTTTCCCTGCTGTCGAAAAAGATCCTCAGACAGCGGCAATCTGATTTCGGAAAAGCACTGCCCCTGGACCTGACCATGGACGTGGGCGTCCGACTGGACACAAGGGTTGGCGTCTTCACCCTGTCTGTGGCCAATGCGCTCGGACGTCTCCCGTGGTAGGAGCATGATAGACGTGACCCACAGGCACCGACGGCTCACGACCATTGTCCTTGCTGGACTGCTCTGTCTGGCTGCCACTCCGCCCGCCGAAGCCCGCATCCACTACCGAATCGCCCAATATAGAGAGAGTGGCGGAGTCGTCATGATGACCGTGAGCTTTCCAAATCTGATCAACAACAAGATTCGTCGCAAACTCAGAAGTGGCTTCAAACAGACCATCATCCTGCGGGCACAAGTCCGAGACGCGACCACCGGGCAGACTCTAGCCCGATCGATGTGGACCTGCACCGTGGTCTACGACCTGTGGGCCGACCGCTACATCGTCACCACTGCCGATGCAACGAAACGCCACGTCTTCAAGGACAAGACCCTCGCTGCAGCCATCGGGCACATCGTGACCGTGCGCAGACTTCCCGTCATCCTTCAAAGGGACATGAAAGCCTGGCGCTACTACTACACATCGGTCCGCGTTCAGTTCAATCCGGTTTCGACCGCTCTCCTACGCAAGGTTCGACGCTGGCTCGCCACACCGAGGCAACAGGCGGACACAGCGACCAGCCCAGCATCGTTCTTCGGGTCTTCCCTCCGGTTCTTCGTCAACGCGAAGGTCAGCCCGGCGGAACGTGAGATCCGATTCCGAAGCCAAAACTTCTATCGAACGGCACCGACCAAGGGGCAATGACCATGAAACGACCCAGCATGGGCATGTTCGAGTTCAAAATCGTGGCGTCCCTCGTCTTGACTGCATCGGCCATTTTCGCCGTGTCCGTGGTGCTCGTGCGCGACACCCTGGACGTGGCAACGAGTCTGACCCGACGCCGCTCCCAGGAACTCACCAACAAACTGGCCGAGTCGGCCACCTTCTATCGACGCCTCGTCCGCACGAGAAAGGCCCTGCTGAAGCTCCGAACACGTTGCCTCGCCAAAGGGATTTCATCCGACGACCTCCGTTCCAAGGCACGACTTGCCCTTCGCCTGGCCGACATCGTTGCTACCTACCCCGACCTCCAGTCCGTGGAGATCCGAAACATGGGAACCGTCATCGCCCGAAGAGAGAAGATGCCTTCCTCCGCCCCCAGGCAACCGCCAACCGATGATGCCACGCCGGCACGACCGGGCACGGGCCCGCACAGTGCACGGCTCGTTCCCATCACCGTGCCGATACCCGCCTGGGCCGGTCCCCACACTTCAAAGGCGCCAACCCTGGTCGCCTCCTTCTTCGTCTCACGGGACCTGGAGCAGGCCTACCAGGACATCGGCCGTATCACGGCCGAGGCACCCCACCTGCGTCGGCTGACCAGTTCGTTGCAGCCACACTACTTTCCCCTCTTCCTCAAGTGGTTCGGTATTTCCATCGTCCTGGTCACCATCGGAGGTCTCTTACTCGCAAGGAGGACCACGAAACGGGTCACGCGACTGGCCAGGGCAGTCAGCCGCGTGGGACACGGCGATTTCAACGTCACCGTTTCCGTCCAGTCTCGAGATGAAATCGGACGGCTCTCCAAAGCCTTCAATGACATGGTGCATCAAATCCGGGACAGCAGACAGCGTATTGCCTACCTGGAAAAGATTGGAGCCTGGCAAGAAATCGCCCGTCGTCTCGCCCATGAAATCAAGAACCCACTCACCCCTATCCAACTGGCCATGCAGCAACTGCACGACACGTACGACGGATCAGACGAACGCTATCAGCACACGCTGGATGAGTCGGTGGAGATCGTGGAGGAAGAAATCGGCAGTCTCCGACGCATGGTCGAAGAATTCTCCGCCTTCGCAAAACTTCCCAGTGTCCAGCCGACCTCGGAACCAGTGGACTCGATCATGGAAGAGTTCCTGCGGTCCCTTTCGGGAACAGACGAAGACGAGGCGGTCGAGTGGACCTCCTCCAAGCCGAACATACAGGTGCTCGTCGACCGGGGTCTCTTCAAGCGGGTCCTGGCCAACCTCGTGGAAAATGCGGTCCAGGCGGCGAGGCACCAGGGGCAAAAACCCAAAATTCGCATCCAGGTTCGAGCCGAAGGCAGGCAGTCGATTTGGACCATCGACGACTCGGGTCCTGGTATCTCGGCGGAACATGTCCAACGAATCTTCGACCCCTACTTCACCACCAAGCCCCAGGGAACCGGTCTCGGCCTTGCCATCGTCAAGAAAATCCTGCTCGAACATCAGGGCAACATCGAAGTCGCATCCTCGCCGATGGGAGGAGCGCGCTTCGTGATCCACCTGCCCCTGGCCCGAATCACCCACGACAGCGGACAGGGCTGAGACCGCACCAGTCCCATCGTATGACAGGTGGCAAAACGGAACGGATCAACCAGGCCCATCGTATGACAGGAAGCAAAACGGAACGGATCAACCACGCCTGTTCGACACATCCAGAAGCAGTCAGCGACAATGACGATCCGACTTCCAAACCCGTGCCAGGCCGGACAATCGGGCATTGGGCAGCAACTCGTATCCATGCACGTTGCAGCGCCGGATCACGATGTTGTCTTCGTGCCAAAGGGGCACGATGGGCAGGTCCTTCAAAAGAATTGCCTGCACCCGGCCATAGAAGGCCTTCTGAAGGGTTCTGTCGCTCACGAATCGTGCTGCGTCGAGCAGCCAGTCCACTTCCGGATTCGAATACCCGAATCGGTTGGCCCCGGCCACGGCCCGGGCACCGCCCGACAGACTCTGGAGCCATAGTTCGGGCAGACGCCAGGCCACGAGGAACACGAAATGCCGAATTGCCGTGGGAAGCCAGGATCGACCGAGTTCGCAGACGCCAGGCCGCTTCATCCCGCCCCAGGCCACTCTTGTCATCGACTTAGGAGGCTGTTCAAAATAAGGTTGCCAATGTGGGGCGTCGAGGCGTCCGTCTGGCACGAAGCGACGAGGGCGCGTACCGGGTGGTACGCAACCGAGGAGCGACAAAGCCAGGCGGGATGGATCGGCGTTCCAGATGGCAGATTTATTCTGACCAGCCTCCTTACGCTTTTTGCGGCCACCACCGAGGCATAAGGCGAGCTGACTGCCCAACCAATCGACCTCTCTCTTGGTAACCTTCGCCAGACTCGCGCCCACGTGGGATGCGGAATGAAAAAAGTGGTAGTGGTAGTCCGGAACGGTCAGCTCGGTCATCTGCATGCTAAAGATGTCGAAGTTTCCTTTTTTCACGTCCGAATAGAAGACCCCCCACTCATAGGGACGGACCTCCACCGCGATACCCACCTTCGCCAGCATGCCGGCAATGGCGCGTGCGACGCTCACCCGGAACGGATTGTTCGAAGTCTTGTACACAAGCGAAAATCTGGGGCCACCCGAAGCAGAATGCGCAAAGCCAGCCTCGTCCAGAAGCTGCTCGGCTCGGCGCGGGTCGTAGGCAATGGAATGCAGCCGCCTGTTGCAAGCCCAATGGAAGGCCGGCAGGATCGACCAGGACAAGGTGGCCATTTCGTGCAGCTTGCTCGTGACCAACGACTTCCGATCGATGGCCAAAGCAATGGCCCGACGCACCCGGACATCCTTCAGATAGCGATTGTGGAGATTGAGGCCCAGGTACGTATGGGTCACGCTGCGACATCGCTCCACGCGGAGCCCACGACGTCCGGCAATGGCGGGGACGAGCATGGCGGGGACCGTGTTCTGACTCAAATCGGCGCTCCCTCCCGCCAGCATGATGAGACGCGAATTGTCGTCCTGAACCGTGCGGATCACGACCCGCCTGATCTTGGGCACGCCCACGAAGGAGTAAAGATTCGGCGCAAGCACGATCGTGTGCGAGCTTCGGGCCACCACTCGAAACGGCCCAGCACCCACCAAATCCATATCTCGAATGGGACCCACATGGCGAACGAGCCGGGCCGGCAGGATACCCATATCCAAATCCGTCAGGAAGGGGGAATGAGGGTATTCGAGTCGTATTCGAAGTCGGCGGAGCCCAAGAATCTCCATCTTGGCGATGCGCTTCCACACGAACCGGTACGGGCTTGTGGACCGGTCGTCGAGCATGCTCTCGATGGTCGCCTTCACATCGCGAGCCGTAACCGGCGTCCCATCACTGAAACGAGCGTTCCGTCTCAGCGTGACCACGTAGGTGAGCGGATCGGGATTGTCCACCCGCTGCGCCAGTTCCATCTTCACCGACAGGTCCTCTGTGTCTACGCTGACCAGAGGGCTGGCCACGAGCCGTGAAATTTTGACCCCATACCCGGAGACGGCATAGCGCGGATCCAACCCCTCGATCGACGCCTCCACGAGCACGACCAATTCGTCGCTGGCCGTGTGCACTCTGCCACAGGAAACCGATCCGGTCGCCCCACAGGCCAAGACCCCCAGCAAGCTGATAAAAAAATGACCCACAATCCTCGATCGTTCAGTCAAGGCAAGAGCAATCCGAGATGCGAACCAGCGTCAGTTGGCATCCACCGATGCGTCCGTGGTCGAACCGTCCTGCAGGGTCGCATCGTCTTGTACCGATGCGTCCAAGGAGGCAGCGTCTTCGATCATCGCGTCCACCTGAGCGTCAACCAAGGACGAGTCCGACACCTGACCATCCACCACAGCGGAATCCACCACGGCGGAATCCATCACCGATGCGTCCGTCGTGGCGTCTCCATTCACGGTGGCGTCCTGCTGTGCATCTGTGCTGCCGTCCTGGATGACGACGCACTCCGTTTGACAGGTTCCCTTGCCCGAGGAAGAATCGAAGCAACAGACCAGACCGCCCTTGCAGTCGCTGTTGGTCTGACAGGCCTCACCTTCCTTCTGTTTGCAGGCACCAAGGCTCAAGGCCAGAACAAGTCCACTCATCACCAGCACTGTCTTCATCATGCTCTATCCTTTACCCTTTTGTTCGAGACCCTTTGCACCAGGTCCTTGTTCAGACTCGCCGCGTCGAGGACGCCTCGTACGAGGCGTCCTTGCTCGCAGTCCTCTTCCAATACGTCTCTCGTCACTCCGTATCGCCACGGTCCACGATCGCCACAGGCCACCGCGATGAACGAACTGATTCTACTCTATCCTCTCGTGCCCGTCGAGTCCACTTCCTGACACAAAAGCCGATGTCCGTCGCACAGCGCATCTCCTTCGGTCACCCGGCTATTCCTCGGTCACGTACAGAGAAACCGGCGTCCTGGCGTCCTCGCGATTGCCCTCGACAAAGACGAACAGATTCTGCCCCTGCGTCAGGCCTGACACGATGACGTCCACCGCTTCGTAACTGCCTGTTCGGCAGACCTGCTCCACGCTGCCCGTGGCATCGCATGCCCCGGTTCGGACATACAGACCGAACGGGGCTCCGCCGATGCTCTCGGCTTGGATACGGACGGATCCGGCCGCGGCGACCCGATACCGGAACACGGCTTCGGGACTGTCCGACCCGACACAGGAGCCCATCTGCGCCGCCCCGTCCTGATCAGCGTCGATCACGACCCCATACAGGCCGGGACCGGAAAGAACCACGGGGAACTGACAATTTCCAGATGGGCTGTGCACGCCCCGCACCACCAGATTAAAGGCCCCTTGGCTGCCGCCGCCGCCCTCCACGGAGACGTATTCCTTTTCCTGCGGGTCGAACCAAGCGATGGCAGCGGCCATACGGCCTGGGCCGTCGTTGTCGTTACAGGCCCATTCCGTGGAGTTGTCCTCTCCGGCAAACACGGTCACGATGGTGTCATCGAGGGCCGTGGCCGCCGACATGGGCTGGGTGCCCACCAGATACCATCCCGACAACGGAACCACTGGTTCAAAGAGTGCTTCGGCTCCCCCGAACGGCTGACAGGACGCGGTCATCCGGTTGCCATGGCCCTCGGTCGTATCCACAATCTCACCCAGCAGGGTCGTAGCGTCCACCACGACCTTGGTCGCGGCCAACCCCTGACACTCCGACACGTCGTACTGGCAATTCGCGCCACAGGTGACCGTGCCGCCCGAGTATCCCAGAGACTCACAGGTCACCGCTGAAGACAGGGCACCGTCGCAGTCCTCACCAGCGTCCACCAACCCATTGCCACAGCCATCCGTACAGGCCGTCTCATCGAAATGACATTCGTCGCCACAGGACAAAGTCCCGCCGCCAAAGCCGAGCGATTCGCAGGTGGCGCCCCCCAAGTCCGTCCCGTCACAGACATCGTCGCCATCGATGATGTCGTTCCCACAACCTTCCTCGCAGCCGGACAGATCCAACGTACAGTCCGACCGACAGACCGCCTTACCCGCAAGGAATCCAAGGTCCACACAGTCCACACCGCTGTCTGTCGCGCCTGGATCGCAATCTTCGGGAATGGCCAAGTGGGTGTCCACGATGCCGTTGCCGCAGGTCTCGTCTGAGCTGCAGTCTCCCTTGCATCCGTCACCGCTCACGGTGTTCCCGTCGTCGCAGACCTCACCAGGATCCAGGATCCCATCGCCGCACGGATTGCACTTGGAACGACAGGTGTTCTTGTACTGACTGTTCGCGCCGAGACAGCACTCGAGCCCGGTTTCACAGTCCGAGTTCAACTCACACCGATCACCTTCGCCTTGCTTGCAACCCGAGCCCAACAGCCCAACCCAGCCCAGCATCCCGGCACCCAACACAACCATCCCCATGGCGTTCAACCACTGAGACCTCTTCATGTTCTTCTCCATTCCAATCAAGAAAATATCTTCGAACCACAAAATCGCCGGCAGCCCCTTCAACCAATCAATGATCGACCGGCAGGTCTGCCACCAACAGGCTTCTAACACTGGCCTGTTGGCCTGTAAAGGTATCAGCACCACCTCCCGAGCCATACGGCGATGGCAGCGGCATTTCCACCGACATGCATCGCGAGGCGATGCTGGTCGTGGCGACCATGCTGTCATCGCCGTGATGTGCATGCGGGCGGACGGGCAACGATGCGAATGCGGAGGATGCGAAGGATGGTGGGAAAACGTCTACCAAGCGGCAGCGGCGAGAGCAAAGACTTTGGCTCCGGCACCTGCCACGTAGGCCGGTTTCGGCCAGCCACGGAGATCGTCGCCGAGCGCTCTGACCATGATCTCGGCAAAGTGCATGGCCACCGGAGTGTCCACGTCCACCCAGAAGGCATCCTGCACGTCCGCATAGGCCATCATCCCTTGCTTCGACAGAGAAAGAACGCCTTCGGACAGGGAGCAGTCTCCCCTGGTTTCATAAATATGGGACAACTCATCCACGAGGGCGGAACTGATCCGAAAAACGCCCGTGTCGATGGCGTCGTACTCGGTCAACGTCTTACCGATGTTCAGAATGCCGCGACCGTTGCACAGCACCTTGGTGGCGTCGTCGATATCAAACACCTCGCCGACCTTGCGATCCACCCCGAGGACCGACTCCTGCGGAGCCACATCGAAATCGAGCAGGGTCCGCACCAAGTCCGAGGCATAGAGATGGTCGGACATGGACAGGATACAATGGCCATCGACCCACTCCCTGGCCTTGACCAAAGAGACGCCGTTCGAGAGGCGCCAGTCGTCGTTCTGCACGAACTGCACGTTCATGGGCAGGCCCCAGGACCGCACCGTGTGCTGAATCAACGCCCCCTTGTATCCTGTGACCACCACGGTCTCACGGATGCCTTCCCGATACAGGGTCCGCAGAATCCGCGACAGAAGGGGCTGGCCTCCAACTTCCACCAGAGGTTTCGGCAAGGGACCGTCACTCACCAACCGCGACCCTCTTCCTGCTGCTAGGACAATCGCTCGTTTCGTCATCGAATCGCTCCGCTTCAACTGGTACAAAAAGGGCTCCGTCGTCGATCTGAGCCAAGCCCCTTCGGCTCATGCCTGGATCCAGAGGTCTTCGTATCCACTCTGGGTATCCGAAAGATATTTCCTGGTAGCTCAAGCAAGAATTACGCCACAGACTGCACGTTTCGGGCAACTTTTTGGTCCTGCGCCGTTTGGGCCCGAAACACGCGGATCTGCCGAAATTCCCTTCAAAATCCAGCCCAATGGCCCACCGCTCCTCGCACCCGAATCTCCGGGGCTGACCATGGAAGCAACGACACAGTGTGAAAAAAAAACACAACGGCAAGAGCACCTACCACTCTTGGATTGAACCTGTCAAGCAACGAAGCAACCAGGCATCGGGCAGACGAATGGGACAACCAGCTTACCAGTAGACGCGAGCACCCAACGCCTTGTGCAACTCGTCCACGCGGGCCACGACCTGTTTCGCCGCAGCCACCACGTGCCGCACGTAGAACGGCTTGACCAGCAGGCGCCCCTTCGAGTCTCGAAGCAGGGCGTCCACCTGCGCAACGGTCAGGGTCCGGAGCCGGTCCACCAACGGCTTGTGGAACCGATGGACCGCCCGAAAAGCCTTACGATACCAGACCTTGTTCCGCAGCGCCTTGGGCCCACCGCTGAACCCGTCTCCCCAGTCGATGGCGAAGAGCTGCACCGTGTGGTTCGGGAGCAGAATGGAACCAACGTTGAACTGACGGTCGTTGTTGGCGATGAGGTAGTCGATCACGAGCAGGTCGCTCAGGTCGTGGCAGATCTGGGGACGATCGCAGGCACGGCCGGCCCGGATCTCCGCAGCAATCGGCAAGAGCTGCTCCCGCGATGGGGTCAACCGGCCGATCCGACGGCGAAACTTGAATGCCCAAAGACGAAGATAGCCATGGATCGTGTTTCCATCCCACAGAAGCAGGCCCCGGTATTTTCTGGGCACGAGGTCCACACCGGCCTGTACCTCCTTTCGCGTGAAGGTTCGCTCCAGGCAGGCTGGTTGCGGCACACCCAAGTAACGGGCGAGCTTGCAGGCTGCAAGTTCGCGGTAGCCATCACGATAGCTGCGCTGGAAGGGCTTGAACACGGCATACGCGCTGCCCAGCCCCGGCTTGGCCAGATGGACCCGAAAGATCACGCCCGGATCGTCGGGATTCGTGCGATAGGTCCGCAGCCTACTGACAATAATGTCAGGCTTACCCGACTTGAGCACGATGCGGCCCTGCTGCAGAAGGGCGACTCCCTTTTTAAAATGGGCAGCAAGGTCTGCAAAGGTTGCATCACTGGGCGTAAGCCCCGTGGCCGGACGCGTCAATCTTGCTTCGGTGACCCGTATCGGCCCGCCTGCAAACGCCCCAGCGGCAGCGAGCAGAACGGATGCTGCGACCACCACGATCACGGACGTCCCTGTCCGGGCCGCCATCTTCCTGCTCCTCGCTCTCGCCCGATTCGTCATGACGCGCATCAACATGCACCTGCTCTTATTATCATCTTTTGCCACTTTCTGTCATTTCTTATCGCGTCATCTGGTTCTGCCGTCATCACGTACCCTCGTTCTGGTTCCGCCTCATCGACTGGCGGCTCCATCGGTCGCCCGCCGTAGCAGGGCGACATACGAGCCACGCGGGACCCCAATCAGATCCGCATTCACCTGACATTTGGCCTTGAGCAGGAACAGGATGTCCGGGGTTTCCGTGTCGCGCAGGGTTTCATAGTTCGCCATGCCCTTCGACAGGATGAGCCCCGCCTCCATCAAACGATTCCAAAACTCCAGTGCACATTGCTCCCGGTCCGTGCCCACCGCGTCCGTGCCGTTGTCGAGCACCTCGAAACCATCGGGATGCAAGCCCGCCCCCGCCAGATCGGCCAAGGTACAGTCGTTTTGAACTGGTCCTCCCTTTACCGCATAAACGACCTTGGCGCCAGTCTGAGCCAGAAACCGCGCCAGGGGCCAGTCGAAGAACGCCTCGGACGCATTGTCCGTCAGGAAAAACACCTCCTTGCCCGCCCTGTTGACTGCTTCGAGCGCCTCACGAAAGGCAGGCCGGTCATCCACAACAAATTCCACTGGGGCTACCAGTTCCTGAGCAACCTCCTTGGGATCCAAGAAGTAGTCCACCGAATTTCCCGCCACGGACAGTTCCATGAGCCGATCGAAATCACGCTCCACCACGATCTGCGCCATGGCCCTACGCGCCGAAAAGATCTCCTGCTCCTTGCGCCCGGCAAAGGGGTCGGCACAATGGGTCACCTCCTTGATCACCCGGCCGAAAACCGTGGCGACCCGGGCCGGCACCACGCCCGGACCAAACATCCGATCAATGACCTCCTCGGAGGCCTCGACCGCCTGCTGTCGCAGCACGGGGTCCTCGGTCGCCCCCTCTGCCATCTGACGCACTAGGGACATGAGACAGGGCCTGCACACATCGACCGAATCATAAGGGGAAACGAATGCTGATTGCTTCATCAAGATGCTCCTTTCGGGTCATCGACATCTTCGCTATTCAGGTCATTGAGGCCTGGGTCACTCTGGTCATCGACGACCCGGTCGTTCGGGTCATTCACGTCTGTTCCATCAAATTCGGATCCCAGGACACGACGCAGATCCGCTGCCACGGCACCAGGAATCCCACAAGACCGAAGGTCCTCGTCCGACGCGTCCCGGATGCTTTCTGTGGAGCCGAACCGGGTCAGTAAATTCTTGCGGCGCTTTGGGCCGACGCCTGGCACCGTATCCAACACAGACCGCAGAGACACCTTCTGCCTCGCTTTGCGGTGATGCGAGATGGCGAATCGGTGGGCCTCGTCGCGGATGTGCGCCAAGAGCATGAGTTCGGGCCCACGAACCGAAATCGGGTCCTTGACGCCGGGAAGATAGAGGTGATCACTGGGCAGGTTGGCGAGGATGTCTTCGTCTTCGTCTTCGTCGCCGTCCTCGGCCGCCGTCTCTGCAGCCTGCAGCGTCGATGCGTCCAGGGCCTGTGCATCGACGTCACCCACCCCCTGCATCTGCAAGTCATCTACCTCCCACGGTACAGCCTCGTCTGTCACCTGCTCGGCAGCCTCGTCTGTCACCAGCTCAGCAGCCTCGTCTGTCACCTGCTCGGCAGCCTCGTCTGTCACCTGAGCGGCAGTCTCGTCTGTCACCAGCTCAGCAGCCTCGTCTGTCACCTGAGCGGCAACCTCGTCTCTGACATCCGAAGCTGCTTCCCCGGCTCGTCGGCGCGCCAGTCGGGCCGCGATCTCGGCCCGCCGTGCCAGATCCGGAGGCGGCCCCTTTGCAATGGCCACGACCCGCAGACCGCCTGGCCCCACTGAAACACCCAACTCATCCAAAACCGCAAGGGCGACCTGAAGCTGGCCCTTGCCCCCATCCAGCACAAGCAGGTCGGGCATGGGCCAGTCTGCTGATTCGCGGACCGTTCCATTGGAAGACGCGATCGCACCTCCCAACGAATGGCGAAACCGCCTGGCCAAAACCTCGTGCATGGCCAGGTAGTCGTCCGGATGGTCCAGGTCGTCCAATCGAAAGATCCGATACTCCTGCTTGGCGGGCCGTCCCTGGACGAACACGGACATGGAGGCTCGCGTCTGATGACCCTGGAGGTGAGAAATATCGAAGCACTCCATCCGAACGGGCGCGGCGCCCAGACGGAGTCTGCGGGCCAAACCATCGATTAGGTCCACCGAATCCGGACCTTCGACTCTGCGCTGCAACGCCTCTTCGGCGTTGCGGCCCGCCAGTTCCAACAACCTGCGACGACTGCCCCGCCTAGGGCGACGCAGGCCGACGCGGCCGCCTCTGGTCTGGGTGAGCACCTCGGCAACGGCAGCCGCTCCATCCAGATCCAGAGGGATAAAGACCTCTTGGGGTGGCAACCGACCCGACGTGTAGTAGAGGCCCAAAAACGAGGTGAGCACATCTCGATCTTCGACCCGCTGCCGGTGCAGGTCGAACAGACGTCTACCAACCAAGACGCCGGCACGAATCTCCAGGATACAAACCTCGACCCTGGTGCCCTGCCTGGCCATGCCGATGACGTCCTGGTCCACGCGCCGCGGGGTCACCACGTCCTGGGACTGACCCGTTCGCGCTATAGACTGGATGAGATCGCGATAGGCCGCCGCCCGCTCGAACTGCATGTCCTCGGCGGCGTCGGCCATCTTCTTCTCCAGCTTGCGAACCAGATCGGTCGCCCGGCCTGACAGGAGCAGGAGCGCATCGTCCATGCGGTCGCGATAGTCGGCCTGGTCCACCTGTTCACAGCAAGGAGCTGGATAGGGAATCATCTGGCCATGGAGGCAGGGGCGCGTCTGCTTCGCCATGACCCGGTCCGAACAGATCCGCAGGCCGAAGTGACGGCTCGCGAAACGAATGGCGGATCGAGCCGACCGGGCGCTCGTGAAGGGCCCCAGGTATCGTGCTCCGTCGTCGGCCATGCGGCGCACCACTTCAAGCCTTGGGAAGGGATGTTTGCGGTCCACGCGCACGAGCACGTAGTTCTTGTCGTCGCGAAGCTGGATGTTGTATCTGGGCCTGTGCCGCTTGATCAGGGTGCACTCCAGGAGGAGCGCCTCCTTCTCGTTCGAAGTCACCACGAATTCGACCGAACCCAGGATGCGACTGAGCAGACGCACGAACTGCCTCGTATCCCCGTGCTCAACGAAGTACGAACGAACCCTGGCCCGCAGATCCCGAGCCTTGCCCACGTAAATGAGATTGTCTGAAAGATCCTTGAACAGGTACACGCCCGGCGCCTTGGGCAGACGGGCGACCTCCTGGCGTAGCCGCGCCATGCGGCCCCGGACCGGCGCATCCCTCGATCCGCCCTTCGCCCCAGCCTTCGACCCAGCCTTGGCACCACCCTTGGCCCCAGCCTTGGAACCAGCCTTCGACCCAGCCTTGGAACCAGTCTTCGACCCAGCCTTGGATCCGCCCTTCGCCCCAGCCTTGGAACCAGTCTTCGACCCAG
>JAGGXR010000150.1 GCA_021162935.1 Deltaproteobacteria bacterium
GGGTCGGGCGGCGGGATCGACGGCGCGCGGATCGGCGGCGAATCGAGCGACGGCGTCTGCGTCCACTGTGGTCGGGTTGAGTCAGGCAGTGCAGGCAGACCTGGCCCGGTTGGCTCGGGCGCTGGGCGTGACGCCCAGGACCGTGGTCACCCGAGGTCGGCTTCGTTGGGTCGGCGGGTTGGATCTGGCGATGTCCGGTCGTGATGCTCAGGCTCGGGCGCAGGCGTTTCTGCTCCAGTATCCGGCGTTGTTCGGTTTGGACGGCCCAGCGTTGCTTGGCTCGGCCCGTGCGTTGGATTGGGCCGGCGGGCGCGTGGTGCGATTTGATGCGCGGTTGCGGGGACTGCCGGTCTGGGGCCAGTCGATCGTGGTGCGGACCGTGGGGTCTGTCGTGACGGCGGCTGGTGGCGGCCTCGAGCCCATTTCGACTGTGGATGGGGCGTTTCCCAGATTGACCCGTCAGCAGGTGCGGCAGGCCGTTGAGGCGAAGTCGGGCCGGCCGGTGAGCAGGGTGCTCGGCCCCGGCTACTTCGTGCACAAAGGGCGTGCCCATTTGACCTGGGTGGTGGTGGTGGCTGTGCCCAGGCGGCCTTGGATTCTCGAACTGCTCGTTTCGGATCGGACCGGCGCGGTTTTGTTTGCGCATCCTGGCATCGTGGAGGCGCATGGCTATGTGTACGATCCGAATCCGGTGGTGGCGGGAGACGACGAGGACGTGGAGTTGGAGAACTTGGTTTCGGCTGCCCACCTGGATGGCACCTACGCCCGCTCCTTTCAGTGTGGCTCTGGGGCGCACGACCCGAATGTTCCCTGCTCGAATCGTTTTCAGAGCGCCACGCCGGACAGCGATGGAAACTACTACTACGACCCCATCGATCCGTCGTCGAGCGATCCCTTTGCCGAGGTGCAGGCCTACTACCACGTGGACAAATTCAACCGATGGTTGGAAGATCACATCGGTTTCGTGTGGACCTGTGGCAGCAGTCGGGCCATGGATGTGCACGTGAATTGGGACATAGACAATGCGTTCTACGGAGACGCCAACGGCGATCCGAATAGCTGCGGAGACGTGACTCTGGGCCAGGGCCAGATTGATTATTCCTATGATGCGGACGTCATCTACCACGAGTTTACGCATGGCATGGTGGAGCATACGGCGAACTTGGGCTGTCCCGATGTCGGGGTCTGCATTGACAATCAAGGCATCAACATGATCCCGAACAGCATCAACGAAGGCATGGCCGACTACTTTTCCATGACCTTTACAGGGGATCCGAATCTCGGAGAATACGGCGGTACGGAGACGGGACAACCCTACATTCGTACCGGGACGAACCAGAATCAATGCCCCTGGGATCTGATTGGCGAGTCTCATTACGACGGCCAAATCTGGATGGGGGGCATGTGGTCGGTTCGTCAGGCCCTGGGTGCGGATCTGAGCGATCAGATTGTGTACGGGACACTGCTGTCACTCCCCACGGATGCAGATTTCTCCGTGGCGGCCGCGACGGTGACCCAGACCGTCAATGAAATGCAGGGTCAGGGGCTGCTTACGGCGCAGCAGGTCCAGACGGTGGCGGGCATCATCGGTTCGTCCCAGAGAGGTATGGTGGACTGCCACCGGATCGTGCCTCTCGATTATCGGCCGGCGGGCAAGGATGCCATTTATGGCTATGGCATGCCGACGTATCAGGGCTACATCGACCAGTGGCCCATGCCGTTGCAATGGAGCATAGAGGTACCGTCCGACGGCACGAAACTCACGTTTCAAATCGTGGACAACTATCAGGTCGGTAATCTGTGGACCGTGTACGTGCGGCGCGATCAACCAGTCGAGATCGATTGGGACGTCCATGGGAATATCACGGTCGTTGCGGATTACACGTTTCCGAACAACCAGAGCCAGGTCGTGATCAATCAAACTTCGGATCCTGGCTTGGTTCCTGGCACGTACTACATGACCCTCGTCTACACGGCGAGCAACGACTACGGCGGACTCTGGCAGTTCAGCGGTTCGGTGCAGACCGGCGTGGTGCAACCGGACGCAGGGTTGCGCGACGGCATGCAGGCTGATGGCCGCCTCCGTGATGCAGGGTTCTTTGACGGCTCGGTCCATTCCGGTGACGGAGGTGATGCGGGTGACGGAGGCCTGAGTTCGACCACGATTCCAGGCAGCGTCAGTCCTCGCCCCGGATGTTCCTGTCGGTCCGAAGGTGGATCGGGAGCCGGCTGGTTCTTCGTCCTGGTGGGCCTACTGGGACTCATCTTATTGGGGCGCCGTCGGTCGGCAGGGTCGCCCCGTCATTCGTGAAACGCATGATGCTCCGCAGACGCATTTGATCGGCGGGCACGTCTGATCGCCGAGAGCCCTTTCCGGTCGAACGGGCTCCATTGACTTGGGGCGCCCGAGCGGCGATAGTGCGTGGGGATGCTTCCTGTGAGAGGGTTTGGTGTTCGTTGCGACGGTGGACGTGATCGGTCGTTGTCGTGTATAAGCCTCTGGTCTGGGAGGTCTGGTGGGATGTTTCCCAAGATTGGTCGGCGCTACAAGATTGTGCGGAAGCTCGGGGCAGGGGGAATGGGCGTCGTCTACGAGGCGGTGGATCGGGAAACCGGGATGCGGGTGGCGTTGAAGGCACTTGTCAATGTCGCGGGGACCTCTCTGCTTCGGTTCAAGCGTGAATTTCGAGGCCTGGCTGAAATCGAGCATCCCAACCTGGTTCGGCTCCATGAGTTGGTAGAAGAGGATGGGGTCTGGTTTTTCACCATGGAACTCATCGATGGCCAGGACCTGATCAGTTACGTATATGGTTCCCAGGCACTGGTCGTGTCGACGGAACCGCAGACCCGGGCGGTCGCAACCGAAGAGGAAGCTGCATCGGATGCAGTGGCAGGTCCATTGCGAGACGGACGTTTGCCCGTGCAGTCCGGTCCGGAGTCGGTTACGGCCGAGGTTCTCATCGACCAATCGGCAGTCCCATATGACCGGGAGCGTTTGGTGTCTTGTTTGAAGCAGCTTGGCCGGGCCCTCATGGTCCTGCACGGCAAGGGCAAGGTGCACCGCGACATCAAGCCGGGGAACATTCTTGTGACCAAGGATGGTCGCCTCGTTTTGCTGGATTTTGGATTGGTCATTGGGATCGATCGTGACGATGAGGACCGACTGACCGGGGTGGGCCTGGCGGGAACAGTTGCCTACATGGCTCCCGAGGTGGCGGCCGAGGTCGTGGTCGGTCCGGCGGCCGATTGGTATTCGGTGGGTGTGATTCTGTATCAGGTCCTGACCAGTCGGCTACCCTTCGAGGGCGCGGCCATGCAGGTTCTATTGGCCAAACAGAACCAGGTGCCCGAATCGCCGCGGCTTGTGAACAGCCACTGCGACGGTGAACTGGCCGACCTGGCCATGGCCCTGCTGGACCCGGATCCGGATCGACGTCCCACTGGTGTCAAGGTTCTGGCGCGGCTCGGCGATGCCGCATCCGTGTATTCGAATCTGGTGGGCTCGTCGGGTTCGACGGACGCGGGCGAACTGTTCGTGGGCCGTGAGCGAGAGATGGGGCGGCTTCGGGAGATTTGGCGTGAGACACTGGGGGGGCGATGTGCCGTCGTTTTGCTCACTGGTTCGTCCGGGATTGGGAAGTCGGCGCTCATTGACCATTTCAGGCGGCACGTCGTGGAGACGACTACTGGGGCGTCGTACGTATTTTCGGGGCGCTGTCACGAGCGGGAAACCGTGCCCTTCAAGGCGTTCGACGCCGTGGTGGACCAGATGACGTCCGCCTTGCTTCGTGAGGAGGCCGCTGGCCGAGTCGTGGATTTACCTGGTGACGTGGAGCTCCTCGTGGCCATGTTTCCTGTCCTGGGTAGGGTCCGGGCCTTGACCAGAGTGCTGAACCGGCAAGCTTTGGCTGGTCGGGATCCGCAGGAGAGCAGGCGGCGTGCGTTTTGGGCTTTTGGCGACCTGCTCGAGGCCCTTTCGACCGTTCAGCCCGTGGTCGTGTTCATAGACGATGTCCAATGGATCGATGGAGATAGCATCGACCTGTTCGAAGGACTCGTCTCCAGGTTCCAGGACGGCGAATGCCGCAGGCATCGGGTGTTGTTCCTGTTGGCCCGCAGGAAGGCGATGGCCGGTAAGCCGAACGGCGAATGGATCGATCGCATGAGACGCCGGGGAGATCTGACGGATGTGGAGTTGGGGCCTCTGCCGGATCATGACGCCCGTTTGTTGGCGCGGATCCTGACGGGCAGGGCAGGTCTCCAGGACCAGGACCTGCCGGACCGTATCGCGGCCGAATCCATTGGCAACCCATTTTTCGTGGGTGAAGTGGTCCGCTTCCTGCAGTATCAGGCTGTGACGTCGGGCGAGCAGAGTCTGGGAAGCCATTGGAGCCTTGAAGGCGTGATTTTGGATCGTCTGTCCCACCTGACGGACAAAGGGATGCGTTTGCTCGACACCTTGGCCGTGGCTGGCCAGGCCGTGCCCCATGCCGTCGTCGCGGCGGCCGCCGATGTGCCCATGTCGGACCCGGATTGGTGGCGCGAGGTGTCGGCGCTGCGAGGTCAACGGCTCGTGCGGTGCCATGGATTCAAGGGGCGGGATTTGGTGGAGACCTATCACGACCGGATTCGACAGAGCGTGATCGGGCGAATGGACGAAGAGCGGCTCCGTCGGATCCATGCCAATTTGGCTCGGGCCATGGAGGGTGCGCGTCACGTTACCGTGGATGTGCTGGCTCGGCATTGGCTGGCGGCCGGCGAGTCCGGTCGGGCGAAGGATTATGTCCTGCGCATCGCGAAGCAGGCCATGGAAAAATTGGCCTTCGAGCGAGCGGCGGAGTTGTACGAGCAGGCGATCGGATTGGAAAATGACCCGGCAACCGTGGTCGAGTTGCAGCGCGAACTGGGTGATGCGTTGGCGAGCAGTGGGCAGGTGGCCCGGGCGGCCGAGGCCTTTGTGAGTGCGGCGCGGCAGGCGACAGATGTGGCCGTGCGCCTCGACGCTCGATACAAGGCTGCTGACCAGATGCTCAAGGGCGGGTACGTGGAACGAGGGCTCGAGGAGATCCGAATTGTGCTGTCCGAAATCGGTTACTCCATGCCGAAGTCGGGGAAGATGGCCTTGTTGGCCACGGCGTTCCAGCGTGCTCGACTCAAGGTGCGAGGTCTGTCCTATCAGCCAAGGGACCGTTCCGAGATCTCACCGAAGGACCGCACGGTCCTGGACGTGCTTTGGTCGGTGGCTGTGGGTTTGAGCATCGTTGAACCGATTTTGAGTGCCCTGTTTCATGCCCAATTGACGCGGCTCGCCCTGGATGTCGGCGATGAGGCCATGCTGTCGGGATGTTTTGCTATGGAGGCGTCCTTGCTCGCCACCGTCGGGGTGAAGACAATGCCGCAGGCTCGCCGTTTGGGGACGCGTGCCACGTCCCTTGCGCGGAAGACCGGGGATGACCGCATGCTCGGCCGGTCCTTTGTGGCTCGGGCTATTCTGGGATATTTTTCAGGAGATTGGCGTTCCGGAGTCAAATGGGGCAACAAGGCGAGTCAGCATTTGCTGGATCGATGTCACGGCGTTGGGTGGGAACTGGCCACCACATATACGTTCGTGGGGTTCTCGTTGATGATGCTTGGGGACATGAATGAGCTTGGACGGCACGTTTGGTCCCATCTCGAGGAAGCTCGTCGGGCCGGTGATCGATTCCTGGCCGCAAATCTCCAGACGAGTTTGGGCATTGCCTGGCTGGCGGCCGATCGAACGGACGAGGTCGAAGAAAATCTGTCCCGCGTGTTGGACTCATGGCCTACGGATCGGTATCAGATGCAGCATTTCTATCGGTTCTACTCGCGGGTTGAATTGTTCCTCTACCAGCGACGCGCCAAGGAGGCCTGGGACCTCGTCGATCGGGAGGTTCCCCTTGCCAGTAAAGCATTTTTGAGTCGCGTTTCCACGGTGCAGATCGAATTGTTGCGACTGCGTGCCCGTGCGGCTCTGGCGCTCGTTCCCATGGTTGATACCCGCAGGGAAAGGACGATGCTCAGACGGGTTGCAAATGTTTCGAAGCGGCTGCGACGGCTGCGGCTTTCTTTTGGAGAGGCGTGGGCGGATCATCTGGACGCAGCCGTGCTCTGGCACGAAACGAGGGACCGCGAGCGGACCGAAGAGGCTCTGACTCACGCAATCGGGAGCCTGGAGTCTTGTGAACTGGGTCTCCATGCTCTGTGCGCCAGGAGGAGGCTCGCCGAGTTGAACGAGGACGAGGGTGCCCTTGCGGAGGTGGACGAACGCATGAGACGTCTGGGCGTGGTTCGTCCCGACCGAATCGTCGAGGTTCTGTCGCCGGGATTGGCTTTCTCGTGACGCCTCGTATATGATGAGCGTTGCAGAAGGGTGCGTTGCGACATGTTGCTCCAACAGCGAGGACCATACCGGATCGTTCGAACCATCGGGTCGGGTGCCACCGGGACGGTCTATGAGGCTATCGATCCCGAAAGTGGGGCTCGGGTCGCCGTCAAGGTGCTGACTCGTATGGATGGGGCGTCGTTGCTGCGGTTCAAGCGGGAATTTCGCAGTCTCGCGGATTTAGTCCATCGCAATTTGGTTCGCCTGTATCACCTCGGAGAGGATGATGGACTCTGGTTTTTTTCCATGGAGTTTGTCGATGGGGTGGACCTGGCACAATATTGCCGTTGCAAGAAGGGGGGCGATGCCTCGACGGCCGACCAGGAGGGCGCGACCGGGCAGGAGAAGGACCGAGAGGTTGGGGATGTGCCGGTCTTGCGACTCATCCGATCCTTGCGTCAGCTCAGCCTGGGCCTATCGTCGCTTCATGCTCACGGAAAGATCCATCGAGACATCAAGCCGTCCAACATTTTGGTGTCGCGCGCGGGCCGCGTCGTGCTGGTGGACTTCGGCCTCGTCCGGGACATGGGTCTGCATCGCTCGGAACGGCTCACGGAACCCGGATTGGCCGGCACGGTGGCCTACATGGCGCCGGAGGTCATTTCCGAAGCCAATGTGACCCCAGCGGCGGACTGGTATTCGGTCGGGGTCGTCATCTACCAATTACTGACCGGCCGACTCCCCTTCGAAGGGTCCGCCATGGATATCATGTTCGCCAAGCAGGGCGAACTCCCCCAATATCCGGGCGCTGTGAAATCGTCCTGCGATCCAAAATTGGCGGACCTCTGCATGGAATTGCTCCATCCTGATCCAGGTAGGAGGCCCAGCGGTGAGACGGTCATGGAGCGGATTGGAGTCAAGGACCCGAGGCGGGTCCTGGTGGACCTCATGCCTTCTGTGTCCGTTGCTCTGGATTCCTTTGTGGGGCGGGGGCCGGAGCTCGACCGGATGGACCAGCGTTGGTCTGCGGTTCTGGCGGGCCGGCCTTCGGTCTTTTTGGTGCGGGGCGAGTCGGGGGTCGGAAAGTCGGTTCTCGTGGAACGTTTCCTCGATCGGGCTCGCGATCGCGGTGGCGCCCTGGTGTTGCCTTCCAAGTGCCATGAGCGTGAAACCGTTGCGTATCAGGCTTTCGATGCGGTGATGGATCGAATCAGTGTGGAACTGCAGCGCATGGAGCGCGCCGGCCATTCCATGCCGCTGCCCAAATATTTCGATGAACTGGCCAAGGTTTTTCCCGTACTCGGTCGTGCTGGCGGCAGCATCGACATTTTTGCACCATCTGGGGAGCGTGACCCGGCCGAAAGCAAGAAGCGAGCCTTTGTGGCCTTCACCGGACTTCTCCAACGGCTCGCCGTGCTGCGACCTCTGGTGATTTTTTTGGATGATGTGCAGTGGGCAGACGGCGATAGCCTCCGTCTGCTCGATGCGCTCGTTGGAGGCTTTGGAGGAGAGGCGGCAGCAGGCTATCGTATCATGGTGGTGCTTTCGCAACGAGGCACGAGGGACCGGCCAGCTTTGGAGGAGATCAAGGAGTTGGGCCTCGTCGACGAGCTGGATCTGCCCCCATTGACCAGGAAGCAGTCGCGGCTGTTGGCGGAGAGGATGTTGCTGGCCGGAGCGTCCGGGTCGGTGCAGCCGTCGTGGCTGGAGCGGATTGCGGTGGAGTCACGCGGCAATCCCTTCTTCGTCGTAGAAATGGTGCGGCATGTCCAGTATCGGGTGGGCGAAGGGCTCCCCATCGACGAGGTACGGCTCAATTTGACGGAAGTGCTTCGGCAACGATTCCAATCGTTGTCGGATTCGGCCAGACGCGTTCTGGAGATGACGGCGGTGGCCGAGTCGGCCATCCCCCAGGATGTCCTGTCCAGAGCGACTGGATTGCCCCTGTCGGATGACACGTGGATCCAAACGTTGTCCATGCTCAGGGCCAGAAGGCTCATTCGATGTCGAGGCTTCCATTCGAATGACATGGTCGAGATCTATCACAATCGGATCCGCGAATCCCTTCTGGAAGAGTTGGACGAAGGGCAGGTGCGAGACCATCATCGAAGGCTCGCGTCGGCCATGGAGGGCCGTCGTGGCATTCCAGAGGACGTCTTGGGGAGACACTGGCACGCAGGCGGGGAACCGCAGCGGGCGAGAACATTCATTTTGGATGCGGCACGAGATGCTGCGGACAAACTGGCGTTCCGTCGTGCTGCGGATTTGTATCGTCAGGCGGCCGCCATCGAGCACAACGTTCAGGACGAATATGACCTTCAAATGGCTCTCGGTTCGGCACTCGTGAGTGACGGACAGGTGGCCGCTGCAGCCGATGCCTTCACCAGGGCGGCAAAAGCAGCCCCCGACAAGGCATCATCACTCAAGGCCAGGTATCTGGCCGCCGACCAGTTTCTCAAGGGAGGGTATGTTGTCAAGGGACTCGCTGGCATTCGGGACGTGCTTCGGGCGGTTGGGTTTTCCCTGCCCGGAGTCGGGTTGCCGACGCTGTTGGCAATCGGTTGGCAAACGATCGCGTTGAGGCTGCGAGGGTTGAAGTTTTCTCGTCGAGATTCCGCCGAGACTCCAGAACGAGAGCGTATGGCGCTCGAGGTCCTCTGGTCCGCGGCGGTCGGTTTGGGGATCGTAGATCCGATTTTGAGTGTCCTGTTCCAAAGTCAGTTTATGAGATTGGCACTGGATTTGGGTGACGAGTCCAAGACCGCTACGGCCTTCGCCATGAAGGCGGCGCAGATATCTGCCCGGGGGTCGGGCTTTCTGGGGAAGTCTCGAATGTTGGTGACTCGATCGGAAGCTCTGGCTCGTTCGAGTGGAGACCAGAGGGCCATTGGACGGGTTCTGCTTTCGCGATCGATCATCGAGTACTTTTCCGGGAACTGGGAGGCGAGTCTGCGCATGGGCGAGCAGGCCGAGCGGCACTTCGAGGATCACTGTGCCGGGGTCGGCTGGGAACTCGCCTCCACGAAGACGTTCATTGGTTTTTCATTGATGATGTTGGGTCGTATGCACGACCTGAACGAGCGCGTGTTCCGGCATTTGGCGGAGGCTCGAAATGCCGGCGATCGATTTTTGGAGGCGAATATGCGCCTCAATCTCGGGATCGCCTGGATCGCTTCGGATCGGGTTCAGGAGGCAGAGCGTGAGATTGAGCATCTTTTGGATCCCTGGCCGGCGGATCGCGTCCAGCTCCAGCACACCTATCGCGTCGTGGCTCTTGGCGAGTTTAAGCTCTACGAGGGTAAGTGGGAGGAGGCCTGGCGGTTCGTACAGGAGCAAAAGGAGGCCTTGCAGGGGCGGACATCCATGCACCTGATGATCGGGCGAGCCAGGTCGGCCCGTCTCCTTGGCCGAGCGGCGCTTGCCATGGCGGCGATTTCGCAAAACAGAGCGGAACGAAAACGATTTGCCCGTCATGCTCTGCGTCAGGCTTCGAAGCTCCGTCGTGAAAAGCTTCCCTTCACGGATGCCTGGGCGGCCCATCTCGAAGCGGGGGCCGCTTGGCAACTCACCGGGGATGTTGTCGGGACGATATCAGCCCTGGATTCCGCCATCGGCAGTCTGGATTCCTGCGCACTCGAACTCGATGCCTTGGCGGCGAGGAGGCGGAGAGCCGAACTGACGGGCGACCAGAATGCCGTAGAAGAGGTCGATGCCAGGATCCGGCAGACCGGGGTGGTTCGTCCGAAGCGATTCGTCCGTATGGTTTCGCCTGGACTGGAGCCTTCGTCGTGAGCGTGGTACAAGTGGGCGGGTACGAAACGAAGAGGAGCGTTGCAGAGCCGTTTCGAAACAATGGTTGCGACGACGTCAGGGATGTGGCTGGGATCGAGGGAACCATGCGCTTGGGAGCAGCACGTTGGTAAAAACCACTGGTGGCAAGGGCCGTTATCGGCTCGTGCGTCAGATTGGGGCCGGCGCCATGGGCGTGGTGTACGAGGCCGTGGAGCAGGAAACCGGCTCTCGGGTCGCCCTCAAGTCACTGCTGAACGTTGGGGCGTCGTCTCTGTTGAGGTTCAAGAGGGAATTCCGCAGCCTTGCGGACATGGACCATCCCAACCTCGTTCGTCTCTATGAAATGGGTGAAGACGAAGGCGCTTGGTTCTTTACCATGGAGCTTATCGAGGGTGCGTCGTTGTTCCAGTATGCCTGCGACGAGACGTCCGCCAAGAAGCCGCGCCCGCGGAAGCGGGTCGTCTCGTCGAATGCCACGGCGCCTGAGATTCTCCCGACGGACGTGCGACTCTCGTGCGATCCCGATCGAACCAGGGCGGCGATGCTGCAGCTTGCTCATGGCGTGGCTGCTCTCCATGCAAGCGGCAAGATCCATCGGGACATCAAACCCTCGAATGTCATGGTGGACAAGGCCGGGAGGGTGGTGCTCCTCGACTTTGGACTCGTGCAGAACGTGAGCACGGTGGACACAGACAGCCTGACCGACGTGGGCCTGGCAGGGACTGTGCCGTACATGGCGCCCGAAGTCGCTGCTGAATCGGGTGCGACGCCTGCGTCGGATTGGTATTCGGTCGGGGCCGTGCTCTATGAAATGCTGACGGGGCAGCTTCCTTTCGAAGGTCCGCCCATGCGCGTGATTCTGGCCAAACAGACCGAGGTGCCGCGACATCCCAGATCCCTCCAACCTGATTGCGATGCGGATTTGGCGGAACTGTGCATGTCCTTGCTCGTTCCCGATCCGGCGGGTCGGCCCGATTCGGACCATATCCTGGCGAAGCTGGGGGATGAGAAGGTCCGGGCGTCGTTCCTCGTGGGCTCGGGACCGTCCATCACCGCCGTGGACGTGTTCGTGGGCCGTGAGATGGAGATGAGCATCCTGCACAGCGTTTGGTCCAGAACCCTGGGCGGGCACTGTGGCGTCGTGCTCGTCCGTGGCCCCTCCGGGATCGGGAAGTCGGCCCTGATTTCCAGGTTCTTGGATGACGTGCGTCGTGAAGCCTCCAGGGAGCTGTTCGTCCTGGCAGGGAAATGCTACGAGCGCGAGTTGGTTCCCTTCAAAGCGTTCGACGCCGTGGTCGATCACCTTTCGACAGAGCTTGCCCGTATGGAACAGAAGTCGGGAGCGGTCCCCCTGCCGCCTGACATCCAGCATCTCGTGGCCGTGTTTCCCGTGCTGGCGCGTCTGCGCACCCTCTCGGATCCCGCATACCATGAGATTCGGGGTATTCGAGACCCGAAGGAAAGCCGTAGGAGGGCGTTCGCCGCCTTCGGTGACCTCCTGGAACGGCTTGCCGTCATGCGTCCTGTGATCGTGTTCATCGATGACCTGCAGTGGGCCGACGTGGATAGCATCGATCTGCTCGACAGTCTCGTACGTCGTCTCCATGGCGTGGCGACCGCGAGCCACCGTGTGTTGTTTTTGGCGGCGAGTCGAGAAAAAGCTCCCGTGGATACGGTTGTTGCCTTCATCGACCAGATTCGCTCTCTGGGCCTGCTGACCGAGATGCAGCTATCGCCGCTGGTTGAAGAGGACACGCGCGCCTTGGTGCTTCGGCTTCTGTCCAGCGGGCTCGCTTCCTCCCAAGTGGACACGTCCCGTTGGATTGCGCACATTGCCGCCGAGGCCAAGGGCAATCCGTTCTTTGTCGGAGAGATGGTCCGATTCGTCCAGTATCGACTCTACGGCAGTGAGACCGGCGACGCCGGTCCTCTGCTCAATCTGGACGAGGTGATCCATGACCGTTTCGGCTCGCTGCCCGAGGAAAGCCGACTGGTTCTGGAACTGACGACCGTTGCGGGAGAGTCGGTGCCCCAATCCATCCTTGCCGCAGCAGCGGGCATTTCCATGTCAGACCCCCGATGGCGTTCGACGGTTTCATTACTCAGGAGCCGTCGACTCATTCGGTCGCATGGGGTCAAGGCCCAGGATCGCATTGAGCCCTATCACGATCGCATTCGTGAGTCCGTGCTCCAGCAGATTTCTCCTGACCGATTGCCCGAGGTGCATCAGAGTCTGGCACGAGCCATGGAGGGCCACCGTCAGATTCCATCCGATGTCCTGGCGCGCCACTGGATGGCCTCCGGACATCGGCATCGAGCCAGGATCTATGTGTTGGCGGCGGCGGCCGACGCAGATGCCAAGCTGGCCTTCCATCGTGCCGCGGATCTCTATCAAATGGCGCTGGACATCGATTCCAAGAGTGCGGACGCTGCGGATCTCCACATGGCGCTCGGACAGGCACTCGTCAATGACAGTCAGGTCGTGGGGGCCGTGGCGGCCTTCACCAGGGCTGCCGACGAGGCATCGGACATGGCCACGCGGCTCAAGGCGCGTTATCTTGCAGCGGATCAGCTCCTCAAGGGTGGATACGTCACCCGTGGCCTTGCTGCCATCGACGGTGTGCTCAAGGATTTGGGCTATTCGATTCCAGCACCCGGTATTTCCACGCTTGCCGCCGTGGGGATGCAACGAGCACGTATGAAGTGGCGGGGACTGGACTATCGCAAAAGGGACCAATCGGAAATTTCCGGTCGCGACCACACGGCCCTCGACGTTCTTTGGTCCGTGACCGTCGGCTTGAGCATGGTCGATCCTCTTCTGAGCGCTCTGTTTCACGGTCGCCTTCTGTCCATGGCGCTCGACCAGGCTGATGAATCCAAGATTGCCGGGGCTTTGGCCGTGGAGGCGACCCAACTTGCGTCCATGGGAGTGAAGCGGCATGGGGATGCCCGTCGAATGGCCACTCGGGCCGAATCGTTGGCCCGAACCAAGCACGACGATCGCATGCTCGGTCGGGCGTTCGTGGCGCGGACCGTGATCGAATATTTTTCCGGAAATTGGACTGGCGCCCTGGAGTGGGGCGAAAAGGCCGACCGTCAGTTCGTCGAGCGGTGTTACGGGGTGGGCTGGGAACTCGCCTTGACGAGAACGTTCGTCGGGTTTGCTCTGTTCATGCTTGGTCGCATGGACGAACTGTCCAAGCGGGTCTTTCGGTATCTCGACGAGGCCCAAGCAGCCGGCGATCGGTTCCTCGCGGCGAACCTGCAGACGAGTCTGGGAATCGTGTGGCTTTGTGCCGACCGGGCCGAGGAACTCGAAGAGCGCCTGGACGGCGTGTTGGACTCATGGCCCAGGGATCGCTATCAGATCCAGCATTACTATCGTCTCTTATCGGTGGTCCAGCTCTTGCTGTACAAGGAGCGACCCGAGGCGGCCTGGGAGGCGTTTCAGGACGATATCGAGGCACTGAAGAAAAACTTTTTGTTGCGCGTCATGATGGTGCGGATTGGAGTAGCGCGCACCATGGCCAGGGTCGCCCTCGCCGTTGCCGATCGAGAATCGAATCCCAAAAAGAGGAAGGCCTTGCTCGATTACGTGAAGCAGTCCATCCGGATCCTGCGTCGGGAAAAGTTGCCCTACGCGGATGCTTGGGCCGATCATCTCGAGGCGGGTCTCGTCTGGCAGAAGACCAAGAATGTGGGTGATGCCGTTGCCGTTCTGGACATGGCCATCGGCACGCTGAATGCCTGCGACTTTTCTCTGCAGGCTCTTTGTGCGCAACGGCGTCGTGCAGAGCTGCTCGGCTTGGAAGACGAAGTGTCGGAGGTGGACCAGCAGATCCGGCAAACGGGGGTGGTCCGCCCCGATCGAATGGCAGACGTATTTTCACCGGGCATTCATCCGGAGTAGTCGGAGTCGTGGAACTTTGGGGCGCAGCTCCTCAGGAGGGAACATGGTACAGCTCAAAGATGTCACATTGAGGGAGGCCCTTCTGACTGACCGGATCGAGGGCCTGCGTCGGATCTATTTTGACACCATACCGGAAATCTGCGTGGAGCGACCACGACTGATCACACAATTCCATCTGGAGCATGGTCTGTTGGGCCAAGAGGGCATTTCGTCGCTGGACAAGGCGAGGGCGTACCGTTTCGTTTTGGAGCACCGTGAGCCGATCGTGTACCACACGAATGCAAGGCGTCGGGACGGGAGCGTGATCCCCGTGGAACACAGGAGCCTGCTCGCCGGGTCCACGACGAGCAAGTACAAGGGCGTCCCCATGTATCCAGAGCTTCTGGCCCTGACTCTTTGGCCGGAACTGGACACGGTTTCCCATCGGGGGGCAAACCCCTACTATCTCAGTGAACGGGACGCGCAGATCCTCAACGAGGAGGTTTTTCCCCATTGGATGGATTGGAGTGTCCTAGAGGTCGCCCAAAAGGGATTCAAAGGAGCAGGTTTTCGGCTCCTCCAGAAGCTCGTCTTTTTCCTGGCGAGCAAGCCGACCTGCATTTCGCACACGATCCCTGATTTTTCCCGAGCGGTTCGCGAAGGCCTCAGAGGCATCATCGAGGACGCCAGAAAGCGGCAGGGTCGGGCGACCAAGGCAGACCGTGACTTCTATCGAGCCGTAGAGGAGGCCCTCGAGGGCATTATTTCCTACTCGCGGCGATTGGCGGAACAGGCCGAGCGCATGGCAGCCGTGGAATCCGACGATCAGACCCGCAAGGATCTGGAAGAAATTGTCGCCGTGCACAGGAGGGTGCCCGAATTCGGCGCGACGAGCTTCAGGGAGGCCGTCACTACGGTCTGGATGTGTTGGGTGGCGGTCCACCTCGAAAATGCGAACATTGGCCTCAGCCTGGGCCGACTCGACCAACTTTTCTATGAGTTTTATCGCAAGGATCTGGAGGCGAAACGCATCACAGTCCAGGGCGCGGCAGAGCTGCTTTCGAACCTGTGGCTCAAGATCGGGGATCACGTCCCCATGGTGCCCAAGACCGGCGAGCAGCTCTTCGGCGGGTCCGGTTCCAACCAGGCCATCACCATCGGAGGCGTGGACCGGGACGGCAAGGATGCGGTCAACGACGTGACGTACCTGATTCTGCGCACGATCGAGCTGATGCTGCTTCGCGACCCGAATCTGAACGCTCGGTACATGACCGGTGTCAACTCGGATACCTACCTGCGGCGCCTGTGTCAGGTCAACGTGTCCACCAAGGCCACGCCGGCCATCCACAACGATCGTGCGGCCATCCACGCGCTCACCGCAAAGGGCGAGACCTTGGAACAGGCGCGCGACTACGGTGTCGTGGGCTGCGTCGAGCCCTGCAGCGCGGGTCGGCATTACGGCCACAGCGGCGCCTTGCTCATCAACCTGACCTCGGCGCTCGAACTGGCTTTGTTCAACGGGAGGCATCGTCACACCGGGCCGGACGAGATCGTTAGCATGGAGACTGGCGCCTTCGAGTCCTTTGGGAACTACGATGATTTTTTACAGGCCTTTCGCGACCAGGTGGAGTGGCTCGCCGAACAGGCGGTCGAGACGAACAATCAGTTAGGCAGGGCCCACCAAGCCTTCTATCCGACGCCGATTCTGTCGTCCCTGTTCGAGGGGCCCATGGCCAAGGGTAAGGATCTGATCGAAGGTGGCGCGACCATCAATTCGTCTGGGGCCACAATCATCGGTTTTTCCGACGTGGTGGATTCTCTGGCCGCCATTCGTCACTGGGTCTTCGAGCAGAAATCGGTTTCGGCCCAGGAACTCATCGAGGCGCTCCACGACAATTTCAAGGACCGGGATGCCTTGGCTGCTCGATTGGCGAACCCGGAACAAACTCCGAAGTTTGGCAACGAGGATCCTACGGCCGAACAGACGGCCAAGTGGCTCGTCACGGCGATCGACGAGATCTTCGGTTCCCATGAGAACTACCGGGGCGGGCGGTATCGAGTCGGGTATTGGACCATGACGAACCATGCTGGTTTCGGCCGCATCACCGGAGCCACGCCCAACGGGAGGCTGGCGGGCCAAAATTTCGCCAGCGGCATTACGCCCGTGTCTCGTGAGACGCCGGCCTTGACACCTGTCCTAAACTCCGTGGGCAGCCTGCCATCGGCCCGTTTGGCGAACGGTGTGGCCCTCAACATCAAGTACACCCCAAACCACGGTGCGGTTCCGCCTCTGGACGACCCGATGATCAGTCAATTCGCTGCCACTGTGCAGGCCTATTTTGATCCAACGGGAGGATCGAGTGCAACCGGGGCGGACGTAGCTGATCCATCTCCTGCATCTGAGTCGGATGTGTACGGGGGCATGGAGATTCAGTTCAATATCACGGATCACGAAACATTCATGGAGGCGGTCCAGGATCCTGCCCAATTTCGAGAACTCCTGGTGCGCGTCTCTGGGTATACCGCCTATTTCAAAGACCTCAATCCGCAGATGCAGAAGGAGATCATCGATCGAACCGAGTACGAATTGGCCTCGGGCAAGGCCGTTCCGTTTCCTCCCTATGAGTTGCCCTTTTCATGGAGGGTTCAGTCATGAAAGCCATCAAGCAATTCATCTATCGGATGCTCGCCTATATTCTGCCTCGATCGGCTGCCGCGATGGTGGCACGATGGCTCAGTCGGGACTTCGTCCAGGAGGTCGAAGGAGCGGCTACGGACCTGTTCGTCGAGGCTCTCCTGGGCGGCATGGAAGCCGCCCTCTGGCTCTGTCGGGATTATCGCCGCAACATTTTGGGATTCAAGGCCCGCTACGTCATCGAGTCGGAGCGTGGCGAGGTGGCGGCGACGGCGGACTTCGACGGCAAGCACATGCATGTGCATCGGTCGGCGTTGAGCAGCCCAACGGTTCGGATTCGATTCAAGAATGCGGCGGCATTGCGCAGCTTCCTTCTCAGTGAGGACCAGGACATTCTGGATTCGGTCCTTGCGGATCAGGTCGAGGTGGAGGGAAACCTGAACTACGTCTACAAGCTCGGATACATGGCCAAGAACCTCCAGCTTCGAATGAAGCTCGCCTGAGGGTGGGATGAGACAGCCCTTCATCGTGGACGTGAAGCGCGCGAGCACCGAGGACGGCCCGGGCATGCGGGCCGTGGTGTTCGTCAAGGGCTGTGCCATGCGATGCAGCTTCTGTCAGAACCCGGAGACCCAGCACTTCGAGCCTGAGATCGTCTGGAGCCGTGATCGATGCATCGCCTGTGGCGACTGCGTGGAGGCCTGTCCCGAACAGGCGCTCGATTTGGCCCGGCCCACGCACGTCGATCGGAGCGTCTGTACCCTGTGCGGTGCCTGCGTGGAGGTCTGTCCAACGAGCGCCCTGCGGATCATCGGACGGAGCTACGACCTGGATGAATTGGCAGAACTCGTGCTGCGCGACCGCGCCTATTATGATCGATCCGGAGGTGGCATCACCTTGAGCGGAGGCGAGGCCTGTCTGTTTCCAGAGTATTGTGGAGCTTTCCTGGAGCGTATGCGGGCGGAATCCGTGGGAACCTGGCTCGAAACGGGCGGCTTTTTCGAGTACGAGCCTTTTGCCAGGCTCATGCTCGATGATCTCGACGGGATCTACTTCGACGTGAAGCTAGCCGATGATCGGCAGCACCTTCGACAAACGGGACAGTCGAATGAGCGGATCTTTGCGAATCTGCGGCGTCTTGTTGCAGATGCGAGGGAGAAGGTCGTGGTGCGCACGCCCCTGGTTCCCGGCATGACGGATACGGAGGAAAATCTGTCCGGCATCGTGGACCGTCTCGTGGACATCGGTGTGCCAGAAATTTCTCTACTGTCCTACAATCCTCTTGGAGCGGACATGGCACGGGCTCTGGGACGCGAGCCGCATCAGCCGGCCCATCTGATGACGCCTGAAGAACTCGAGCGGGTACACAATTATTTTTCGCACATCATCCAAAATCGATCGATCCAATTCGTGGGGAGGAAACAGGAGCGAGAAGAACAGCAAGGTTGAAGGATGGGAATTACATTTTCAAGGAGGAGGAGGTCATGGTTCAGATTGACATCCCAGCGGCGTTCATTGCCAGTCAGTTTTTTCTGGACGTCGGAAGGAAGACGATCGTGGCGGAGCAGGGCGAAGCAGCCAAGCGTGCCATGTACTACAAGTACCTGTTCCGGTCCGTGTTGTTCGCCGGCGTGGTCATCGCACCCGCCGGGATCTATCTCCTGGCCGGCTATCCGGGATGGGAGCAAATCTACTGGACGCCTCGGACCGAGCACGTGGTGTTCAATTGGGTCAACGCCTTGATTCCTGCACTGTTCGTGGCCGCCATCGTGCTGGCCGGCTACCTGGGCCATTGGCTTGGGTATCGTTGGATCACATCGGGCAAGGAGCGCTACCTACGCCCCACCTACCTTGGTCTGCTCGGGGCGGTCGCCGTCCTGGTGCTGGCAAACTATCCGTCATTTCTGCTCATGGGAACGTATGACCAGTACCATCACGATCGTCAGGCCATGGCCTCGGTCTGGGGCAATCCCCACGGATTCGGTATTGCCTGGATCATGGTCATGGTCTACTTCACAGCAGGGATCGGGTTCGTTTTGTATCGCATTCGCAAAGAGGGCAAGGAGCGAGGGTCGTGACCAGTGCCGTGATCAACACCTGGCTGCCGCGGATCATCAGCCCGAACCTCGGTTGCCCCCTCATTTTGTCCCAAGCCGAGGCGCAGGAGGGCTTCGAAGTCATCGTGGCCCTGGAACCGGATCGAGATTTGCCCACGGGCGAAACCCTCGAAGGGCTTTTTCACCTCAGACCGGTCTCGATCGCCCCTGGTTCCATCGGTGCTTCAGGTCATGGAGATGGCCATGGCGGCCCTGAATGGGTCGCCTTGGACCTGCGGTCCGAGTTGCGCGAAATCACCGACTGGGACCGGATCGGTGCTCTGGATCGCCCCGACGAGACGCGCCACCTCATCCCTCGTTCTGTGCACGAGGAGGTGTTCGGCCAGGGAACGCGATACCTGTCGTTCACCCTGGGCGCTGACGTCCGGCTCCTGTCCGGCGATGGGCCCATGGCCCTGTTCGATCTCGTCGCCAGTGATCTTGAAGGCAGGTTCGAACGGGTTTGTCACCATGCGGTTCAGGTTTGCTCGAACACGGCTGGAAACCTGTCCTTTATGCACCTGACGGACCTGCACGTGTCGCGGCGCAACGACGAGATGCTCGACGACGTGCTCGAGCAGCACCACGAGCGCAGCCCGGAGGACATTCGAAGGTCGTATCGAAATTTCAACGACCATGTGCGCGTCCTGGTTCGGGAGGCCAACCGACTTGCCTCGGAAGGCTCACTCGATTTTGTGGTGATGACCGGCGATCTGGTGGATTTTGCGCATCATGGGTGGGCCGAAGGCCCCTGTCGCGACGAGGTGAACTGGGACGTCCTGTTCGACATCCTGACCGGTTCGGATCAGGAGCGCCGCCGGGGCAACCCCGGTCTCCAGGTGGCCTGCCTGACGACTTTGGGGAATCACGACTGGAGGCTGCATCCCTACGACCCGAACATGGGGGACTACCACGCCACGTTCGGTCTGCGGAAGTCCGAGGCGGCATCGTACCCCTATCACGGATACGATCCACAGATTGCGGACAGGAATGCGGGGCAAGACCTTTGGGCGAACGAGATGGATCGGGCCCTGTTCAACGAGCGTCGGCGGCTCTGGTTGGCCAGGAAACTGTCGCGGCAGGGCGCTGAGTGGGTGTTTCGAGCCATCGGCTCGCTTGTGGCCGTGGTCGCTTCGATGGTGGTGTCGCACCGACCGTCAGCAATTTGGTTGTTGTCATTGACCGGTGGAGGCGTGGTCTACCTTGGCCTTCGTGGCATTGCCTATCTCGTGACGCGTCGTATGGCACCATGGCTCGTGGACAACCCGCTGCACGCCTCTGCTTCCGCTCTGTACGTCTACCACAGAAGGTTCACTCCCTATTTTGACTTGGCATTTCGGTTCGGCCGCCACTGGTTCGTGCTTCTGGATAGCGGTCCAGACGTTTTTACCGGACAGTTGTTCGACCGCCGGGAACGGAAGCAGATGAAGCAGATGAGCCTGGAGGATAACATTCTGGGCGGCTCACCGGACAGTCGTGGCCTAGAATCGGATCGGACCTGGCGTGACTGGAGCCAGGTGGTCTGGCTCGATCACGTTTTGACCGCGGCCGCTCGCGATCGTGGCCTGACCGGCCGCTGCTTCGTCTGTGTGCATGCGCCGCCGGTGAACACGGATCGCGGCCGCGCCGCGCTGGCCGACCTTCGAGAGGATCGCCGCAAGGGCCAGGGTCGGTCCCCGTGGATCCCACAGGACGAATGCAACCTGACCTACGGCGCCCTGGGCAGGAACGTGAGTCAGTTTTTGTATCTCTGTCTCGGGACGCGCGAATCGGAGACGGGCCCGCCAAATTCGGTCGGTTCGTCCGGCGTGGACGACGCGGCCACGGGCGGCACCTTTGGTGCTGCCACCAGCGGAAGTCTCGAACTGGCGCAGGTCTACGAGAACGAGGCCGCCGTGGGCGGTGTGAGCCGCAGCGAGGCGACGGCAGAGGCATCTGGCCAGACTCCGGTGGCGTCGTCTTTGGACGAGGCCCGAGATTCGGGTTCGACCTCGATCTCGGATTCGAGTCCTTCCGGATCGTCCTGGGGCGTCGATGGCCGTTTCGTGGCCTCACCGCTGCCCGTGGACCTCGTCCTGTGCGGCCATGCACACCGAAACGTGGAATTTCGTCTTGCCATGGAACCGCGCGACGCGATCCACATCTACACCGACGACTACGCTTCGAAACTCGACGTCCTGGTCGCATCGAGCGACCTTGCTGCGGTTGGGACCTGGTGGGATGAGCATCGGCCCATCGTGGCTCAGACCGGCGCGGTGGGGCCGGCGGGCAGCGATGACCACGACACGCCCTATTATCGCCTCGTGCGCGTGGATGAGCAGGGCGTCATTTCGACGTTTTCCGTGCAGCATTTGTGATCGACTGGCCGGACGGATTCGGATGTGCTGCACCCGGTCCACCAATCCTTGGATGTACGACAGGAAAATGGGGAGTCGCTGCACCTCGTCCAGGATTGCAGCGTTGGGTCGCTGGGGACAACCGTTTGGTCTCTGCCATCATTTGATGCGCCGTCTGACTTGCCGGTCATTCGCCCGCTCGTGCAGCGTTTCATCGCAGGGCGGCGATCACGGCGTCGGTGAACTGTTCGGTGGTGACGGCGCCCCGGTCGAGGCTGGCGGGCGATGAATCGCCAGGCCGGGTGCTGGGCCAGGACCTCGACGAGTTTCTCGGGCGGGTTGGTCCATTCCAGGCCGACTCCGTGGCGTTCGAGCAGGGCGATGGTCTCGTCGGGCAGCGTCTGGCCCGACTCGATCCAGCAGTCCCATCCGATCCTGGCTCGTTCCACCTCTGCAACCCTTGGCATGCGGCGTGGAGTCTCGACTCGTTGGACGAACATGGGATCCCATGCGACCTGTTTTCAGGAGGAGCGGTGGATCGTGTTTTCGGGAGGAATAGGGAGATCGCATCGTGTGCTCCGTGCGCCGGCTAAACCGGCAAGGTGTTGTGAATGAAAGTTTCATGCGTTGAAGGATTAGCGACCCACAACGACCCCGAGTCATGCGCGAGTCCGTTGGGCAACCACGGCCGCGAAGCGTTGAC
>JAGGXR010000167.1 GCA_021162935.1 Deltaproteobacteria bacterium
GAGGGGCAATGCATCGAATGCCGAACGGATATCAAGTCGATCTTGAGAGCCCGAAGCAAGAATGTCGGGGCCAAGCTTGTGACGCAGAAGCAGGGTAAGCTGAAGAACCACGCGCCTGCCTACCGGCTGGTTCAGAACCGCATCACGAAGGGCTGGCACAAGGTGCTCGCGATCTGTAGCGAGGCGCGTCGATTCGATGACGAACTCCAGTCTGCGATGCAATGAGGACATCGATCATGGCAATGAGCAACAGAGAACGGGTACGCAAGGGGCTAGACGTGCTCAAGACGGGGCTCGTGCCCTTCGTGGAGCGTGAGCTGAGGGCGAAACTGGGGCCCTATTGGGTCGAGGACATCACCGGGCGGTCCCGGTCTATCCGGGCGGACGCCGACGGCACCATCCACTGGGACGTCCAGGCGCTCCTCAAGGGGATGGTGGACAACTGGCAGGGCGTGTTTCGCTACGTGCTGGGCCACGTGGAGCGATCGTACGTGGGCGAGTTGTTCGAGGTGCGCAACAAGTGGGCCCACGAGAAGCCCTTCACCTCCGACGACGTTTATCGCGCTCTGGACACGATCCAGCGCCTCTTGCAGGCCATCTCCGAGGGTGAGCGCGCTGAGGCGGTGGGGCAGATCAAGGCGGACCTGCAGCGTCAGGTCTTCGCCGAGCAGGCGCGCAACAAGACCCGCTACAAGCAGCTCACCATCGCGGGCACGCCCAAGGAGGGCCTCAAGCCCTGGCGGGAGGTGATGGTCCCCCACAAGGACGTTGCCTCTGGTCACTACATGCAAGCCGAGTTCGCCGCTGATCTCGCTCAGGTGCATCGAGGAGAAGGCTCGGACGAGTATCGCGATCCACACGAGTTCTTCCTTCGCACCTACATCACTTCGGGGCTACGCGACCTGCTTGCGGGGGCGGTTGGACGCATCGCCGGTGAGGCCGGCGATCCCGTGGTCGAGCTGCAGACGAACTTCGGTGGCGGCAAGACCCACTCCATGCTGGCGCTCTACCACCTCTTCAGCGGGGTGGAGACGGCGAGCCTCTCGGGCATCGAGCCGGTCTTGAAGGAGGCGGGGGTGGACGTTGCGCCGCGCGCCCATCGTGCCGTGCTGGTGGGAACCGCACTCTCGCCCGGGCAGCCCAGCGTGAAGCCGGATGGCACCGAGGTCCGCACAATCTGGGGCGAGATGGCCTGGCAGCTCGGGGGCAAGGCCGCCTACGAGATGATCGAGGACTCGGACCGGACCGGCACCAGCCCCGGCTCGCACGACCTGGTCAAGCTCTTCGAAGCCCACAGCCCCGCGCTCATCCTCATCGACGAATGGGTGGCCTACGCGCGGCAGCTCGTGGGCAAGGAAGACCTGCCAGCGGGTACCTTCGAGTCCCAGGGCAGCTTCGCCCAGGCGCTGACCGAAGCGGCCAAGGCGGCCGATCGAACTCTGGTGGTGGCCTCGATCCCCGCATCGAAGATCGAGATCGGCGGCTACAACGGCCAGTACGTCCTCGATGTCCTGAAGAACGTCTTCACCCGCGTGGGCAAGCCCTGGCGGCCGGCGACCAGCGACGAGGGTTTCGAGATCGTTCGTCGGCGCCTTTTCGAGCCCATCTCGGGCAAAGATCACTTCGCGGCGCGCGACGCGACCACCAACGCTTTCGCCAAGATGTACCGCGACCACAGCGGCGAGTTTCCGAGCGAGACCAGCGAAGGCCGCTACCGTGATGACCTGCGGTCGAGCTATCCCTTTCACCCCGAGCTCTTCCGCCGCCTCTACGACGACTGGAGCACCCTGGACAAGTTCCAGCGCACGCGTGGGGTGTTGCGTCTGCTGGCCAAGGTGGTCCACCGGCTGTGGGAGAACCAGGACGGCGGCCTGCTGATCATGCCGGCCTCGGTGCCCATGCACGACCATGCGGTCAAGAGCGAGCTGACCCGCTACCTGGACGATGTCTGGGAGCCGATCATCAGCCAGGACGTGGACGGCCCCAACTCCATGCCGCTGTTGCTCGACCAACAGATCCGACACCTCGGGCGCTACTCGGCGTGTCGTCGCGTCTCCCGCGCGCTCTACATCGGCACGGCACCAGGAGCGGACAGCGCAACTCCGGGCGTCGGTGCCGAGCGCCTGCGCCTGGCCTGCGTCCAGCCCGGCGAGACGGTCGCCACCTTCGGCGACGCGCTCCGACGGATCAGCGAGAAGGGGCAGTACATCCACCAGGACGGCAACCGCTACTGGATCTCGACCCGCCCCAACCTGAACCGCACGGCAGAGGACCGCGCTGCTCAGCTCGCCGGCGAGCCCGAGGATATTTACGTGGAGCTGCTGCGGCGCCTGGGCGCGGAGAACGACAAGAAGAGCCGTGGTGAGTTCATGGGTGTGCACGTCGCTCCTCTGGACACGGCCATCGTGCCCGACGAGCCGACCGCGCGCCTGGTGATCCTGCATCCAAAGCACAGTCACAAACGCAGGCGCCCCGATTCCCAGGCGCGCAAGGCCGCCGACGAGTTTCTGAACCACCGAGGCGGCTCCCCGCGCATCAACCGCAACACCCTCGTCTTTCTCGCGGCGGACGAGAAGGAACTCGAGAGCCTGCTCAAGGCGACGGCGTCGTTTTTGGCGTGGACCTCGATCCTCAAGGACAAGCAGTCCCTAAACCTCGACCAGTTCCAGCTCGCGCAAGCCGAGAGCAAGGTGAAGGAGCTCGACCACACCGTCGATCTGCGCATCGGCGCGACGTGGATCCACGGGCTCACGCCGGTTCAGCTCGACCCAGCGGGCGACGTTACCTGGGAGGAGACCCGCATCACGGGCAACGGCTCGCTGGCCAAGCGGACCTCGGCCAAGCTGGTTCTCGACGAGGCCCTCCTGCCCGAGATCGGTGGGATCCGCCTGCGCATGACCCTCGACCATGTCCTCTGGACCGAGCGCGACCACGTGACGCTCGGCGAGCTCAGCGAGTGGTTCCCGCGCTACCTCTACCTGCCGCGCCTCAAGAGCCGCGACACCCTGGTGGCCGCCATCAAGGACGGCGCCAGCGCGCTCATCATCGACGACACCTTCGCCGTGGCCGAGGCCTTTGACGAGGCCACGGGTCGGTATCTTGGCCTGCGCATCGGAGGCGGCGCCCCTTCGGTGCTGGGCAATAGCGCCTGCATCGTGAAGCCCGAGGTCGCCCGCAAGCAGAAGGAAGAGGAGGAGCGCAAGCGGAAGGAAGGGGAGCAGCAGAAGCCGGAGGAAAAGGAGGAGCAGAAGCGGAAGGAACCTGGTGGTCAGAAGTCCACCGAGGACGACTTGCCGCTCCAGCCAGTCGCGGGCCCGAAGAAGCCCCGCGTCTTCGTCGGTTCGGTCAAGCTCGACGGCTTGCGGGTCGGCAAGAGCGCGGGGCGCATCGCCGACGAACTCATCTCCCACCTCGCCGCGCTTCCCGGCGCGAAGGTCGACGTGACGCTTGAGATCAGCGTCCAAATCCCCGAAGGCGCCGACGACGACGTGGTCCGAATCGTCAGCGAGAACGCGAACACCCTGAAGTTCGATCATGCGAGTTTTGAAGATGAGTGAAGTGCTGCCGATGATAGGCACATCGCTTCGTTTTGGATACGATGTTTCGTTTTGGATACGGTGCTTGGTTTTGGATACGGTGCTTGGTTTTGGATACGATGTCTACTCAGCGGGTTCGGCTGGGCCCTTGAGCACGCTGCCGCCAAAGGTGGTGACGTAGATCGTGTTCGGGTCGTCCGGGTCGAATTGGACCCGCTGGGTGTTTTCGAACGGGAAGCTTTTGAAGGGGCGCCAGGTGTCTCCACCGTCGGTGCTCAGCCACAGCGCCCATTCCGGGGTGCCCTCGCACATGGTGGCGTAGACCCATCCCGGACGGCTGGGGTGGAAGTAGGCGCCGAAATGCTCCTTGCCGAATCGGGCTACCTGCATCCAAGTCGTCCCTCCGTCTTTGGTTCGATACAGGCCGCCCTGATCGTTTCCAGCGTCAGCGGCGCCAATGAAGATGGTATTGCTGTCGTTCGGATCCACCTGGAAATCCTTGGGCCACAGCAGCACTGGATCGTTGGTGATGCGGGTCCAGGAGTCTGCGTGGTCGGTGGACCGATACAGACCAACGCCCTCGGGTCGGAACGTGCCATCGACGAGATGGGCGGTGATGAGGGCGAATAGAGTTCCGTCTGGATGCAGGACGACCCGGTAGACCCGCATGTTGGATGCGTCTCCCAGGCCGTTGCTCTTGTTCGTCCAGGTCTTTCCGTCGTCGGTGGACTTGTAGACGCCCTGGCCGAACACACCGGCGTACAGGGTTCGGTTGCCCTGGGATGAGTTCGGGTCGAGCACGATGCTGGTGACGGGCGATTCGGGAAGGCCTTGGGTGTCGCTCTGCCAGGTTTCGCCATGGTTCATGGACAGGGCGATTCCTCCGTGGCCGGATTCCGGGTTGCCGGACCAGTGTCGATTCCGAATGATGTTTGCGTTGGGGATGTCGTGCACCTCGGAGAACGCGCCCCACATTTTCCCCGGTATGTCCGGATCGAAGGCGAGTTCGTAGCAGGTGTTGTGCCAGGGCGCCTGGCCGTCCTTGTCCCACCAGATCCAGGTCTTGCCGCTGTCCAGGGATCGAGCAAACGCCAGGTCCGTGTAAGCGATGTAGTGGCGGCTGTGCTCTTGGGGATCGATGTAATAATGCCAGGTCGTGGTGACCACCAGACCATTGCAGACCCAGGCCGTTTTCGGACCTGGTGTCACATCGGGGGGCGGGAATGTGTGGCCGTTGAACCAGGACTGCCCCCCGTTGTCGGTCACGTAGCATTTGCTCCAGTCGATGAGGAGACGGTTTGGATCCGCGGGGCAGATCGTGGCTCCGTACGGCGGATTTCCGCCTTTTAACGCCTGGCCGAAAGACGCGGTTTCATAGTTCGGCGCCACGTTGTATTGGTCGGACCGTGGATCCATGAAGAACGTCTCTTGCCAGGTGTCACCACCGTCGTCGGATCGCCAGACCGTCTCGTCGTGAGGCGGCCAGAACCCCGTGCTCGAATTCGTGGTGTAGAGGGTGGAGGGGGCTTCGTCGGTGGTCATGACCCAAGTGTAGGTGGGAACCGATCCAGCGGCCCATTGGTCCGCCTGTTCGGTGTCCTTGTTGATCCCGTCGCCCATGGCCCATTGCCAGCTCTCTCCTCCATCCGAGGATCGGTACAGCCCGCCCGAAAACTGGCCGTTGACAACGTCGCTGGGCACGGTGCAGTAGAGCATCAGTTCCGACGTGCCCTTGTTGGACCCTCCGGCGAAGCCGTTGATTTCCTGTCCGTCGTTTTTGATCCCCGCCGTTTTCCTGACCCAGGTGGCTGCGTTGTCATCGGAGCGCCAGATTCCGGTCGCTGTGCCCACGAAGATGATGCGTTGGCTTTGAGGAGATGTTCTGTCGAACGCGAATGCCAGGGCGGTGCCCTGGGGGCCATTGCAGGCTGTCCAGGTCTTGGCGCCGTCACGGGAGATGCGGCAACCATCCTCGGTGCCCACCATCACCAGGTTCGGGTTGTCCGGGTCGTACTTGAGTTGCCCGTAGGCGGCCTGTCCGATATCGCCCCAGTCTTCCCAGGTACGGCCCTTGTCGTGGGAGATCTTGAGAAGATCCCGTTCGGGCGCCAAAATGACATTCGGGTCCTGAGGATGAAACGCCGGCGGACAGTGCAGATAGCTCTCGTGCTGTTTGTAGGGGATCATGCGCCACCAGTGCCCACCGTCTTCCGATACGTAGGCTCCGGACATATCGCAATTGATCATCATCAGGTTGGGATCCGCCCCGCTGATGGCCGGGGCGAACATGCCTCCTCCTCCCGAGAGTCCCACTGGCAACCAGCCGTCCACCAGCTCCGGCAGGATTCTGGCTCCATGGGAGATGGTGACGGTCCCTTCGGAATAGGCGAACACCGGGTCGTTTTCCTGGTCCTCGATTTTGGCATAGATATAGTAGCTGCCGTCCAGCACCGCGGAGCAGTTCCACGTGTAGGAGTCGGTTTCGTCGTCTTCGGAAATGTTCGACGCGATGAGCACTCCATCTTGTCCTGAATCGTCGGTGTCGTAATAGAGCGCGATCACTGCATTACTGTCGGGGTCATCATCGGTCCATGTAATGGTGAAGGACTGGTCCGCCTGGGCCCCGTCGGCCGACGGCGCTGTGACGGCAATCTGCGGCGCCACCGTCATCCCTCCGTCCCGTTCGTTCTGGTTTCCGTGGTTTTGGTTTCCCTGTCCCTCATCGTCCCCGCAACCGGCAAACGAAATCGCCAACAGCGAGACCGACAGACTCATGATACGATGCAGTCTCATGGTAACGTTCTCCTTTGTGTCAGTGCCTCGGCGTCACCGACGTGTCGGGTTCGTTGGATGGTCGCCATGGCAGCGCGATGATCATAACGCAAATCATCGCCGGAGTCGCCGATGATGCGCACACATTCGACAGTCGCCGATGATGCGCACACATTCGACCGCCTGACTGCTTGACAGTGGGAAGGTTCAAGGTAAAAAGAGGCTGTAGGTGGTTCTGTGGCACTCGGGGCACACTTCGTACTGCAACAGACATGTGGTGCCGGACGATCGTTGCGGCTCTGGTATTTCGGTTAGGAGTTTTCATGAAAGTCGATCGAACGAAAGACGCGAAGTATGATGTGCGGATCGTGAATTGGAATCTTGAGCATGAGCGTGTGAGTCGGAAGGAATATGACAAATTTCTCAAGACTTTGCCCGATGTTGCGGAAAATGCCGTTCCAGTCGAGGCGGAGTTGACGCCGGTCGAGATTCCCGGAGTTTCCAGGAAATAAGGAATCGACCGAGGCTTGGGAACACCGGGACGCATGGCTCAGACATTGTGAGGTCGTCGTTCGGCGCTGTATCATCAGGCAGCCTGTCGGGCTCGAGTTTTGGACGATCGAGTTCGACGGCGCCGAGTCGTGCAGGCAAGAACCGACGATTGGGGAGGTGGATTGATGCCTGATTCAGACGATAGCGGGAGCATCAAGTTCGAGGATCGACGCACGTTCGGCACGCAGGGAGACGACGGACAAGATGTGGGTCCTGAGACCTCGTCTCATAGTCCTGCATCCGATCAGCAAAGCGCGAGCAAGGACGCTGCTGACGAGTGTGGCGAGTCACCTCGTTCTATGCCCAAAATTGATTTTACGACGTTCGTGTTGTCTCTGGCCTCGTCGGCATCCATGCACATGGGCGATATGTCTCATCCGGAGACAGGCGAGGCGGCCAAGAATTTGCCTATGGCCAAGGAGTCGATCGATATCTTGGGGGTCCTGCAGGAAAAGACCCGTGGAAACCTGACCAAGGAGGAGGACCACCTGTTGACCGAACTTCTGTATGACCTGAGACTGAGATATGTCTCCGTCTGCAAGGGATCGTGAAATCCGACCTGACGACATCGGACTCGGCGGGACGTGAGGTCGTGCCGAAGATGACTGCGGAGGAGGTGGCGCGGGCCGTAGGCGTTATGGCGCGCAAGGTGCTTCGCGGGCAGGCCATCGTGGGTATCCTGTTGGCCACGATGTTTGGGATCTATTCGTACGTATACCTGGATGAAGGGGCGGCGCGGGCCGTGGGTGGATCTGGCGCCATGGCCTGTCTGTTCGGCGCCATGGTTGCGTTGAACATCGGAGACCGAATCATGCGACGTCGGCCGCTGCACGCGGTGCTGGCATACGTCGTGCTGGCGATCCTGGGGGCAGCCCTCGTCGGGGTGAGCTATCTGGCGTTCGAGCATGGTCTCGGAGCGGCGTGGAGCCCGTTTCTGGCGGCAGCCTACGTGGGCGTGCTCGCAGTGACTTCCTGGCGGTTGAGCCGGTAGTTCGTCAAGTGAAGGTGTAGGGCGGGAGACTCCATTGGTGGCCGCAGAATGTTCTTGCGTAGCGGAGGGCACAGATCATGACCGTAGATGTTTTGGCTGGCTTCGACTGGTCGGCGCAGCGGGCCTTGGCCCTGGCGCAGCGTCAGGCAAGGAGCATGGGACACAGTCGTGTGATGCCCTCCCATCTCCTCGTGGCGTTGCTCGACGAGACATCGGTGACGGATCTGCTTCGCCAGGTGGGGGCGGACGTCGATGGCATTCGGTCCTCATCACGGGCCTTTCTGGACTCGTTTGAGCCTCAATATCGAGGAGCCGTGTCCCTGGGCCGGCGGATCAGAAAATTGGTCTCGGCCGCCATCGATGAAGCCAAGGCTCTTGGTGCGACCCGGGCGGGAGCTGTCCATTTGTTGTTGGTCCTGACCCGGACCGAAGCTGGTCAGGCCTCGCAGATTCTAGAAGCGGCCGGGGTGGATCGTCGCAGGGTGCTGGCCGTTTTGCGCAGGGCGTCTGCCAGCGGAGGGACGAAAGCGTCCCAAGGAACGTCCGGGGATTCTTCGAACGTCGGTGTCGATCTTGACGAGGAACCAGCGGATCTGCTCGAACGATATGGGTTGGATCTGACGGCTCTGGCCGAGGCGGGCGAATTGGATCCCGTGGTGGGACGCCTCCAGGAATTGCGTCGAGTCGTTCAGGTCCTGGGACGCCGTTCCAAGAACAATCCGGTTCTGGTTGGCCCTCCAGGAGTGGGCAAGACGGCCATCGTCGAGGGGTTTTGTCGCATGGTGGTGGCGGGGGACGTGCCCTCGGCGCTCAGGAATCTTCGGGTTTGGCGGCTCGACCTGGGAGCCGTGGTCGCCGGCGCCAAGTATCGTGGTGAATTCGAAGAGCGAATCCAGGGGATCCTTCGCTACGTGGCGGAGCGCAAGGGGGAGGTGCTCCTTTTTATCGACGAGATCCATACGTTGGTGGGAGCCGGCCGATCCACTGGAGGAGGTATGGACGCGGCCAATCTGCTCAAACCAGCTTTGGCTCGAGGTGAACTGCGTTGCATCGGGGCCACGACGCCCGAAGAATACCGGCTTTCCCTTGAGAAGGATCGTGCCCTGGAACGACGGTTCCAACCCATTCGGGTCGAAGAGCCGGATGACCTCCAGACCATTGCCGTGCTGCGAGGCCTGCGGCCCAAGTACGAATTGCACCATGGCGTCCGTATCGGAAACGACTCGATTCAGGCAGCGGTGCGTTTGGCGAGGCGCTACGTGACGGGGCGGTATCTGCCCGACAAGGCCATCGACGTGTTGGACGAGGCGGCCAGTCGGCTTCGCGTGGAACTGGACAGTGTGCCGGACGAACTGGCCGACCTGGACGCCGAGCGCATGCGTCTGCGACTGGTGGAGGAGACGGCATCCGTATCGGCCGATGCCCAGGTCGCTTCACAGAAGCTGGCCGACCTGGATGCGCGGCGCGAGAAGATGGTTGAACAGTGGCATCGCGAGCGCGACCTCCTTGGCCGGGCTGCCGAGATTCGCACGGCCATCCAGGCGGCGATGCGCCAGCGCGACGAGGCCATCGCTGATGGAGATCTCGAAGGTGCGGCCAGGATCAACAACGGTCGCATCCCGGAATTGGAGGCGAAGCTGAAGGGCACAGAGTCTGCCTTGTCGGCGCAGGACTTGCAACCTCGACTCCTGGCCGACCTGGTGTGCGAACAGGACGTTGGGGCTGTGGTGGCGGGTTGGACCGGGATCCCTGTTCAGGACATGCTGGCGAGTGAGCGGGAGCGGCTGGCGCACATGGAATCGTTGCTCGCCCGTCGGGTCAAGGGCCAGGACGAAGCCATTGGCCTCATTTCAGCAGCGGTCCGTCGGGCCAGAGTGGGGCTGAAGAATCCGCACCGGCCCATTGGATCTTTTCTGTTCCTCGGGCCGACGGGCGTTGGGAAGACGGAATTGGCCAAGGCTCTGGCCGAGTTTCTGTTCCACGACGAGAACGCCGTGGTCCGGCTCGACATGAGCGAGTTCATGGAGAAGGCGGCAGCGTCTCGTCTCGTCGGGGCGCCTCCCGGATATGTTGGGTACGAATCGGGAGGACAGCTCACCGAGGCGGTGCGCCAGCGGCCCTACAGCCTCGTGCTGTTCGACGAGGTGGAAAAGGCTCATCCCGAGGTGTTCGACCTGCTGCTGCAGGTGCTCGACGATGGGCGTTTGACCGATTCGTGGGGCCAGACCATCGATATGTCCAATACGGTCATCGTGATGACATCGAACGTGGGGGCGAGGCACATCCTGGATCTGGCCGGAGACGCCCAAGCGATTCGTGACAAGGTCACGTCGGAGCTGCATTCTTTTTTCAGACCGGAATTCTTGAACCGCGTGGACGAGGTGGTGATCTTCAATCCTCTGGGCAAGGAACAGTTGCGTGCGATTGCCGACCTGATGGTCGAAGATGTGCAGCAGCTCCTGGCGGATAAGCATCTTGGCCTGTCCGTGACCAAGGCGCTCACCGATGGCTTGGCCGATGCAGGCTGGGACCCCGCCTATGGGGCGAGGCCGCTGCGCCGGGCCGTGCAGAGGATCCTGTCGGATTCGTTAGCCCTTTACCTGTTGGACCAGGACCTGCCGCCCGGGGCGACCATCCTGGCCGACTGGAAGGACCGGGACGTGGTGCTGTCCCACCTGCCGCCTGAAGGGGCGACGCAGCAGGGCCTGGAGTCTGTGGCGGAGTCCGAACCGCCTTCGAATCCACCGTCTTCTGGTCTCTTTGGGCCCCAGTCGTCAATTCAGCCCTCGGATGAGGACTCGGATGGCTGACGGGGCTGGGCTGATCGTCCTGCGGCTCGTTCTTGTTTGCGGAGGTCGGTAGTCTGCGTACCGGTTTGACGCTCAGTCTGACCCGTTGCCAGGCCGTGGTGACGTTGGGCAGGTGCCGCTGGAGTTTGAATCGGTACGGGGTGAGAGACTCGTAGAACTTCGAGTAGTTCTCCGTGTAGTTGGCCATGAAGAAACCGGTTGCCAGCATGAGGACGCCGAAGGCCACTGAGATGGCCAAGAGGCTGCGCGTGATCAGGCTCTTCAGGTCGATTCGGACGGAAAAGACGGCGAAGACGATGAGCGCCCAAACGGCCATCTGCGGCCTGAGGACCGGACTTGTTCCACCGAACCCTGATGTGGAGTAGACACCAAGGTACAAGACGATGGCAGCCAGGGCCGTCAGGATAGGCGCGCTTTTCTGGGCGACCTGTTGGATACGGCTGCGCAAGGCGGCCAACAGCAGGAGGGTGAACGGAGCGACCAGGAAGATGCCGAATCGTTGGTCCACCAGGTAGCCCAGGCTCAAGACAGGAGCGAGCTTCATCTTGGCGGCGAGATGGAATTGGCCCGGATGCATGGACCGATACCATGCCAGCGGGTTGAAGGAGCCGGTCGAGGCCTTGACGTATCCTTCGTAGAGGAGCACCAAGAACACGAACAGGGAGGCCTTGGCAGCTTTGAGGGCGCGACGGTCGGGGCGCAGGAGTCCGCTGACCACGATGGGTAGTCCCACGAATATGTATTTGAAGTTTACGAGGAGCAGGAGGCCCAACAACGTCACGGCGAGGAATTGCTTGGCCTGGCTCGTGCGATCCAGGACGAGATAATAGAAGGCCATGGCCACGATCGGAAAGGCGATCACTTCAGTGAACACAGCGAAGGAATAGAAGAGGACCGGCGGGCTTAGGGCGACCAGGACGGTGAGGAGGAGGGCGCGTGGCCGGTTGTCGGTTTTGAGCAGGATTTTGTAGACGAACACCATGCCGATAGAGACGCTCAGCGCCGATAGGAGCATCACCGCCTGGATGCTGCGGAGGCCCAGGACGAAGAGAATGGCGATCAAGGCGGAATAGCCATGTTGGTGATGGGGGTAGATGTGGCCTGCCACCGCGTGGATGTGGGTGTGGGGATCGAAGACGCGAAAACCGATGAGCGGATAGTAGGAGGCCACGTCGTAGACCTTGGCGATGCTGGAGATGTGAAAAGTATGGTATTTGGCGAAGTAGTTGGCCAGGATGACGTAGTTGGGGGCATCCCCTGTCAGGGCAATGGGATTGAGCGGCCAGAATGGTTGAAAAATGACGATGGCATAGAGCCCGAACAGGACCGCAAAGAGGGCCAGACCGCGTTTGGTGCTCGTCATGGTTCGCAGCCTGTCCAGGACATCGTGCTTGTGAGACGGCATGGACAGGTGGGCGTCGAGTTTCTTGAACGCGAACACCAGCAGGATCAGCAACGCCAGCCAGACGATCATTTTGATGATGTAGGGACCGTAGCTGAGCCGAACGGGCTGCAGGCGAATGTCTTTGAGGGCGACCTTGGTGTGGGGCGACGAGACGAAGAGGGCAAACTCGTGTCCCACGCCGCCGGGCGTGCGAAACTCGATGGTTGGATGCCCCGTGCCGTTTTCTGCGTCCATGACCCGGTGGGCGAGCCGTTCCGTGGTCCAATCGCGGCGGATTCGGTAGATGTCGAACGTTATCTCCGGTTGGTGCGGATCCACGTGGATGAGGTCCATGTCGAACGTGACCCGATATCGTCCCTTTTGCAGGAAGATGGACGGGCCTGCGGTCATCAGTCCGGCGCCTTTGTTGACCACGGCATTCCTGGCCGCATCGTAGTAGTTGAGTTTTCGTTTGGTGGTTTGGCTCAGGAGGTTGTGCTCGGCTCCTAGCTCCATGGCGGGCAATTCGTGGCGCAGATAGGTCTGGTCGTAGTCCGCGGAAACCACCGCTAGGTAGGCGAAGATGAGGATCAGGATTGCGGCGAGCAGGTATCTCCAACCCGAGGTGTGGATTGAAGGGGTCATCGTGTCGGTTGCTCCGCACCCTGACGATAGGGCGACAGGATTTGGAGCGCCTCGGCCGGTCGCTTGAATGCTTGGATCGAAGCGAAGCACGCTTGGGTCCGTCCCGGGTTCGAAGCGTGGCGCGCCACGAAGGCGCGGACCACGAACGAGGTTGGCCGGTCGTAGCCGAATCGGGTTCTCAGGTCGTCGATATCCACGATGAAGCGACTCCATCGGCCTGTTCGGTACGGACGGAACTGCATGAGCAGTTTGGGATTGCGCCACTGGTAGACGGCGTCCGTGTCGCTGGTGGGTACGGTGGCAGCAACCTCTCCACCCGGAAATTGGACCTCGATGCCCATGAGGACCGTGGGCGTTTTCTGGGCCGTGGCCACGTCGGTGGTCCAGAATTCGAAGCCAATCGTTCGTGTTTGCTTGGAGGCCTCCTGTTCCAGGAAGACCCGCTTCCAGGACGATGCTCCGTTCTGCTCCACGGCCAGACACAGTGATTTTTGGCCGCCTATGGTTTGTCGCGTGACGGACGATCTTGGTTGCATGGGACTTCGATGCCAGCGAATGGGAGTCGAAGTCGCATCATTCCAGAAAGAGAACCGCTGGTTGAAGAGTAGGGCGTCCCTGGCAAGGGATCCTGCTGGTGGCGTGAGGTAGAACGGTCCACCGGGTTGCACATAGACACGAAAGACGAAGGGCTGCTCCATGCGGGGGGCTGCTTCCAGACTTGGAGCCTCGAGGTGGTAGACCATGCTCGCGCCAGGAGGGAGGCGTTTTGCGTCTTGCACCTTCCAGAAGAACATGGAGCGATTGGGGAAGACTGCGGCAAAGCGTGGATTCATGGGTTTGGAACCATGATTCTCCACGAAGACGTCAGCTTGGTCGATGAGCCCGATTTTGTTGGTGTCGTGGGCGTGGACAACCCGGGCAATCACCTTTCCATTGTAATGGTGGGCCGCCAGTCCTACGGCCGCCACCAGGGTCACCACGAGCAGGGTTGCTGCCGTGCCCAAGGATTTCGGCGTTCGATGCTGTTTGGGACTGGGCGGCGATGACGTTTCGTCTCCAGTCGGCGCGCCGATGTTTTGGTCCATGGTCCACAGGATCGCCAGGGCCAGGGCCGGCGCCCAGTAGACGAAATAGCTGGTCAGGGATCGAGGCGCCACCCACAAAGGAATGGAAGGAAGGATCCACATCGCGTCTTCGAGTCGTTCGTGTGCAAGATAATAGATGCCGACCAGGGCGGTCAGGACCATCAGGGCGAGCCATGTATAGAAGGACCTGGGGATGCCGTGGCCTGCCGAGGTGGTCAGGTTGACGATGCCTGCGCCGAAGAGCACGAGTTGCTTTCCCATGGGAGTGAACACGCCTAAGAGCCAAGCACCTGGAGACCAGAACAGGAAGGGCAGGTTCACAAGCAAGAAGGCGCCGGCTGCAACGCCGAAGAAGACGGCCAAGCGACGACCCGCCAGGGTCAGGCCGACCGGAACCGCCTCTTTGTAGATGGCCACCGCCATGAACGGCGCCAGGAACCAGGGATGCTGCTTGATGGCACAGGCAAGCCCCCAGGAAACCGCTGACCAGAACCGGTTCTTTTTCCAGAAGTACACGGCAGTCAGGAGCAGCGGAACGTACAGGATGTCGGTGACGCCTCCCAGGGCGAAGTCCGCCACCTGGGGATCCAGAAAGAACAGAACGGGTGCAAGAGGTCGGAAACGTTTGGGAGCCAGGAAGAACAGCAACAAGATGCTCAGCAAACCGAGCGCAAGATGGAGCCAGCCCATGTTGTCCACCCCGGCTGCTGCTAGGGGCAGGTAGGGCTCGAAGGCCAGGGCTGGATAGGACAGAGTCGTGACGGCCTGTCCGGTGGCCGTCAGGGTGTGGAGGCGATTGGCCATGTGGAAGCGTGAAAACGCAGGGTTCATGGAATGGCTGTACGGATTCTTCCCTTCGAGCACGAGTTCGGCGGCATAGTGGTTGAAGGCGATGGCGTCCGTCCCGTGGACCGGGTTGATGTACTGGACACGATTGGCTCCGGGCAGTGCTGCCGCCAAGACAAAGACGAGCAGGGCGAACCACTGCGCCCAGGTCCGATCCTGGCGGCGAAGGGCCACTGCCGTCACCAGGGACGCGAAGCCCATGACGTAGAGGATCATGGAAAAGTACATGTTGTGGTGATGCAGGGTCGGGGCGCCTTCGTTCCAGAGTCTTGCGCCTGCGGCCAGGCCGATGACGCCAGCGGCCACGAGCGCCAGCTTGGTCATGACCTGGGCAAGGATGTCGTCGTGGGGTGGGGCGGTCGTGTGTTGTGCCCTGCTTTCTTCCATGGTGGTTTCGGGTTATACAGGCCAGGTGCCCCGTGGGTCAAGGGCCCCGGAATGGGCAGTTCGGCAGGAAACGTTGGCTGGTTGTGAGGTGGACGATGACAGGTGAGGGACGCGATCGGGAATTCGATGGAAACAAGGTGTTCGAACCGGGTCGTATCGGGCCGTTGGACCTCAAAAACCGGGTGATTCGGACGGCGGCTTTTGAGGGGATGTACCCAGGAGGCCGACCGTCCAGCCGACTTGTGGAGCACCATCGACAGTTGGCGGCTGGAGGCATCGCCATGACCACGGTGTCCTACTGCGCCGTGTCGTCCATGGGCAAGACCTTTGGGGATCAGATGGTCATGTCACAGGACTTGCTGCCCGATCTTCGAGTCGTGACCAAGGCCGTTCACGATGAGGGGTCCGCCTGTTCCATTCAGTTGGGCCATGCCGGCTACTTTGCGGACAAGCATGCCATCGGCGCCACCCCGATGGGGGCTTCGCGACTTTTCAATACTTACGGCATGGCGCTGTCCCGTCCCATGACCGAATCGGACATCAACTCGGTGGTCGCGGATTTCGGGCTGGCGGCCGAGTTGGCGGCCGAGGCTGGTTTCGATGCCGTGGAGATCCATCTTGGTCATGGGTACCTACTCAGCCAGTTTCTGTCGCCCTACACGAATCGTCGCAGGGATCGATGGGGCGGAAGCCTGGAGAACCGCCTGCGGCTGCCCCTTGCTGTTGTGGACGAGGTTCGTAAGCGGGTCGGAGGCCGACTGGCCGTGATTCCCAAGATCAACATGACCGACGGGTTTTCCGGTGGCCTGGAGTTGGACGAGGCCCTGCTGGTGGCTGCGACCTTGGAGGAGCATGGTGTGGACGCCCTCGTGCTGTCGGGCGGTTTCGTGAGCAAGACGCCGTTTTACATGCTTCGGGGCAAGCTGCCGGTCAAGGAGATGGTGGCCACGCAAAAGGGATGGCTCCGCAAGACCGGATTGACCCTGTTTGGCAGGATCCTGGTTCAGGAGTATGAGTACCGGGACCTCTTCTTTTTGGACATGGCTCGCCGGGCGCGGCACGCCGTGGATCTGCCGCTCATTTACGTGGGCGGCGTGACGAGCCTGTCTGCCATGGAACAGGTCATGGACGAGGGATTCGAGTTCGTGGCCCTCGGTCGTGCCCTGATCATGGAACCCGACCTCGTGAACAAGATGGAGCGAGGCGAGTTGGAGTCGGTGGACTGTGACCACTGCAATCGTTGCGTGGCCGAGATGGAGAACAACGGCATCCGCTGCGTGACCATGGACGAGCGTCGCGCCGCAGCCGATGTATGACAGGACAAGGCAACGATGGTGACCGACGTTCGTTCCTGGCTTCCCGATGACCTGGCGGACCTGATCGAGGACCCTGTCGCAGCCGCCCGGCGACTGGCCGATGTCGAGGGTCGTCGACTCGTTGGGGTCCATTGCCCGCGCGTGCCCTCAGAGGTGATTTGGGCCTGCGGCGGACATCCGGTTCTCCTGCCTGCCACGGTGGCGCCGGGAGCCTTTTCCGATGCCGTGCTCCAGTCGTTCACCTGCATGCGGGTTCGGTCCCAGGCAGAGGCCATGCTCGCCGCGTCGGGTCAGGGGCTCGATGCCGTGGTGGTTCCAGTGGGGGCCTGTGATTCGCTGCAGAATCTGGGTGTGATTTTGGAAGGGGGTCTCGAAGGCGTGCTCGTCACCCATCTGTCTTTGCCTGTGGCGACCAACGCTTCGGGCGCCCTGGCTTTTTCCGAGGCCGCGCTCCGCAGGTGGGCGGAATCGTTTTGTGGGGCCGTCGGCGCCCAGATTCCTTCGGACGAGACCCTGGACGAGACCCTGTTCCTGTGGGGTGAACTCCGGTCGCGTCTGGGGCGGCTCGAAGCGCTTTCGGGGCAACGTCGCGTGGCTCGTTCTGTGTTCCTGGCCGCAGCCAGAGCCTGCTGGACCGCCGATCCTCAGACCATGATCCCCATTCTGGATCGACTCATCGTCGAGGCTCCGGATGAGGTTCTTGGCGATGACGATTTGGCCATGGGCCTCGTATCCGGTCCCCTCGATGACCTGGCCTTGGTTCGCTTTTTCGAAGAGCAGGGCGTTTGCTTCGTGATGGACGACTGCTGCACGGGCAGCCCCGTGGCAAGCGGCACGGATTCGGGCACAGGCACACCCTGGCGCAGGATGGCCGAACGCCTCTTGTCTCGGCAGATATGTCCGGTCCAGTGGGGAAGCGCCAAGGCCCGGTTTGAGAACGGCTCCAATGTGCTTGCTGCGCGCGGTGGCAGGGCCGTGGTTTTTTTGACTTGGAAGTACTGCGACCCCCATGCGTTCGACAATGCGATCCTCGTGCGTACGTATCAGGAAGCTGGGCTTGCCACCTTGGAACTGGACCTGGATCCGGTCCTGTCCGGATGGGGCCAGATCGAGACGAGGTGCCAGGCCTTTGTCGAGTCCTTGATGGACTGGGAGGACTGAGGCGGTTGGGCGTTTCTTGGGTGCAACGGGATCCGCGGCACTCGAACGATGCGCCATTCGATGAATCGGGACGGAGGGAACGGCAGGTGACGCGAGGAGACGGAAAGGCACAAGACAGGGGCTCGGCCCAGGGGTTCAGACCTGTGCCTTTGCGGAGCGCCAAGCTCATGAAGACGCTGATGAGTGCCCATTGGGCCCTGTCCAGCAATGCACATCGTCTCCGGATCCCCATCGCCTGGGTCACGTCGGGTGCGCCCATCGAACTCCTTCGGGCCATGGGGGTCATGCCCCTCTACCCGGAAAACTACGCAGCTCTCGTGGCTGCGAGGCGTGGCGCAGAGCCGCTGCTCGAAGCTGCCGAAGCGGCAGGCTGGTCGCAGGACCTGTGCTCCTATGCCAAAATCGACATTGGTTCCGTGCTCAGGCCGGATTTGGCCCCCCTGGGAGGTTTGCCCAAGCCGGACATGCTCATCGCCTGCAACAACATCTGTCAGACCGTGACCAAATGGTGGGAGGCCTTAGGCGAACTGCTCGACGTGCCCGTATTCCTCTTGGACACGCCGTTTCGCGCCGGCTTGATGGGCGAGGCTCGCATCGACTACGTTCGGTCGCAGTTTACGGACCTGGTGACCTTCGTTGAGGAGCATGGAGGGCATCGTTTTTCGGAGCGCGCCCTGCGCCGCACCATCGGCCTGTCCCGCAAGGCACTCGACCTGTGGGACGCGCTCATGGACCATGGTCGCGTCCGTCCTGCGCCACTCAACGGCGCAGACCGGTTCATCCTCATGGCACCCATCGTGAACCTCCGTGGCACTCAGGCAGCGGTGCAGTTCTACCGGGCCGTCTGGGCAGAAAGTCGCCTGAGGATGCTGCGCGGAACCGGGGCCGTGCCGAGCGAGCGCTTCCGGCTCCTGTGGGACGACATCGCCGTGTGGCCGGCTCTGTTCAAACTTTCCAAGATCTTTGCCGAACGCGGGTGCTCCTTTCCCGTGGACACGTATACGACGGCCTGGAGCGGGGATTTCACGGATACGGATATCCTGCGTGGCCTGTCTCGCGGCTATTCGGACATTTTTTTGAACTGGACCACCGAGGAGAAGATGGAACGCATGATCGAGATGGCCCGGGACTTCCATTTGGACGGACTCGTCATCCATTCCAATCGGAGCTGCAAGCCCTATTCGTTGGGCCAGCTCGAAGCCAGGCGCCGCATCGTGGAGCGTACGGGCCTGCCTGTGCTCGTGCTCGAAGCTGACATGGCCGACCCGCGTCTCGTCAACCTGGATGCGTGGGATCGTCAGGTGGCCGCCTTCGTCGAGGTGCTCGAATCGCGACGTCGTTCGTCATAGGGTTCGTCATAGGGTTCGACATGGGAGGGAAAGACATGTGTAGGGCGATTGGTTCCATTTGATCTCGGAGCGTTCGAGACCGATGAGACGAGCCAGATTTCTGCGGTTTGTTCGACCATGCTTCAGGGGACTCGTACGACGGATTTTGCATCGAATTGCAGGTCACTGGGCCTGTCATGATCGAACCGTTCGTGGAACCGTCACCTGCGACGTGGGGCCAACCGGCATGGCGGCAACTGGATCATTCGGATGCATGGCTTGTTGAGTTGCCGTTTGCGCGGACGAATCAGGTCGATTGCCTCAAGAAACATTGTTCAATAAGGCGAAATCATTGAAAAATGAACCGATAGGTTTTTGTGGGCACGGTTGTTGCGTTAACGTGTGATCGTCCTATTCACGAGTAAACCAAGGAGAGGAATCTTTGTCCACGAGGAGACTTGACGTGCAATCAGTTCATTCCAGGTCCACCTTGGTTCGTCCCCTTCTTCGACGGTGCATGATTCTGGCCATGACCTTCGTCGGCTCGCTTTTCGTTGGGTCCTGCGCCGACCAGGACCAGGCAACAGCCGTGCCTACGATCCACCTGCCGGCGGGCAAGGCGGACAGCCCCGATACGGTCATGCCCGAGGACTGTCCGGGCGGAGCGCCGCGTCTCGTCGATGGCATGCCTGCGGCCTGGACCATCATGGTGTACCAGGCTGGCGATAACAACCTCGAAGACGCCCTCGAAGAAGACCTCAACGAGATGGAATTGGGATACCGCAGCACGGACCAGGTCAACGTGGTCGTCCAGGTGGACAGGTACAACGAACGAGGGGTGTGGCGTTACCAGGTGCGGCACGATGCGGACAGCGACGTGCTCCATTCCGAGTTGGTGGGCCAGTCCGACGAAGAACCTGACAGCGGAAGCTGGTTGACTCTGGCGTCCTTCGGCCAATGGGCCGTCACATGCTATCCGGCGGACCATTACGTGGTCGTGGTTTCGGGCCATGGCAGCGGCTGGTCGCAGGCGGAACAGCGGCCGAACCCCAACCTGGATCAAACCGATGGAACGGATACGGGCGACGCCACGACGAACCCAGACGGAACCGACGGGACGGATACGGGCGACGCCACGACGAACCCAGACGGAAC
>JAGGXR010000158.1 GCA_021162935.1 Deltaproteobacteria bacterium
ACGGCGGACCTCCCGAACAAAATGGAAGCACGGTCCAAAATGTGTCCTACGGGTATCCAGCAGGCCTGAATTTGAGTATCATCAATCCGATCGAGTAGCTCAAGAACAACTGCAGAACAACGGCAGGAAGAAGGGAGCGCCATGCCTCGAATCGACCAGGTCATCGACATCATGCTGGACCACCGGGCACAGGAAGCCGTTCTGCTTTCCGAGTCTCCCGTCTCACTCCGGACGGATCATGGAGAGGAAACAGACCGGACTTTCGGCCACCGACAGATCACCTCATTGGTCGAAGAAATCCTGCCCGAAGATCTCTTTGCCGACCTTGTCCTCATGGAGCCGGTGGAATTCGACTACCAGCACGAAACAGCAACCTATCACCTTCGTATCGTTCCAGGGCCTTCCATCTGGCGGGTGGTGATCATCAAACAAGCAACAGATGCCAAACGCGATGACCGCGGCGAAAAGAACCATGACGGACCCGACAGCGCTGCAAAAGCCGAAGGCGAGTCGAAAAATGATGCACCAGCCTCGGCCGAATCCGACGGCCCAGACAGCGGCCCTGAAACCTCGGAACGAACCAAGTCCGGCACGTTTCTCGGCGTGGGAAAACCTCCGGGCGTGGACCACCGAGCTGATGACGAATCAAGAACCGGGTCGGACACGACAACGGCCCAAAGCTCCGCCAACTCGCCCTACGACGCACAGGCCAATGTTCAACAGGGAATTCCCAAGCACCCCCAACTCGGACGAGAAACACCTATTCAGATTCCGGATCCAGCGGCCCATCCAAAACAAAGTCACGATTCGAGTCAGGCCACCGGCGAGCAACCTGAAGCCACAGAACGACCAACGAAAAGAGGTGCCTTGACCCCACCTGGTCACGCGGATTCATCTGCAGAAAACCGCAGTGCAGCGTACATCGACCGACAGGCTCTCCCAGACGACCAACTCGCTGAAGACAAAGACGACCATCTCGACGACGATTTCGACCCAGACGAAGACGACAGTCTGGACACAGCCCTCGACGACGAGGAAGTCGAAAATCTAAGCGCCGGATTCCAGGCCACCATCGACGGCGAGTCAGCCGCAGACCTGGACATCGACCTGGAAGCGGTTCGAGCCGGCATCGAACAACGACCCAACGACACAGCAGACAAGCCAGTCGATCCTGCGCGACCGACAGGGCGTCGAAACCGACCGGCCTACGCCACGCATCCAGGCCTGCCCCACAACACCCCGGCGGACGGGCACGCGGCCCAGAGTCGCTCCGAAGAAATCTCACCGCAAGACCGCCCGGAAAGGCCCTCGCCGGCCAGGGCGACCTGGTACCCATCGCTGCTCGAAGCCAAACTGCCGCGTCTCGACGAACTGATCGGCCAGGCACGCGCAGAACGGAGCCCAGAAATCGTGCTCGGCGCCCGCCAGAAACCTTGGATTCTTGGCAGCAAGGGATATGGCCTCATGGGCTCACAGGCCGAAACAGACCTGGTCGACGAATTGCTTCACGGGCTTTCCAAAAACCTGCGGAACCATCTCGAAAACAAGGGCTGGACCCGATTTCTCTATGATGAGGGTCTGGGCCAGAGCCCTGTTCGCTGTACGCTGACTTCCGGGCGAGACGCAAAGGTCGTCGTACGCATCCCCCTCGTCGAGCGTCCAACCCCGTCCATCCTCGGCATTCCGGAAGGAACCGTCGATGGATCACGTGACCACGGGCTGATCCTGGTGGCCGGCCGCCACCGAAGCGGACGAACAACGTCAGCGTCTGCTCTGGCAACGGCATTGCTCACGAACGGCAGAACCTTGGGCCTGCTCGCTGGTCATCCTCCTGAGCTGCGCCCAGCCGTAGCCTGCCCCTTGGCAACCTGGGACGGTTCGACCGCCGGTCACGACGGGACCGTCTTCGATGCGGCCCACAGCCTGTCCGCCGGTTTCGTATTGCTCGACGACGCCAACCCCCAAACGCTTGGTGAAGCCGTGGCCCTGGCCCGAGACGGCCTTGGCGTGGTGGCCGTGATCCATGCACGTTCGAGCCTCGATGCGGCCTATCGTCTCCTGGACGCCTGCATGACCACTACGATGAATCCGGTCTCTTTGCTGGAAGGCACGGTTCGCTCCATCCTCTATCAGGTTCTCCTGCCGAATCGGTCCGAGGACGGATACGTGTCCGCCTACGAACGACTCGTCCCGACCCGCGCTTTATGGGAGGAACTCGCCGAGGGTTCGGGCAAGCTCCTGGCCGACGTTCTCCCCTCCCTGGTCCGACCGAGCCTGACTCAAAGCATCCATGCATTGGATCGCACAGGCCGCATTCCGCCCTCAGTAGCCACGCGGCTTCTCAAAAAATATTGATCGTTCCTCCACCGGATGGATCGGGACTCGATCAATACGCAATCACATGCGTATCCGATCAAGGCGAAACGGTTGCAATTCGCATCGCCCGACGTGTATAAGGTCAAAGGTACAAGGGCGCTGCTCGCCGTCCTCACTCGACAGGGTCGTTGCGCAACACGAGGTGAACCCCCCCATGACCATGATTCTCATCACAGGTGCTTCTGGACAGATCGGAACGGATTTGACACTCGAACTGAGACGCCGCTACGGCGACCGTAACGTGGTGGCCACGGACGTACGGCACCCCCGCAACCCAGAAATGGAACAGGGGCTCTATGAATTCCTCGACGTCATGGACCCAGAGGGACTCCGGCTCCTCATCGAACAATACAACGTGGACACGATTTTCCACCTGGCGGCCATCCTGTCGGCGGTTGCGGAACGCACTCCGGTCCGCGCCTGGCAGGTGAACACGTGGGGCACGGTGAACGTCCTGGACACCGTGCGCAGAACCCAGGTCTCACGCGTGTTCGTCCCGAGCAGCATTGCAGCTTTCGGTCCGACCACCCCGCTGGACAAGACCCCCCAGGACACGATCCAGCGCCCCAACGCCATGTACGGCATCACCAAGGTGGCCACCGAACTGCTCGGCGACTACTACTATGAAAAGTTCGGGGTGGACTGCCGGGGCGTTCGCCTTCCTGGAATCATCAGCTACAAGACCCCGCCAGGAGGAGGCACCACCGACTACGCCATCGACATGATTGCCCATGCCGTGCGCCACGAGCCCTACGTGTGCTACCTACGAGCCGACACATCACTCGACATGATGTATATGCCCGACGCCCTGCATGCCTGTATCGGCGTCATGGAGGCGGACGGCGCAAAACTTCGCCACCGCAACGCCTTCAACGTAACGGCCATGCAGTTCACGCCCGAACAACTGGCCGAAAAACTCACGTCCCATTTTCCGGATTTCCAATGGAGCATCGAGGTGGATCCGATCCGGCAGGCCATTGCCGACTCCTGGCCAAATTCCATGGACGACTCGGCCGCCAGGAAAGAATGGGATTGGACCCCAAAGTACGACCTTTCCGCCATGACGGCAGACATGATCGAGCACGTGTCGAAGCAGATCCACGACGAGTAGGGGCGTGACTTTGACCACGACCCACGATCCATAAAACCTTGGTCACCAATCATGGTAATCGTCGAAACGCCCGACTACCGTGGTTTGTCCGACTTCCTTCCGCCCCCCTGCGCTCTCCTCGCTACTTGAATTTCAGACTCGCCACGACCTCTTTGTACGACTTCTCATACTTGGCAGCAGCCTTCTTTTGCGCCAGCAACTCGACGGATAGAATGAAGTCACCCGTCACGAACAACGCCACTCGGTAGGCATAGACACCACCTCGGTAGGCACCCTCGAAACGGAGTTCCTTTCCATTGAGCCCGGAAGCCGTCTTGACGGCCCCCATCCCGACGAACGTGTATCCCCGCACCTTTTCGAAGTCACGTCGTACCGTCTGTGTCCAGAAAGAAGCATCTCCCTTTGGATTGTTCTTCCACATCCTGGTGACAATCACCGTGTTGTCTGGGGCCACCTGGACGACCCGACGACTCGTTCGTTTCAGCCTCACGAAATTTCCTGGCGTCTTGACCGAAAATCCGTGGCATCCGCCAAGGACCGTGACGATCAACAAAGCTCCCACGAGCCCAAGGAGATTCGCCGGCCAATGACGGGTCCGACCTGCCTGTCCTGTCCGTGCATATATCATGGTGTCCTCCTTATCTGACCCGCAGCATGTTGACCAAACGATAGATCCCGAGACGACGGATCCACTTGAATGGACTGCGCCTGGGAGGTCGCACCAGAATGTGCTGCCGCTCCGCGTCCGTCATGAGACTGATCACCACCGTGGACAGGGCGGCATGCTGCTCCATGAATCGAATCTGCCCCTTGAGCCGTTCGACCTGCGTCACCACCCGGGCAATCTCGCGTTCCACGATGAGCGCATCCTTGACCGTCTTCGCCTTTGCGAGCAACGCCTTGAGCCGATTCAGGACCGAAAGAGACGCCTTGAGTCGAAGATTCAGGTCCATGTACTGCTCCGTCACGTCGCTCGATGAAACCTGTCGGGCAAAGACCCGCCCCACTTCCTTCAACGCATCCAAAAACGCGTAGAATCGACCAGCCGGCACCCGCACCACGATCCGCTGCTCGGTCGAGGCCTGGACGTAGCCACCCCGTGCCTCGACGAGCCGACGGACCTGCTCGACGGCTTCGGGCCGTTTGACCACCGAGACCCTCACCGAAGCCGTGTAGATGACGATCCGATGCAGGGCGCTACTGGCCATCACCTGCTTGGCTTCGTTGTGACTGTCGCCGGCTTGCGCTGTCGGCGCCTGAGGCTGGGAACGAGTGACCGGAGCAGCCGACGGCCGAGAAGCACCGCCTCTTGGCGCGGCTGGTGGGCTTTCGGCAACCATGGTTGGGGTCTTGGTCTTGTGCAAGGACCTAGTGTCCATGCTCTCCGTCGCGGCCATGAATCTGAACCTGCGCGCCCCTGTGGCCACCGGCCGTCGGTACCGTACAGCGGATCTGCGATACCCGTCATAGTGACGAGCCCTGACTCTCGTCCCTCGGCTCGATCCGGCAAGGCACCCGGCCCCACCCGTCAGCACCGCCATGAGCCAGACTGCAGGCCACAATCGCCATCTTCTTTGATTGCTGTTCTCCATACTGTCCTTCCTGCCGTGCAAAATGAGTTTTCCCACCCAAGGGCCATCACGGCCCGCTGGACACCCCTGATATCTTCAGCAACGCTCGGCCTTCGATAACCGCAAACTCGATTGCCCAGAAGGCCAATGCCACCCAAGCCAGTTCATGGTCACCTCCTACGCCACCATTCTCATCGACTCGTCGCCCCCCCCTGCGCGGCCCGGACCAATCCTGTCTCCATCACTGGAGTTCGGGAAGCAGGTACAACGCCCAGGCGATGTGCATCATGTTCGGCCGCCCTGTGGGCGGCGGATAGCTCTCGAACAGCGCTGCCGGCTGTCTCCGGCGACGAACCTTCTGAATCGTCGCCGGGGCAATGCGTATGACATAATGTTTCCGGATTCCCTTGGAAAAAGTTTTGAATGTCGAAAAAATACAGAGAGCACCCCGCGCCAATAGCTTGCCGTCCCGGTCATAGAGCTGTGCCCTGGCGTGCCCCTTCCGAAAAGCCAACTTTTGAATGAACGTCCGCAGGCTGGAACTGTCGCCCGACACGTCCACGAGCCACGGCTGCGAATCACACACGAACGGAGCCGCCCCCACGTTTCCGGTGAACGTCACCTTGAGCGCGCCGTGGCCCCGCACCAAAAACAACGAGGTTCCCTTGGGCCCAACAAAGGTTACCTTGGGCCTGGCCACCACGACCTTTGGGGGGCGGCCGCAGTCGGCCCACACCATCAGGCCCGCGCAGACAACCGGGGCCCACGGCCAGAATCTCGCCCAGGACAATACTGCCACCGACTGTCGCCGACATGACCGGTCTCGCATCCTTGCCCACCTCACCTCGAGAGCACGAAAACCCCGTAACCACAGCCACCCGTCACCACGCCAGTCACAGAAACCAAGGCGTGTCATCGAGGGTTCGCCGAAGATCACGTTGAGACGCGTGCCTCGTCATCGAAATTCATATTCTGAAGCACCTGTGCATCATACGAAACGAACCGAGCACTTTCCAACAAATAATGATCCCGATCAACGGCGACATCCTTCCATTTGACAGGACATGGGCGAAACGCTATTGCTAAAAACACGAGGTAGGTGAGCGACTTTCACTGCAAGGAGTCCCACATCGTGAGCAACAAAACCTTCGTCCTGGACACCAACGTACTCCTCAACGATCCGAGAGCCATCTATCAATTCGGGGCCAACAAGGTGGTCATTCCCATCAATGTGCTCGAAGAAGTGGACCAATTCAAGAAGGAGTTGTCGGAACGAGGCCGAAACGCGCGAACCATTTCTCGATATCTGGACGACCTCCGCGCTCACGGAGGCCATTTGTCCATAGGTGTAGAACTCGAAACCGGAGGCACCCTCCAGGTGGCCATGCCGGCCAAAAAGATCCCCGTGATCTTTCGGGATCGCGGCAAGCAAGACAACTACATCCTGGCCGTGGCTCTGGAGGTAGCGGAAGAATCCGGGCACGACCAAACCACCTTCATCACCAAAGACGTCAATCTCCGGGTCCGAGCGGACGCCCTCGGGCTGCGTGCAGAAGACTTCGAAGCAGACAAGATCGACATCGAAGAACTCTACTCGGGATCCAAGACCTGGGCCGTGGACGCCACCACGCTGGAGTCCTTCCGCGCCCACCACTTCGTCGATGCTCCCCACTCCGAAGACCATGGATTCATGGCCAACGAATTCATCATGCTCCAGGACGAGGCGAACCCGAAAAACACGGCTCTCGGCCGCTACGACGCTGTACAGAAACGGATTGTTCCTCTCCTTGCCACGCGCGACGGCGTCTGGGGCATCCACCCACGTAACAAGGAACAGCAATACGCCCTGGACCTGCTCCTCAACGACGACATCCAACTCGTCACCCTCGTAGGCAAGGCCGGCACGGGCAAGACCCTGCTCGCCATCGCAGCGGGGCTGCAGAAGGTCGCCGACGACAAGAACTTCGTCAAGCTGCTGGTGAGCAGGCCGATCTTCCCTCTGGGCCGGGACATGGGCTACCTGCCGGGCGATGTCCAAGAAAAGTTGAACCCATGGATGCAGCCTATCTTCGACAACGTGGAACTGCTCCTGGGCGCCGGCAAGTCGGGCCAACAAAACAAGAAAAAATCAGATGGGTACAAGACTCTCATCGACATGGGTTACATGCAGATCGAACCGCTCACCTACATTCGAGGACGATCCATCCCGAACCAGTACATGATCGTGGACGAGGCGCAGAACCTCACGCCCCACGAGGTCAAGACCATCATCACCAGGGCCGGTGATCGTACAAAAATCGTGCTCACCGGCGATGCCTACCAGATCGACAACCCGTACGTGGACAGTGCAAACAACGGGCTCACGTACGTCGTGGAACGATTCAAGAAGGAACCGGTCGCGGGCCACATCACCCTGGTCAAAGGTGAGCGTTCTCCCCTCGCGGAACTGGCAGCAAACCTCCTGTAGCATCTCCTTCTTCCTGCATATGGATCCGGCGTCTGTCGAGCCAGGTCTGGCATCTTCCCCATTGCTTTCTGGTTCCCCCCATGACCCGACGACCCGACGATTGAGGGTTGGCAATCTCACTTGACAGAAGGCCGTTTCCAAATAGTATCTTCGACACGTTCGGCGGCATAGCCAAGTGGTAAGGCAGAGGTCTGCAAAACCTTTATCACCGGTTCGAATCCGGTTGCCGCCTCGAAAAGCTCCAGTCACGAGACTGGGGCTTTTTTTGTACGCCACCGCCTTTTCTTGTGCGCCCCATTGATCCTCATGTGGTTGAATGCTGCCTCCTGGCGGCAGCGTTCGCTCCGGCCTCCTGCCCATCGGTCGTCTTGCTGTTTGCCGGCGGAAGCGCTCCGAGGCGCTTCGCGCTGTCAGCACTTGAACGCGAACGTATCCGGAGACTGGGTGAGCAACCCAGACAGAGCCCGGTCCTCTAGCAGATCCTGCATGCGCTGTCCGCCGTAGGCTTCAGCGATCTTGTCGTCATAGTCATCTGCCACGATGGCCACGTGCCGCACCGTCGCCAAAATCTCTTCGGGGTCGAGCGTCTCACCGCCGAGAATCGAATGCACGAAGAACACTCGGTTTCCCTCGGGCAGAAAGGCGAATGCTCCGAAACGCATCAAGGAATTGATCTTGAGCAGATCCCAGGCGAGCGCTTCGGATCGCTCCACCCCGGACAACAACTGGGCCGCACAACGCACCACGGCACGATTCTCACCCCACGGCAGCACGTTGACCATGACATAGGCCGACCCCTGCTTGATCACGTACAACCCGCATTCAACCTTGGTGAACGCCGAGCTGTCCCCGAGGACCGATTCGATCTTTTCACAGGTCAGATTTGCTGTCTTGTTCATCGTCATCTCCCTGCCGGACCCACCTTCAGGTCCCTGCTCTCAAGAAAAGAAATCGAGTCCCTCCACCGTCCAAAATCCCGCTCTCGATTTCGAGACGGATGGTACGGCCATCTCCTCCGCAGCACCCGACGTTACGTACCCAGCAAACCACGAGCACGCCCAACCATGATAGGAACCGAACGAACCAGCGTCAAGCTCCACAATGACGTCTTCCAGCGCAGCCTTTCCTGCTCTGTTGACGCCCGTCAAGGCTCAAGCGATTCGCACAGGCGCGGCTGCGTTTGTGCGTGCGCAGTCTCTGCAACTTGTGCTATATTTTCTTTCACTTCCGACTTCGGACAATGAATAGGTGAACCATGATGCTCCTGAGCAACGACCCAAAAGAAGCCGAACAGCAGATGTATGCGGTTTTGTATTACCTGACCACGTTCGGCTACATCGACGGTGACTTCGATCTGTCCGAACGCGAGTTCATCCAGGAACACATCCAGAAGCTCGCCGAGTTGCAGGTCCGCCAATCGGGAGGCCACGAGCAACTCTCCGAAAAGGACTACAAGGCCCTGGTCCAAAGCCGAGCGACGCATTACAATCAGGTTTTCGAAGAGATCGACCGGGGCATCCGCGCCCTGTTCCATGAGGCGGTCGCTGCCAACGAATCCCTCAATAAGTTCGTTTACAGCCGGCTGAAGCTCCGCTGCTACGAAATCTTTCAGCGCTTCAACGAGGAGAATCGTACCCGCCTCATGGATGTGATCGACGAATTCATCCTGGCGGACGGAGTCACGCATCCGGCGGAGGTGGAATTTCGAAACGAGCTGGCCAACCTCCTCAACCAAGAAATCTTGCTGGACATGGACGATCTGGAGATCGTCCCAACGACGGTCAGTGTGGCCCCTGAAATGCAGCTCAAGCCGACCATGGCCAATCACCCTCTCCTCAGGAAGCTCGAACAGCACTACTCGGCGGACGAGAAGGAGCGTGCGGGTCAGGCAAAGCATGAAATGGACCTGGTGGACCGGGCGATCCTGCTCCTGAACGCCATGCGGGCCAAAGGCAAGGGGCGACTGAACGGCGCCTCTCAATTCTTCGACCTCATGCAAGGAGATGAGTTCCTCGATGACCATGTGTTCTGCATTCCGCCCAAGCCGGGTCGGCGGTACGACATCACCGTGCTGGGCGATCTGCACGGCTGCTACAGCTCGCTCAAGGCGGCGCTACTCCAAGCGGACTTCTTCAACAAAGTGGATGCATTCAGAAGGGACCCGGACAACGCACCCGAACCCAAGTTGATTCTGATCGGCGACTACATCGACCGAGGTAATTTCAGCTACAACGGCACGCTCAGAGCCGTACTGAACCTCTTCGTGCGGTATCCGGGCCACGTGTATCCCCTGCGGGGAAATCATGAGTACTATTTCGAATACGAAGGAAAAATCTACGGCGGCGTTCTGCCGGCCGAGGCCATCAACGGATACCGACGATACTTCCCCAAAGAATTCTTCCTGAAGTACATGTCCCTGTTCGATGAGTTGCCCACAGTGGTCGTGTTCGACCAGATGTTCTTCGTCCACGCGGGCATTCCAAAAGAATCCACACTCGACGGATGGAAGGACCTCTCCTCACTCAACGACGATCAGGTCCGTTTCGAAATGATCTGGTCGGATCCCAGCGAGGCGGACGTCATCCCACGGTCCATGCAGGAGGACACGGCACGCTTCCCCTTCGGGAAGAAGCAATTCGCCTCCTTCATGAATCGTGTTGGATGCAACGTCATGGTCCGAGGCCATACCAAAGTCGTCGAAGGCTTCAAGACCATCATCGACGACGGGAACTACATGCTGTTGAATCTGTTCTCGGCGGGCGGCAAGTACAACGACGACCTCCCTTTGGACAGCAGCTATCGGGACGTGACCCCAAAAGCTCTAACCATCGACTACGAAAACGGAGAGGCTTCGATGACGCCCTGGGCCATCGACTACGAAGAGTACAACTCTCCTGTGTACAATCGTTTCTTTAGCTCGCCACCGGAAATCGAGCCGGACGGGGACTGATCGCATTCGGAATCGTGAGGCAAAATCATGTCGAAGGTATTCGCCGTCGAAGTCAGAAGACGCAAGACATGCATCTACAGGCATTCGGTTTCAGCCGTGACCATCCCGACCACATCGGGCCGTACGACCATCATGGCCGGCCATCGTACAGCTGAATTTCATCTCGCCACCGGAGGCGTGAAACTCGTCAGCTATGACGGCCGCATCCTGTGCCTGCCGGTGGACGGTGGTCGCGCCCTCGTGACAAAGAATGGTGTGGTCATCGAGTCCTCGAAGATCCTGTTGCCCCAGGAAATCGACAAGGATACGGCCCAGCGGGACTACGACTACTCCACGTCCATCTTGGTCGCCCCCGAGACGCCAGCCACCAAGCTCCGAGCAGCCAAGCATCGACAGAAGTGGGCACTCACCCAGATCGAAGCACTTCGGGAAATCATCGAGACGCCTCAGATCCGAACCAAGGCCATCCGGCTCACCGAGTACCTATCCGAGGACCTCATCGTCTTGGATCTGACCGCCAAGGACAAGTGGGACGCCATCAAGCAACAGGTGGGCCTGCTCGTCTCTTCGGGACGGCTTCCGGCCAAAGTCGAAATCAAGGCTTTTGAGAGCATCGTGACCCGGGAAAAAATGATGAGCACGGCCATCGGCGGTCGGATCGCCATTCCTCACGGCTCGTGCAAAAAGGTACCCTCGGTTGCGATCTCCATGGGCATCTACAAAAAGAGCATCGACTTCTCGGCACTGGATGACCAACCCGTTGACATCGTCATCCTGGCAGCGGTCAAACCCGCCACGTTCAACATCTACGTACGAACCTTGGGAGGAATCGCCCGCATTTTCAGGGACGGGCAGCTCCATGCGGCCATCATGAAGAGTCAGTCTCCGGCCGAAATTCTCGGCCATATCCACGACGCTGAGGAACGGATCTGGCTCGTGTAGCCTCGGAGCCCCCAGCGCCTGGTCGGAACGGGCGCAACGTCGGGCGGCATCTACCCCTTGACTGATTCCGATTCTTCCTCCATACCAAGGACCCTTGATCACATCGAGCCCGAACCGTGGTCGCAGTCAATGCTTCACAAGAATTCGGACCATTTGAAGGACCATCGAGCCCCCGGAGGACACCATGATCGACCTGACCGTCAACGAAGAGCAAATCAAGGCCGCTGTCCAACGTGCCAGGGAACGCAACATCGTCATCCCAACGTTCAAACAGCAACGAGACCCATCCCTCATTCCCGACGCCATCAAGAACAAACTCAAAAACGTGGGCCTGTGGGATGTGGACCCTTTGAACCTGTTCCGCATCACCTGGAAGAACGAGCCGAAAGAGAAAGGCGGTCTGTTCGGAAAAGTGAACTACATCGAGTTTCCGCCGGAACTCACCGGTGTCAAGGCTCGGATCATCGCCTTGGTCGGCAAGTATTTCCCAACCGGAGCCCACAAGGTCGGCGCTACCTTCGGCTGCTTGGTTCCGGCGCTTGTGACAGGACAGTTCGACCCCATCAAACACAAAGCGGTCTGGCCATCGACGGGCAACTACTGCCGAGGCGGCGCCTATGACGCCGCCCTGCTGGGTTGTCAATCCATCGCCATCCTTCCCGAGGAGATGAGCCGGGAGCGATTCGATTGGCTCAAGTCGGTCGCCGGTGAGGTCATCGCCACCCCGGGCTGCGAAAGCAACGTGAAGGAAATCTTCGACAAGTGCTGGGAGCTTCAGAAAACCAGGTCCGACATCGTCATCTTCAATCAGTTCGATCAGCAGGGCAACCATCTGTGGCACTACACCGTCACCGGTCCGGCCATGGTGGAGGTCCTCGAAGAGGAACTCGGAACCGAGGGCCGGGTGCGCGGCATCGCCCTGGCGAGCGGTTCAGGCGGCACCCTGGGCTGTGCCGACTACGTGAAGGAACAGTTCCCCGAGGTCAAACTGGCGGTCAGTGAGGCACTCCAATGCCCAACCTTGCTCCTCAATGGCTTCGGCGGCCATCGCATCGAAGGCATCGGAGACAAGCACGTCCCATGGATCCACAACGTGCGCAACACCGACATGATCGTTGCAGTCGACGACGAAGACACCATGCGGATCATGCGCATGTTCAACGAACCAGCGGGTCGATCATATCTCAAGAAGCAGGGAGTGGATCCCAAACTCGTGGACCAGTTGGACCTACTGGGAATCTCCGGAATCGGCAACCTGATCAGCGCCATCAAGATGGCCAAATACTATGAACTCGAAGAACGAGACGTGGTGCTCACGGTCCTGACTGATTCCATGGAACTGTACGGAACCAGGGTCAAGGAACTCAACGAGCAGGACGGCGCCTACAGTGACCAGGACGCAGCAGCGGACTACCACGGACGCCTGCTTGGCGCCGGAACCGACAACCTCGAAGAACTCACCCACTATGGTCGCAAACGCGTCCACAACCTGAAGTACTACACATGGATCGAACAGCAGGCCAAACAACTCGACGAATTGAATGCCCAGTGGTCACCGTACCCCGACTATTGGGAGGCCATCCACCAGCAGGTCGAAGCCATCGACGAACGCATCGTGGAATTCAACAGACGCACCGGCCTGGCAGACTGAGTCTCACTGTTCGAGACATCACAAAACCGGTCTGCCCCCAACTCGATCAAAATTGAATCACGACCAAACCGGTTTTCCGCACCAATCCCGCCGGAACTGAATCGCAATCAAAAACGGTCCTCTCGATCCTGCTCGAGCACGGTACGCAGCTTCAGCATGGTCTCGGGATCGAGGTTCAAGAACTGAAGGCCCATTCCTTTGACCCCGTTGTATCCGCCCGTCCAGGCGACGCGGGCAACTACCGACATGGGCTCCTGTTCATCACCGCAACGCAAATGCATATTCACCAAAGAATTCTCACGCGGCTGAACCTCCGTCCGGATGAACGCTCCGCCCAAAGAAATATTGCTCGTCTCGGCCACATGCAGTTCGCCCACGCCCTCATCCGACCAGGCGACGGGCAACACCCGTTCGATGCGGGGATGGAGCCTCCGGTTCGAGCCCAAAATCTGCCATCCAATGGCGTTCAGCAGCTCCTGTCTGGTCACATCCTCTTTGGACTCGAAAGCGAGCAGATACCCGGGCTCCACGTCGAGCCCCATTGCCCTCGGATTGGCGACCACGCGACATTCGAAGCTGTATACCCGACCGAGCCGGGGAACCTCCACCTCGACAAGCAACAGCTCATCCTGGGCCGCCTCCTGTCTGGTGGCCCAAAACATCCCTCCAGTCGGTATCATCGACTGATAGTCGGACAGCAGATCGCGAAGGTCATGGTATTTGAGATGGACGATTCGATACATTTTGTTCATCGGCATGACCCAATCCTTAGCTCCAAGAAGAAGAATATCACAAATATCACAATTCGCAAGGTCGAAGACCGAAGGCCGATGAGCAGGAATCCTGACGCCTGCACCGTCCACAATGCACACGGATTGGCTACAGAGCTTCCAACCCGGATCGACTGGCCACCAAGCTTACGCATTCCAAGGAAATTTTCCATAGAAGATGAGACGAATCGGTTGCACCACCAACTATCCTCGGCTATCTTTTTGCAGACCGTTTGAAGGCCTGTTCGCAGCGTCCGTGCCTTCGTCATCCTGGATGCTCGTGAATGCCTCGATATTGCTTTGCTGGCGGATTGCTCGCCTCAACGGAGGCTCTTGCCGATCCTGCCGGTCGACGATACAACGAATCATGGTCGAACACGACGACAACTCGATTGCAGCCAGTCCTTGGACCATTTTGGACCGAGAACCACTGTGGATCATCAAGGTGACACTGGATCCGCATTTTCGTCCCGATCTCATGTCCGATGAGACGATGGAACGATTTCGTCAGACGGCGCCGCATCTCGATCAGGTCTCCGGCACGGACATCCGACAGGCCATCGAGGCAGTCATCCTCCAGGAAGAACCAGGCCCAGCCTTGGAATGGATGCTGCAAACCGGTGCCCTGGAGCAGGTGCTGCCCGAACTCTTCGCAACCGTTGCCTTTTCGCAGGAAGCAGGCCGTCTCCACAAGGATGTATGGGAACATACCAAACAGGTGGTGGCCCAGTGTCCATCTCGCCCCATCGTGCGCTGGGCCGCTCTGCTCCATGACATCGGCAAGGTCCAGACTCGCACCATCGATCCAAAGGGCAAGGTGCAATTTTTGGGACACGCCGAACAAGGAGCGGCCATGTTTCGCCGTATCGCGCACCGCCTCGAATTTTCCAAAGAACAGGCCCGACCCATTCAGTTCCTGATCCTCAAACATCTGCGAGCCAATCAATACGTTGGCCAATGGACGGATGCGGCTGTCCGCCGCTTCTACCGACAAATGGGCAACCTCCTCGGTGACCTCCTCGACCTGAGTCGTGCAGACATCACCACGGGCAGGAAGCAACGCAAGCGGCGACTCCACGCACACCTGGACGAACTCGCCGGGCGCATCGTGCGACTCAAGGAACTGGATGCCCGCACACCGAATCTCCCATCAGGGCTGGGCAACCAGATCATGGAACATTTCCATCTCCAGACCAGCCCGCTCATCGGAGACATAAAGGATTTCCTGGAGCAGGCGATCCAAGACGGGGTCCTCGAACCAGGGCGTCACGCCCCCTACTACGTCGAATACCTGGAACAAAATCCATCCTGGCACCGCGACGCCGATGGCCGTTCTCAAATCGCCCCCGATGGTCCTTCGCACAAGGGCAGATCAAACTTCAGCCACAATCGCGGATGACTACGGCACCAATCTCCGCACTGTTCCTGTCCCCCCCCCCGACCGCGAGCCACAAAACTGAACCTCACTCCTCGGGACGAGTCGTTTCCATGCCGCCCGTCGCCGTCAGCCTGCATCCACTCGAACGGTTCCCAAGCGCTGTGTTAGCCACCGTACCCTTGAGGCGAAAAGAGCTGTACGTTCCGTCGCAATCCAGGTCGCCGCGGGCCTCCACCACGACGGTCGCTCCAACACCGGTTCCCGTGATCGTCAGCCGGTATTGATAATAGTGTCTTGCCTCCAAAACGAAGTGGACATCCTTCCAGGTCTGAGCCTGCCAGGTCGCCTTGGTGGACACATACTTCCGCTGGCCGCTGCGACAGGGAGGCTGGATCGGCGTCCACCCAACCGATGGTGGCAACTGGCACGAGACGACCTTGCCCGTCGCATCGGCGTGCTTCGCCTGCAGGTAGGCCTGGGCCCCTGCGAAAATCCTGGCCACATTCTCACGCGCCTCAGCCGCCTTCGCCCGCCGGATGTACTTGATAAAGGTCGGAATGGCCACTGCTGACATGAGGCCGATCATGGGGACCCACTGACCTGCGTTCGGCATGGCGAGACGAATCGTCAGGACCTTGTTCGACCGGGCCACATGAAAACGGGCAAGCATCGCCTTGAACAGGTACGAAGCGGCAACGAACTCAAAGGCGGAACCAAGAGGGCCGAACCGCACCGCATCGGTCTTGCGTGCCGCTAAAGTAGTCTTCGTCTGTTCGATGCTCCTCGCGATCAACCCTTGCATCATTTTGAGAGTCGCCGCATCCGCCTGGACCGCAACGAGGATCTCCCCACGACGAGAAATACTTGCCAACGCGGCGTCCGCCTTGAAGGGCAGCGTGCGGGACAACGTTCGAGCATCGGCAAAGAACACTGCAAGCTGAGGGCCCGAACTCCGCGTCAAAAGCTTCTTCAAGACCGGAAACTGATCGGACGACCTAAAGGATTTCCGCACCCCCTTTTTGACCTCCACGAGCATCTTCAGGCCTGCCAGGTTGCCCAGGGCCAAGTCGTGGCCCAATTTTGTCGCGAGCACGTCGCCACTGAGACGAACCACGGTTCCACCCAAAACTGTCTTGGCCCGATCCAACAGACGATCGCCAACGGCCGGGACATGAAGCGACCCAGAAAAATGCCCAACCACCACAACACCCCAAGCCTTTCTGGCCGGTCCCACGAAACCTGCTGACCAACGGACAGCCGTGCAATCGATACCCACCCTCGATCGACACACCGACCCCATCTCCCCGATCATGGCACCTCGGCGCTGATCGCTGCCCAACCAGGCATTCAAACTCCCGCCCACCATGTGTCCCAGAGTTTTGAAATCCACGATGGCCACAGCCTGAACGCTGGCGGGCAGTCTCTTGGCCGCCGGCTCCACGAGGCCACCCAAGGCCCCGGACTTGGCCGTCTTCTTCTTGCAGCCGGGCATCAGGAAAACCCACGCCGCACCGACCACGATCAGAGTCATCAATGCGCCGCCGATGCGACCTCGATTCACTCCAAGAACCCCCTCGTTTTTCATACCGTCCTCCTCCTTTGGAAACTGACTGCACATTTTGGAGACTGGCTGCAAATATCTTGCTACCTGATGCCGTACTTGTCCAACTTGTAATACAGGGCAGACGTCTTGATGCCGAGTCGGCGCGCCGTCTCGGTCTTGGTGCCGCCCGATTCGTGATACGCCTTGAGGATGAGCTGACGCTCCAGGTCCTCGAGGATTTCGGGAAGACTCGCCTGGTCGTTGGAAATGGACAGCGTGGACTCATCGTGCGGTTGCGGTCGTAACTGGGTCGGCAGGCAGTCCACCTCGATTCGCTCTCCGTCGCAGAACACGAGCGCCTGTTCGAGGGCGTTTTCCAACTCCCGGACGTTGCCGGGCCAATGGTGGGCCATGAGCCGCCCCAAGGCTTCGTCGCTGACGACCTTCTGTGCCATGCCCAACCGCTGCGACAAACGCTCCACGAGATGCTTCGACAGGTCCACGATGTCTTCGCGACGATCCCGCAACGGAGGAATCTCGATGGGCACGACCATGATGCGATACAGCAGATCCTCGCGAAACAGGCCCTGACGCACCCGTTCTTCCAGATTCCGATTCGTCGCCGCCACGATGCGGACATCCACCTCGATCGTTCGCTCGCTTCCCACCCGCTCGAAGGTCCGTTCCTGAATGGCGCGCAGGAGCTTGACCTGCAGGGCCGGACTGATCTCCGATATCTCATCTAGAAACAGGGTCCCGCCGTTCGCAAGCTCGAATCGCCCCATCTTCCTGCGCACCGCCCCTGTAAAGGCGCCGCGCTCGTGGCCGAACAGTTCGCTCTCCAGCAGCCCTTCGGCCAATGCGCCACAGTTGACCGCCACGAAGGGCCCGCCGGCGCGCTTGCTCTTGGCGTGGATCGCTCGGGCCACCAGTTCTTTGCCCGTCCCGCTCTCTCCGGTGATGAGCACGGTCGTGTCCGTGGGCGCCACCTTCTCGATGGCCCGAAAAATCTGCTGCATGGCCTCCGACCGCCCCACCAATTCGCCACAACGCAATTCCACTTGGCCCCTGAGGTACTCGGTTTCCTGCTCGAATCGGTTGCGTGCCCGCCTGGCCTCGCAAAGCTCCATGGCCCGGGTCACCTTGAGCCGAACCACCTCCGGTGCAAAAGGCTTGGTCACAAAATCGAAGGCCCCGATCTTCATCGCCTCCACGGCGGTCTCCACCGTGCCATACGCCGTGATGATCATGACCGGGACATCCGGGTCCAACTCCCGAATCCTGCGCAGCACTTCGACCCCGTCCATACCCTCCATCTTGAGATCCGTGATCACGAAGTCTACGTCCTGGGCACGAAAAAGCTCCAGGCCTTCGGCCCCGCTGGCAGCCGTCAAACCATGATGTCCCATCCGATCCACGATTTTCGAAATTCCCAACCGAACCGTCTCGTGATCATCAATAACCAACACCGTTCCCATCGTCTTCTCCTGCTGTGCGGTTCGAAACCCTGTATCCAACGCACCACTCAAGCGGTAGGGCTCGAAAACTCTGTATCCAACGCACCACTCAAGGGAAACTCGAGCACGAACTCGGCCCCCCGCGGTTCATCCCCCTCCATGACCCGACCATCGACGGACGCGGACCATAACGTGGGTTCTCGGACGTACAGAGCCCCGCCATGCGCATCAGCGACCTTCTTGCCCAGGGCCAGTCCCAGCCCGCTTCCCTGTTGCTTCGTGGTGAAGAAAGGCTCGAAGATCTTCTCGGCAAGGTCGGACGAAATCTCGACGCCACTGTTCCAGACCACGACCCGAGCAATCGGTGCGGTGCGACGGTCTGCCCGGCTCGTCCCAGACGCCTTTGCGCCGGAGGCGGCATCCTCCCGGCCGGCCGCTGGGCCGCTCGCCCCTGCCCCGTCGATCCGTTCCTGGGCCACCACGATCCGCCCACCCGACTCCGTTGCTTGGAGCGCATTGCGGAGCAGATTCAGTATCGTGCGTCTCACTGCATCTGGGTCACATGTGACGGGCAACACCGCCTCGTCGCCCGCCCGATCGATGTGCACCCGCTTGGCATCCGCCTCCAGGCGCATCATGTCCAACGCCTGCTCCACCATCTGGCCAAGATCCTCGTTTTGGCGGTCCTCGGGCACCCACCTAGCGTACCCCAAAAAATCCTGAACCACACGCCCCAGATAATGCAGGTCCTCGATGATCGCATCCACCTGCCCCTGTTTGTCCAGGTCGTCCGACAGATCGTCACGCAGCAGTCCCGCACTCAGCTCCATACCTGCCAACGGATTGCGCACCTCGTGCGCCACACCGGCCAGCATCATCTTCATCTGTTCGTCCCGCTCCCGCAGCTCGCGGCGCATCTGTTCCATGGCGGCCGCCACCAACCCCACCTCTCCACTGGCCGACACATCGACTGACTCGTGCAGGTTCCCATGCCCAATAGACTCGGCAGCCCGGGCCAACCGACGCAGAGGCAGACTCATGCGGCGCGCCACGAAGGCCGTGACCGCCACGAGCAGCAACAAAGCCACCACCCCCACCAGAGCGACCTTGCGCCCCAGACGAAACAGGAGGAAGTAGTACGAGGCGCTCCCCTCCGCTGCAGCCAGGGCCACGACCTTCCCGTTCTGGTCGCGGATCACGGCATAACCGGTCTTGTACAGAAGGCCGTCCTTGCCTCGATAGAGGAGTGTGGTCCCCTGACCCCGCCTTGCGACCCGGTCGAGCAGGTCCGCCTGCACTTCGAGCTGATAGTACTCCGTGCCGATGCGCACCCCCTTGGCCGTGTCCACCAAACTCGTGCCATCGAGTCGAAACAGATAGAGTCGACGGACGCCCGTGTCCTTACGAAGCCTGGCCAGGCGACGCGCCAACGCCCGGTAGGTCCGACTCGTCTCGTCCCCTGGCTCCAAAAACGCAAGTTCTTCGGGCAAAGCGGACAGGGCACAGGCCTGGGCCACGGCTTCGAGCCTGGCGCCCATCTCCTTCTCCATGGCGGCCGCCGTCTGATAGTAGACCCACAGGGCAAACAGAGCGAGCAGCACCAGAGCCGGGAGCACAAAGGCCAAGATGAGACGCCAAAAAATGGGCAGCCCCCTCCTGGTCGGCCCAATAGCATCGAGGCTCATGACTGCTCCTTGCCGACGTGCCTGAGCATGAATTCCTATCCTCGTTCGACGCTGTCACTCCAAACGCCCGGCGTTGGCCGGTTCACCTGCCGTCTGGCATCGCGCGGGCGCTTCGGCCCGACTCCGTCACCGGCACTGCGACGATCTTCCGGCCCGACTCCGCCGTCTCTACACAGACGAGTCTTCGGTCCCGGAAGCCTCACCGAATTTGCGTTCTGTGCCCCGATCCGACGAGTCTTCCGCTCGAAACGCCTCCAACTTGCGATAGATCGTCCTGGTCGCGATGCCCAGGAGCTGCGCGGCGAGTCGCTTGTCGCCCTTGGTGTGGCGCAGGGTTTCGAGGATCACACGCCGCTCCATCTCCTCCAGGGGCGTGCCGATGGAAAAGGTCAGGATGCGCCCCGAATCACTGTGTGCAGGGGTCCTGCGGATCTCGGGCGGCAGGTCGGCCGCCTCGATCACATCGGACCTCGTCAGAACCACCGCTCGCTCCAGGGCATTTTCCAGTTCCCGAACATTGCCCGGCCAGTCATACTCGATCATCAAATTCATAGCCTCATCCGTGATGGCCCGGACCTGCTTGTGATTCTTGTCTCGATAGCGAACCAGGAAATGCTCGGCCAAAAGGGCGACATCCTCGCGGCGGCAGCGCAGGGGCGGCACCTCCACCGCAATCACGTTGAGACGATAGTAGAGGTCTTCACGAAATCGACCTTCTTTGACCTCCTGGGCGAGATCCTTGTTCGTGGCGGCCACGATCCGCACATCCACGTTGACGGTTCCGCCGCCGAGCCGTTCCACCTCGCCCTCCTGGAGCACCCGCAGCAACTTGACCTGCACCTGGGGGGCCAACTCGCCGATCTCGTCCAGGAACACGGTCCCCGAATCGGCCATGGCGAAGCGTCCCTCCCGTGAACTCACCGCCCCCGTGAACGCGCCCTTTTCGTACCCGAACAACTCTGCTTCGATAATCGACTCGGGCAGGGCGGCGCAGTTGACGATCACGAAGGGCTTCGACAGGCGTGCGCTCGCCAGATGAAGCGCACGCGCCATGAGTTCCTTGCCTGTGCCACTTTCTCCTAGAATGAGCACCGTTGCCTCGGAAGGGGCCGCCTGGGCGATCACGTCCAGGGTTCGCCTCAAGGCGGGACTCGTTCCAACGATGGCTCCAAAGCCGCGAGCCGCCTGCAATTCCGCGCGCAGAGCCCTATTTTCCGCCACCAAATTTTGCTTTTCGAGGGCCTTGGCGACCGTGCGCAGAATGTAGGCCCGCTTGAGGGGTTTGGTCACGAAGTCGTATGCCCCGTCCTTCATGGCGGCCACCGCGTTCTCCACGGTCCCGTAGGCGGTCATCACGATCACCTCCACTTCGGGCGACACCGCCTTGACCGCCCGAAGCAGGTCCTGTCCTCCCATGTGGGGCATCATCAAATCCGCCACCACCACGTTGACTCGATGCTCCCGCATGAGCCCCATGGCTGTCTGACCGTCGGGGGCGGTGAGCACTCCGTACCCCTCTTTTCCAAAAATCCGCGCCAACGAATCCAGGATACCCTGCTCGTCGTCCACCACCAAAATCGTCGCCCCTGTGCGAACCATCGAGCCCTCCAATCGTGCGCCGGCCCGAGGCCTGCACGTTGTCACTTTGTCACGAGTCGCGGACGACCCTGGACAAAATTGCACGTCACTGACTTGGTCAAGGACATTTCGTCCCGCAAACAGCGCTTTCTCCGGGCCAGTGTTTCTGTTCTACCTGGTTTTCGACTGATCTAGCAAGGAGCTTGCCACATGGAAGGAATCGATCAGATTTCTCAGGATTCGTGGACCAACCGACGGCGGAGGGAAAGGCCCAAGACGAGACCAGCCAGCATCAGCACCCACAGCCAGTTCTCGCCGGAGTTGCCAGTTGCCGAGCAGGCGATCCCACCCGTGCATATCTCGTCGCCGTTCGGGCCGCATCCACCGCCCTCCATGCTCGGGTCGTACGCCACAGCGCCCCGGTCCTCTAGATTGCTCTGAAACTGCTGAGCCAGTTCGATATCAGAAGCCAGGTCGGCATCCTCGCGCGGCCTGTTCCAGGCCTGGGCAGCCTCAAGGCTTTGCTGCACCGTCCACAGGGCCTGATTGTAGTCGTACTCAGCCAACCGACAGGCTTCGAGCAGCCCTCGATACATGTTGTACATGGCCGCCGCCTTGTCCATCGTGATGTCGCTGTAGTACTCGATCCCAGACCCAGGCCCATACGGGTTGCGGACCACGATGGTTTCTTCGACCCGCTCGGTTGCCCCAACCGGCAGGTACGACAGGGTCACCTCGGCCACCACGTCGCCGTGCTCCATGCCTTCGTAGTACGACCCATTGGGCTCGAACTCCACGAAAAACTTGCTGCCGCCGCCTCGCCGCCCGTTCTCGTTGGGCTGGCCGTCCACGCGACTCGCCAAGAAGATGGACGGAATCTCGATGGAGCCGCCGTAGCCCTCTGTCTGCCAGGACACCGCGCCCGTGATGCTGCCCAACTTGTAGGCGGCCCCGGAGCGAACCTCAATCTGAACGTCCATCGCAATGGGCGTGATGAAGTAGGACATCTCCTCGGTGAACACCTCGCGAACCGCTGCCGGATCTTCGAGGAAATAGAAGTTGCCCGAGCCCTTTTCGGCCAAACCGCGCATGAGGTCCAGGTTGATGTCCGTGCCCACCCCGATGGTGGTCAGTCCGATGCCGTCGGCCAGGTACGGATCGGCCATCTCCAGAATCTGGCTGCTGTCCGTCACCCCAACGGTGGGAACGCCGTCCGACAGGAAGATGACCCGATTCTGGTGCTCGTCGTCCAAGTTGTCCGACGACATCTGGAGGCCCGCCTGCAGACCGTCGTAGATGTCCGTGCTCCCCGAAGGCTGGAGCCTGGCCACGGCAGCATGGAGCGAGGTCGCATCCTGCTCGTCCGACAGGCCCACCATAGGATAGACGTTCGTGGCGTAGCTGATGAGCGCCATGCGGTCGCCCGGCTGCATCTCGTCGATCATCTTCTGGATCCCATCGATCACGTAGCCCATCTTGTCGTCACTCGCCATGGAGCCCGACTGGTCCACCACGACCACGAGATTGAGTGGCTTGCGCTCCAGGCCCGTCGCGTCGATGGTCGTATTCAGCGCCACCTCGAGCAGAGTCTGACTCGACCCATCCACCCATGACGAGCCTATGGACAAAAGCCCATGCACGCAGACATCCTTACCGCATTGGGGCGGAGGCAACTCGATCGTATGCTCCGAAAAGAATCCGTTCGCATCGAGCGTGTTCGGCCCTGGGATATCCCCCTGATCCAGGATGGCTCGAAACACGCCGATGTCCTGCGCCCCACCCGTGCTCACGTTGCCGCCCGAAGACGTATCGCCCGTTGCCCCGCAGGCAGAAAGGACGAACGCTGCTGTGATCCCTGCGACTGCCGCGATCCAAGAAACGATGTTGCTTGAAGGTTTCATTGTATGCCTCCTATCCGAGGTTCGCCTGGGGCGGTTGCTTCTGCTGTCCGCCGTGATCCGTCTCGCCCCGGTGTATGAGCAAGACCGATGCCAACAAAACACCGCCGCTGGTGCACCCAGGAACGCAACTCCATCAACTGTACGTTTTCACACGCGTTTTTGCAACATCGTCATCCCGTGCAGCCGCACCGACGAACGCTGGACGGTTCGGACGACGGCCCCTGCGACCATGACGTCGATGTCAGGGATCCAAGACGGCGACCGAAACGGCACGACCGGACCGATCCACGACATCTCGGCACTGCTCTTTCAGATTTCTGAGACCCGGCCTGAATGCCTGCCGGTTTTTCGTCATGAAAATCGTCCGTCACAAGGTCCCAAACAACCAAAATCCGGCCCAGATGGCGGATGTCGGTAGACGACAAGCCGGCGGATTTCAGCCTGCAACGGCCCGGCCCACGATCCATGGCGACCAATCCGGACGGCACGATGCACGTGGTGGCCCGTCCTTTTCTTGACAGTTTCTTCGGCCCGAACCTTGCAGAGCCCTTTAAGGTGTCGATGCAACGATGCAAGAAAAACCGACCACGCGAGCGAGGAATCTCATGCCCAATATCTTTGAAATACCTCTTCCCTCCCTCGATGAACCAGGCGCAGGCCGATCCAGCCTGTCCATCGATGCTGCCACCGACCTGGCCCTGTCCCAAACGCAGCCGATGCCGCTCCCAAATGTCCTGGAAACTGCACCGCAAACAGGCGACGCCGCTCCCCAAGAGCAGGCACCTGGCAGCATCGAAGAAGCGGTGCTGGCCTACATCACCGAACAGGACGCCGTGGATTTCGAACGGATGGAAAACGACTTCTTCGACGGGTATCACCCAGAAACCGTGCTCGAAGCATGGGAAATCTCGGAAATGCTCGCCGACCACGAAGCATCGGCCCACAAACACCGACACAAGGCGAGCCTACGTCGCACCCCGCGGCCAGCCCGCCATTCGGGACGCCGTGCCAAACCGGACCAACGATCCAAACCGAACCGTCCGAAGTCCGCCCGAACCAGCCAGAACCCGGCAAGCTCCCAGCGGGACGGCTGGCCCCTCCCGGCCACCGAACCAGGTATCTCCGGCCTGTGGACCCGCCTCGTTTCCGCCTTGCGCCGCTGAAATGGCACAATCTCAGGGATCCACTGTTCGCTCCTTGCAAAAATGCGCTATACTCTGATCTGGACACGGATTGAAAATCGGAATGCCGATCCATGGTCGGAATACCGATGGGGAATCGAGTTACGGAGCACACACACCATGATCCCTGTTGAAGAAATCGTCGAAGACTGGGAAACCAAGTCGAAGTTCTACCTCTCCATGCTTCCCGTGATCTGGGAGGCTGCAGCCTCTGCCTGGTTGCGACGAGCCGACCAGCTTTCGGCCGAGGCGTTGTCAACCTACCGCCAGGCCTGCTCGACGGTCATGCAGACCTGGATGCCGCCCAATCGGCAACCGAGTCGGTCTGGCTCAGACGAACCGGTGCAACGGGAAGCCACCCGTGGACGCACGCCGCGCACCGGCGGTGCCCGGAGGCCTTGACCCCAGATGGGAACCTGGAAATGTTCTGCCTGTGACTCGTTCAACCCGGATTCGGTGGACGAGTGCCTCACCTGCGGGGCCAACCGAAACGGTCCCACCGAAACCGTGGACGGCGCACCGCCGGACATGCTCCTGGCCTGCCCCGAATGCGGAGGACGCAATCAGGCCACGCGAACGCGATGCCAATGGTGTGGGGCCACCCTGCCGGCTCCCACCGCCAGGCAACTCGAATTGGCCAGGCAGGCTGCCGCGCGACATACAGGACAGCAGACCGTCGACGCTGCCCCTGGGCCTCTTCCAGCCGGTGGTTGGGACCAATCACCAAATAGCGCCAATCAACAACGACCACGCAGCACCCTGCCCTGGGCGACTGCCGAGGCGCCTCATGTGCTGGGATCGGCGATCTCCATCGAAGAACTGCCCGCCACGCTCCTCAACGAAGAACCAGGACAAAAAGCGGCGATGGTTGACGACGGCGTGGTGAGGCGGCCCTGCTTTTCCTGCGGCATCATTCTCACCGAAGACGAGTGGGTCCTGGTGGCAGGCCCCAGGATCCTCTGCCGCGCCTGCTTCCACGAAGAATTCAAAGCCGGCAAGCACCAGTCAGCCCAAAGCGACCAAAGTGTGACGACTGATAGCGACTCGCTGGGAGCCCAGGTCTCCGGCGCATCCGATGCGCCCGATCCAAACAAGGCGAGTGGTACGGCGCCTCCGGCCGAAGCCGAAACGACGCACAGTCCCAAAGGCCTAGGCCTGGCCGTCTTCGGCGGCGCTCTGCTGCTGGGCGGCATCGCCGTCACCATCCTATGGGGATTCACCTGGGGGTTTACACCGCTGGCAGGCGGCGTTATCCTCGGTCTCATCGGCGGCTTACAGCACGCCGACAAAAGATGAAGCCCGAGGGCCCCGCGTCCCACGCACGACCGAGCCAGTTCGGGCCCAGCGTGCCCCTAAAACATGTATCTGGAAACCGACCTCTACGATGATGCATCCTCGTTTGATGCCTGGTCCTTGCCCGTGCTGCGGGAGCGGCGCCACCTGGTGCCCTGAGGCGTGTCTTCGACCACGATACCCCGATGACGCAGGTCTTCGCGGATCCGGTCCGCCGCGGCATAGTCGTGCTCCTCGCGTGCCCGATCCCGCCTGGCGATCAACTCCATAATCTCGGGCCCTGCCGGGCATGCGGCCTCGGGAATGAACCCAAGCACCCCGCTTGTCTGGGTCACGGCCTCCAGGATCTCGGAGACCTGGGACCTGGCGACCCATCCCTGGGCCACGAGCCGGTTGATCCGCCTGGCGTACTGGAACAAACTCCCCATGGCGGCCGACACGTTCAGGTCGTCGTCCATGGCGCGCTTGAAGGCCTCCCGCATCTCCGCGGTGCGGGCCGTAACATCTTCGGAGGCCACCTGGCCGTCGGCGCTCGACACGTTATTGACGAAATCGTCGAGCCGATGGAGTGATGCCCTGGCGGATTCGAGTCTCTCCCAGGAAAAGTGGAGCGGCTGGCGATACTGGGTAGTCGCCAAAAAGAATCGAATGTGCCTACCCGTATAGCCCCGATCGAGCAGGTCTGTCAGGTGCAGAGCCGTCTTGCCGCTCCAGGACATCTTGCTGCCCTCATTGAGCACCAGTTCGGCATGCAGGGCGACGCGTGACGGCGGCTTGCCGGTGAGCGCCTGAATCTGTGCCACCGTGTTCTCGTGGTGCGGAAAAATGAGATCTGTGCCGCTGATGTGCACATCGAATTCTTCGCCTGCGCCAGCAAGCGCCATGGCCGCACATTGCAGGTGCCACGAGGGACGTGCATTGCCCCATTCGCTCGCCACGTAAAATCCGACCCGAAGTTCGGCCAACGTGCTGCGCCGCAGCAAGGTAAAGTCGCGTGGGTCGCGTTTCTCGTATCGGTCCAGATCCACCGTCTTGCCCGTGCGGAGCTTGTCCAGGTCGATACCGGACACGGACCCATACTCGGGAAGCTTGGACACGTCGAAGTACAGGGACCGAAGCTGTTCGTACGCGAAACCAGCCTGGGTCAGCCGCCTGGCCAGATCGAGCATGTCGCCGAGGTGCTCGGTGGACCGAGGGTAGCTCTTGGCTGGCAAGATACCCAGGACATCTTGGTCCTCGAAGAACTCCTGAGCCACGCTCTCTGCAAGCCTCGCTGGATCGATGCCCTTCAAGGTGGCCTCGTCGAGCACATTGTCGTCCAGGTCGGTCATGCTCACCACGTGGGTGACGTCCAGGCCGTAGAAAGTTTCCAGGTACCGACGCAGCGTGTCCGCAAGGACGAGCCGACGATAAAACCCGAGGTGCGGTCTTCGGTGCAGGGTGGGGCCGCAGGTATAGAGGGTCGCGTGGCCCGGCTGGAGCGGATCGAAAACCTCCTTGCGCCGGGTCAGGGTGTTGAGCAGATCCAGCTTGGTTTCCACCGGCTCGCACAACTCGGGCTCGGGCACCACGAACAGGTTCGTAGACAGGTACCGCTCCCCTCCGTCGGGCAGGATGACCACCACCACGCCCTGGTCGAGAGTCCGCACGAGTTGCGTGGCCGCCACCATGGCCGCGCCGGAACTCATCCCGACGAACAGCCCCTCCTTGCGGGCCAACTCACGACTCATGGCGAAGGCCGCCTCGTCTTCCACGTTGACCTTCTCGTCCAGGATCCGTCCGTCGTAGATGCCCGGCACGTACGCCTCTTTGAGGTTCTTCAGCCCCTGGATCTTGTGCCCGAGATAGGGCTCGACCCCGATGATGCGGATGGCTGGATTCAGCTCCTTGAGCCGTTTGGCACAGCCCATCAGTGTCCCGGTGGTGCCCATGGCCGCCACGAAGTGGGTCACCGACTGCTTGGTCTGGTTCCAGACCTCCAAGGCCGTCCCATAGTAATGGGCCAGGACGTTGTTCGGGTTGTTGTACTGATCGGGAAGGAAAAATTCGTCGGGCCGCTCACGGACAAGACCATAGGCCTCTTCGATGGCGCCGTCGGTACCCTTGTCCGCCGCGGTCAGCAGGAATTCGGCGCCAAGCGCCGACAGAATCTTGCGCCGCTCCAGGCTCGCGCCCTCGGACATGGCCAGTAGGATCCGATAGCCCTTGATCGCCGCCACCAGGGCGAGCCCGATTCCGGTGTTGCCCGAAGTCGCCTCCAGAATCGTCTTGTCCGCAGTCAGCTCGCCCGACTGTTCGGCCGCCTCGATCATGCGCAGGGCGATGCGATCCTTGATAGAACCGCCCGGATTGGCAGCCTCCAACTTGGCGAAAAGCCGAACCTTGGGATTCGGATTGACCTTCGTGATGGGCACCAGCGGCGTGTCGCCCACCAGCCCCAACACGCCCGGCGCAGCCAGAGCGTCTCCATCGATTCTGTCAGGTCCTTGGGACACGGTACCTCATTCCTGCTCGCCGTAGACGTTGCTATCCAACATCGACTTCCCGCCGGCTGTCAACCATGACCCTGGCCGGCCATCTCCTGCATGGCCGTCCAAAGGCCAGCCGCCGCTTTCCTGGCCCGAGCGAGCACCTCCTGTTCGTCGAGTACCAAAATCGTGCGATCCTGCATCAAGAATCGACCGGCCACCATGACCGACTCCACGGTCTCGGGGCCGAGGCCCCCGAAGATCACATGACCGGCCAGGTTCTCCGCTGTCAGCGGAGTCGGCGGGTCGTACGCAAACAGCGTCAAATCCGCTGCTGCTCCAGGTTCCAGACTGCCGAATCCGCTGCCGAAGCACTGGTTCAAGATCGCATGTCCGCCCCCAAGCATGCGAACCGCCCCATCGAAGGGCGGCGGCTCGGCCTCCTCGCGGGACCGGAAAAAGGCCGAACGCACCTCGGTGATCACGTCCCCATCGATCCCGTCCGTTCCTAGGGCCAGCCGCACACCGCGCGTCATCACCTTACCCAGAGGCGTCTTGCCCACCGCGTTGTTCATGTTGGAGCGAGGATTGTGAAGCAGCATGGCCTGCGACTTGGCGACCCGGTCGATCTCGTCGTCGCTCAAATGCACGCCGTGAGCCAACAGGGCGCGTTCATCGAGCAGGCCGAATCGCTCCAACCTGGAAATGGGGTCTTGGCCCCAACGCTGCTGGGACAGGGTCCGATCCGCCTCGTCCTCCAGGACGTGGATGTGGATGCCCGTTCCGGTCTGCCCCACCGCATCCGCGATCGCCTGGAAGGTTCCATCGGACAGGGTGAAGCTCGCGTGGGCCCCGATGGCAGCCGCGAGCATCTCGTTGCCGGCGACCTGGCGCGCAAACCGGAGGTTTTCCTCCACGCCTTGACGGCCGTGATCCTCACCCCATCGATCCGAAGCCTCGTAGCACAGGACCCCGCGCAAGCCGGTCTGCTCGAACGCCGAGGCCACCCGATCGAGACTCCCATAAATGAACCAAGGCGAGGCATGATGGTCCACCACGGCGCCCGCCCCGCAGCGCAGCGCCCCAATGAGTCCCACCAGACCCGATAGCTCCACGGACTCGGGACCCAGCGTCCGGTCGAGGACCCACCAGACCCGTTCCAAAATCTCGATGAAGGTACGCGGCGGCTCGGCGGGCCCAGGCATGCCGCGGGCGAGCGCCGAATAGAGATGGTGGTGGGCCACCACCAGGGCCGGCGTGACCACGCGACCGGGCAGGGCCAAAACCTCGTCGCCCGGCTTTGGGGTCACCGTCGGTCCCTTCTCGACGATGCGGCCGTCCTCGATCCGAATGGCGCCCCTTTCCACCGTCACGGGATCGAACGTAGCCAAAGTCACCTCTGTCAGACAGATTGCCGTCATGGACAAACCTCCAAAAAACTCGACACAAACAGGTGCCTCACTATGGACCGGTTGCTCGGGTCCGCGCAACCCTCAGTATCGATCTGGTATTCGAATGCACGAAACCCTCGCGGCGCATGGAATGGCGGGACCTGAAACCGATCACCGACCTGACGGGCTGCCGACAGCTCCCCTGGGCACGTATCGACCCCGGCCGGCGGACCCCACGAACGCATGCTGCTCGACCACCACATCACCACGGCTCAGAACCATGTCGATGGCCCCGTTGACGGTCATGCCCTCGTAGGGGCTGTAGTCCACGTTCATGTGCAACGCGTCCGCATCGAAACTCGTCACACCATCTGGATCCAGGATCACCAGGTCGGCATCCGCCCCCACGGTGATGGCGCCCTTTCGAGGGGCCAGCCCGAAGAGTGCGGCAGGGCGCCCGGCCGTCATGGCCGCAAGTTCCACCAAATCGAACCGGCCCGCCAGCACGCCGCCCGCATAAAGAAGGAGCAGCCTGGTTTCGATCCCGGGCAGGCCACCCGGCACTTTGGTAAAATCGAATCTGCCATGATCGACGAGCCCACGGTCCTTGTGGCCCACGATGTTGAAGGGGCAGTGATCCGTGCCCACCACGTCCAGGGTTCCATCGGAAAGCCCGGCCCACAGGGCCGTCATGTGGGTCACGTCCCGCAGGGGCGGCGAACAGATAAAGGACGCACCCTGCAAACCGGAATCAGCCAGCTTGCGCTGTTCCAGCCAGAGATAATGGGGGCAGGTCTCGCCGAACACGCGCACCCCGCGTGCCTTGGCATCGCGGATCTTGTCCACGACCTGCGCGCAACTCACATGCACAATGAGCAAAGAGCCGCCCGTCTTCTGGGCCAGGGCGATCGCCCGCCCCACTGCCCGCGACTCACCCACCGAGGGCCGACAGAGCGCATGATCGATGGGCTCGGTGGCCTTGGCGCGCTTGGTGCGCCGAATGAGATCTTCGATGAGCGGGCCGTCCTCGGCATGGATGTTCACGAGCGCCCCCAACTCAGACGCACGCGCCAGGACCTGACCAATTTCGTCATCCTGGAGCATCATCCGCCCGGGGTAGGCCATGAACACCTTGAAGCTCGTCACCCCGCGTGCCACCATGTCGGCCATCTCGTCGAGCACCTCATGGGAAAGATGCTTGATGGTCATGTGGAAACCGTAGTCGGCCACCGCCTTGCCACGAGCCTTCTCCTGCCATCGGGCCAGGCCCCTACCCAGGCTCGTAGCCTTGGGCTCATCATCACAGTCCTTGCCGCTTGCCGCCTCGAACTCGGCCTGCTCGGCATAGTCCACGATCGTGGTGGTTCCACCGAGCAGAGCCGCCCGCGTGCCCGTAAAAAAATCATCCGTGGACGCGAAGTCTTCGAAGGGCATATCGAGATGGGTGTGGGCGTCGATGGCACCCGGAAGCACGATGCGATCCGTCGCATCGATGACCCGATCCAGGCCCTGCTGCGTTCCCGACGACTCCTCGTCAGACTCGAAGCCGCCCTCGGTCGAAGACGCAAGGAGATCGTCGCCCATGGCCGCAATGCGACCATCTTCCACCAACAGATCGGCGATAACCACCGCCTCGGGGGTCACCACCCTACCATGACGAATGAGCAGTTTCATAGCAGTGGTTATACAACTTTTTCTGCTTGGGGAAAGGCGGAACGAAACTGGCCGATCAAAAAAGGAAAACCATCGAAAAACAGAGTCGACGCGAACCTGATGGCTCCAATGGACGTCGGCCTGGAGCCGACCACGATCGACTCCAGACCGAATGGAATCCTTGGCTGATTTGGTCGGCTGATCAACGTGGAAGTGTCATCTGGATGAACGTCCTTATCGCCGCTCCATCCTTTCCCGTGCACTCCAACCAGCCTGACGCGTCTCTGCCTGCTTGGCCTTCGCCTCGGCACGCTCCTTCTTCATCTCGGCCTTGTGTTTTGAGATCGTGGTGTAGTGGTGGTGCGTGCCCGTATGGCGGCGCTGCGGCCCTTCGGCCCATTGCCGCTCGTGATGATCCTGGACCCGGTGATGCTCGTGAGAACCCTCGGTGTGATGATGATGTCCATCGGCCCGATGCGGCTGATGCTCGCCGGTCCGATGATGATGATGCCCTTCGGCCCGATGCGGCTGATGCTCGCCGGTCCGATGAGTCTCCTCGGTTCCACGCGGCTCGTCGGCCTCACGCCCACCTTCGCCGCGCACCTGGGGGCTCTCGACCCCGTCGAGTTGATAGAAGGCCCTAAGCAGATCGTCGCGCATGTTTCGAACCCGGCCCTGCACCGCTGCACTCTCGGCGCCTGACATATGGCGGTACATGCGAACGGCCCGATCACCGTGACCGCCCCGGATCTTGTTGTCCCCATTGAGGACCACGTAGCGGTCTCGACCCCTGCCGCCTGTGAGCTGATTCTGAGAACCGACGCTCACAAACTCGTCTCTGCCCGAATTACCTTCCAATCGATTCTGGGAACCGAGTTCCATGAACGTATCGTTGCCGCTGCCGCCCAGCAGATGGTTGTGGGAACCAAAGTCGACCATCAGGTCGTTGCCCTTGCCGCCGTCCAGCCGGACATGGGAACCGAAGTTGAGGATCTGATCCTGCCCGTCCTCGCCCTTGATGGTCATCTGTGGCACGCCAGGCCCGACGGCGATGGTGTCGTTGCCGCCACCTGCATGGAGCACCATGTTCTTGGCCTGCTGGCGGGTGAAGATCTTCTGCTCGCCGTTGACCTGAACACTGACGCGGCCGTCCCGCATGGACGAAACGATGATCTTGTCCGACGCTGATGAGGCGTACAGGTGCAACTTACCCTGCTTGTCCTTCATCACCTGCATCTGTGACTCAGGCTGATTCGCTGTCTGCCGCCCGGTGGACTGTACTCCATTGGTTCTCATGATGGACTCCTCTTTTCTGGATATTGCCTCGATACTCGTATCGCTCTGATTCGTTGTTTGGTCCTCGGTTCCATGCTCGACGACGCATCGTCTGCCGTGCTGTGCACCAGTTCTCGACTCGAGAACAAAAACGTTGCGTGTCGACACCCATTTTCCTGCCATCTGGCGACCGTCGGCTGCATTTGACTCCAAGGCCGGCCTCGTACTAGACTCCTGGCATCGAATCGTCATCCGTATCCCGTTGCCCACGAGCCGGGTGCCCGGCGCCATGGCGAACGAACAGCGAACCACAGAGCACCCAGGAGCCCCATGCCCGAAGCGCAAGCGAGTTGGAGATTCCCCAGACCCTTCTGGATGGCGAACGTGGCCGAGTTGTTCGAACGGAGCGCGTACTACGGTGTGTTCATCGGCCTGGCGGTCTACCTGACGCGCAGCTATCACTTCAGCGACGTGGGAGCTGGCTGGCTCGGCGCCTACTTTTCTTCGTTTATCTATTTGGTACCCACCGTGGCCGGAGCCTGGGCCGACCGAATGGGGTTTCGTGCCGCCCTGATCATGGCTTTCGGCCTCCTGGCAACGGGTTACTTCCTCTTGGGTCTGTTCGGGATTCCCGACATCCACCAGGCCGTGGGGATCGGCACGAGCCAAATGGCCGCGATCGCAGCTCTGACCTTCGTCATGCTCGGGGGCGCCTTCGTCAAACCGATCATTGCCGGATCCGTGGCCCGCTACTCGGACCCACAGAACCGCGCCCGCGCCTTTTCGATCTACTATCAGGTCATCAACATCGGCGCGTTCCTGGGCAAGTCCTTCGCTCACCCGCTCCGGGTGCATCTGGGACTCGAATACATCAGTTTCTACTCGTCTATCATGGCCCTGTTCGGCATGGCCGTCGTGATCCTGTTCTATCGCGGCAACCAAACCGACGGCAAGCACAAGTCAGTGCGCCAGATCCTCGCCGACTTCGGCCAGGTCCTGCGCAACACGCGATTCATGATGCTCATCCTCGTGGTGGCCGGCTTCTGGGTCATCCAGGGGCAGTTGTACGCCTCCATGCCGAAATACGTGCTCCGCACGGTCGGCAACCACGCCAACCCCGAATGGCTCGCCAACATCAACCCGGCCATCGTGGTGATCTTCGTGGTGCCCATCACCCACCTCGTCCGGCGGCTCAGGCCCGTGACCTCCATCGGGATCGCGCTGCTCATCATCCCCTTGTCGGCATTGACCATGTCCTTGAGCCCGGTCCTGCGCCACTTCACCGGATCGAGCCTCAATCTAGCGGGCATCGCCTTCCACCCGGTCACGATCATGCTCATCCTCGGCATCGCACTTCAGGGAATCGCCGAGTGTTTCCTGTCGCCCAAGTACTTGGAGTTTGCATCCAAGCAGGCGCCGCCAGGCCAAGAAGGCCTCTACATGGGGTACAGCCACCTGCACACCTTCATCGCCTGGCTCCTCGGGTTCGCCGCCTCGGGCTATCTGCTCAAAGCCTACTGTCCCAACCCGCAGACCCTCACCGAGACGCAACGCCAGGCCTACAATGCGGCCATCGCATCGGGTGGAAAGCTGCCAGCCACCTATGCCCATGCCCATTACATCTGGTACATCTACGCCTCGGTGGGCGTGGCCTCGTTCCTCGGCCTCCTCCTGTTCCGTTACGTCACGGACCGCATCGACGCACGAAAGGCGACCGGTCCCAAGGCCGGGCCATCCGAACCCGACGGGCAAAGCAAAGTCGCGCCCCAAGACGGAACGAAACCTCAGGACCGCCACGGCCCGAACGGGCAGGACGATCGAGCAAAAGCGGCCCATGCAGGCCACGGCGACGACGCCGGATCGGGGACCGAACCCATCTTCATCGATCCGCATGGATCGAACCCGGTTCTCCTCCACGCCGTGGTCATGGCCAAAATCCTGGTGTTTCTGGTGTTCCTCACCGCACTCAAAGGCAATGCCCTGGACCTGGTCACCCCCTACAGCGTCCCGTTCTACGTCATGATCTATCTCGTGATCGGCATCGCCGCCGACGCCCTGGGCATCGTCCTGGCCAAGGCCGACCATCTCGCTCAGGCGCGCCGACTCTACCAGATATTCGGTCTGGCCACGTTCCCCCTAGGTCTCTTCTTGATTCTCAGCTCCAGACTCCTGGCCGAGGAACTCGAAGCCGAAGAACCAATGGCCGAAACGCCGTAATCAGGGCCAAACCCATGGAGCAACAGCCATGAAGCGCTACATCGTGGTGGCGGGCAACATCGGATCGGGCAAGACCTCCCTGGTGGAATTCCTGGCCAAACGCTACCCCATCGAACCCTGCTTCGAACCCAACGACACGAACCCCTACCTCGAAGACTTCTACAAGGATATGAAGCGCTGGGCCTTCCACAGCCAGATCTACTTTTTGAGCAGCAAATTCCGATTCCACAAGCAGCTCGAAAGCCGTTCTACGTCCGTGATTCAGGATCGATCCATCTACGAAGACGCCGAGATCTTCGCCACGAACCTGCATCGAAGTCGGCGCATGAATCGACGCGACTTCGAAACCTACTGGAGCCTCTACGAGACCATTCGCAAGGAGCTGCGGCCTCCCGACCTGATCATCTTCCTGCGCTGCTCCACACGGGCCATCCGCCAGCGCATCCGTTCGCGGGGCAGAGCCATGGAGCAGGAGATCCCCGTGGGCTACCTTCGACGCCTCAACCAGCTCTACGACGCATGGATCGAGCATTATGATCTGTCGCCCGTGCTCGAAATCCCCACCCACAAAGTGGACTACGTCACTGACCTGCTCGATCGCCACGACCTGATCAAGAAGATCGAACAGTACCTGTAACACTCGCAAGGCACACCGCATTCGCGATCACAGCCAGTCCTCCTCAACGACGCTGGATTGTACCGGGTACCGGGAGTACTATGAACCGATATGGAGGAGGTCACTCATGGTACACACGGGGTTCAATGCACATCGAAAGTCACCTGCACCGCGTGCAGCACCAGCGGCCACCAACCTGATGGTCACCGTCATGGTCGACCTCGTCGCCATGGTCTTCGTGGTGCAGAGTCTGGCAGCCTGCAAGACGTCGAAGGGGCCGTCCGGAGGAACGAACGCCAACGTGAACACGAGCATCGACCCGACATGCACCACCGTTCGAGTAACGCATTACAGCGGTGGTCCACGCGGCTGGTGCGAATTTTCCAGGAATCTGCCCATACTGCCCGACTTCGTGCGCAACGGCATGACCCTCGCCATTGCAGAGCCCTGGAACGGAGGCTCGTACGGAGGGGCGAGTGGCGAGGCCTGCGGAGAATGCTGGGAGGTGTCCAGTTCTTGGGACACGCAAATCCTCATGGTCACGGACCTATGCCCCATCAAGGGCAATCCTATCTGTGCTGGCGGCCACTTCCACTTCGATCTGGCGGCCGAAGCGGCCCAGGCGCTCCAGACCAAGGGCTTGGACGCAGCCTCGGCCCGCAGGGTCCCCTGTCCCGTGTCAGGCAACATTTACGTGGTGGCAAACGACTGGAACCAATGGGGCTACATGCGGGTCGCGTTCGTCAACCTCCGCATCCCCCTGCGTGAAGCCTGGGTGCGTGCTGCTCCGGACGGCGACTGGCGCGCCTTCGAGCGATCCTCGGGAGCCTGGCAGATCAGCAACGGCCCCAGACCCGAAGACGGCAACGGCGTGCTGTTCCGCCTCCGCAGCGCCCAGGGCCAAATGGTGGAAAGCGACAAAGTGGTCCCGTTCCACATCGGCATCTCGTCGCAGGACCCCGCTCTGGAAGACATGGGCGCACAGTTCGACGACCAGAGTCCCGATGACACAACCTGCCCCTACCTACCTCCGGGTCTCGTATACGGCGACGGCTACGGCGGCATCGATCAACTGCGCTGGCAGCCGAATCCATGGGGGGACGCCACCATCTCGGAAAGCCATGAAAACTGTCATCTCGGATCTGCGTCCTGCCTCAAAATCGATCACCTGGGAAACTGGAACGGATTCCACATCTATTACTACCCCACCTTCCCGACGGACACGTTCTCCAAATTGGTCGTCTGGGGCCGAACCTCGAAGGGCGAGATCCAGGTCCACCTCGGACCGGGCCACGAAGGGGACACCTGCGCGGACCAGGACGTCACCTTTTCGACGGAATGGACCCAGGTCACCTTCGACGTGGCGCAGGGCTGCGGGAGTCTGCCGACGCTTTCGGCCGTTACCCTCCAAAGCGGCGCCCAGGGAGGCTCCCTGTTCCTAGATGACATCGAATTCCAACCCTGAGCCGACGCCAAGCCCCCTTTTCCACGCATCAAACAAAGCGACCGTGCCGGCTCTATGCGGACTCGCCGCCCGAACCCGGATCTGCGTCCTGGCCTGACTCGCCCAGTGAGTCAGACGGATGCTCATCTCCACCCTGGGTCAACTTTTGAAGCCGATACCGAAACGAACGAAATGAAATCCCGAGCACGCGGGCTGCCTCGACCCGCACCCCGCTCGTGCGCTGAAGCGCCTCGTCGATGAGTCGCTGCTCGACCCAGGCCAGAGCCTCATCGAGGCTCCAACCCTTTTCGAGCAACCACTCCAGGGTCACGGCATCACTGCGGGCGGCGGGCACCAGGTCCACCACATCCTCGGACTCGATGACAGAACCGGCCGCCAGAATCACTGCCCGCTCGATGATGTTTTCCAATTCGCGGACATTGCCCGGATATGAATAGCCCACGAGTTTCTTCATGGCCTCGGCGGCCATGCCTTCGATCACCTTGCCATTTTCCTCGGCGTACTTGTCGCAAAAATAATTCACGAGCAGCGGAATGTCCTCTCGTCGCTCCCGCAACGGCGGCACCCGCACCTCGATCACGTTCAGTCGATAGTACAGGTCATCGCGAAACGTCCCTTCGCCGACCAACTGAACGAGATCCCGATTGGTCGCCGCAATGACCCGAACATCCACCGATTCGTCCTGATCACTTCCCACGGGGCGAATGCGCCGCTCCTGCAACACGCGCAGCAGCTTCACCTGGAGGGACACGTCCAATTCCGCCACCTCGTCGAGTAACAACGTGCCGCCCTGAGCCTGACGAAACATGCCCGGCCGATCCCGATCGGCCCCGGTGAACGCCCCCTTCACGTGGCCGAACAACTCGCTTTCCAATAGATTCGATGGAATCGCCCCACAGTTTACGGCCAAAAACGGCCCAGCAACCCGAGAACTCTTGAGGTGAATGGACCGGGCCACCAGTTCCTTGCCCGTCCCGGACTCACCGGTCACGAGCAGGTTGCTCCGCGAAGGCGCCACCTTGTCGATCAACTCGAACACACGACGCATGGCCGCCGACTTCCCCAAGATCTGACCGAATCGCTGTGTCGCCGTCAGCCTGCGCCGCAGTTCCCGATTCTCCACGGCCAAGCGATGCCGTTCCAGCGCACGCTGGCACACGATCCGGATCTCGTCCACCTTGAATGGTTTCTTGAGGTAGTCATAGGCACCGGCCTTCATTGCCTCGATGGCCGTATCCGACGTGGCAAACGCCGTCACCACGACCACCTCGGTCTGAGGCGCCAAACTTTTGACATGGTGCAGCACGTCGAGACCCGATACATCCCCCATCTTGAGATCGGTGATCACCAGATCGAACCGTTGGTTTTCGAGCAGGGCCAACGCGTGACTCCCATCCTCGGCCAGGGTCACGTCGAAGCCACCTCGACGCAGGGCGATTTCCAAAAACTCCCGCATGGACTGCTCATCGTCCACCACCAGGATCCTACCGCCCGTCTGCCTTTTCCTGCCACGCGCCAACGGCCCGCACCTCCTCGCTATCAGCTTCTATCCCGATTCGAAACATCCTGTCTTGATCGGGCAGTTCCTATCTCAACCCAAAAGCCCGTATCCCAAACCAAACCAAACCAGGCCCGAAACCAAACCAGGAACCAAGCCGGAAACGGACCCTAGAACGGAATATCATCATCTCCCGGTGTAGACTCCACCGGAGGCGCATCAAAATCCTCATGTGTGGGCGGCTCTTCGGCCCTTGGCGACTCGCTCCTGGACCCACCCTGGAGAAACACCACGTTCGTAGCCACGATTTCAGTCTTGTAGCGCTTGACGCCGTCCTTGCCTTCCCAAGACCTGGTTTGAAGCCGGCCCTCGACATACACCTGACGTCCCTTACGTAGGTAATGCGCCGTGTTTTCGCCCTGCTTGCCCCAGACCACGATGCTGTGCCACTCGGTCCGCTCGGCCCGCTGACCGTCGCGTCCCGTCCAACTTTCCTTCGTGGCCAGGCGCATCGAACACACCGGCTGGCCACCAGGCGTGTACCTCAACTCCGGATCTGCCCCCAGATTTCCCACCAGAATCACCTTATTTACCATTGTCGCACCTCTTCCCTGCGGCTCGCTTCCTCGCGAACGTCTATCGTCTGCAACCATCCGGGCGCCACGTCCACCTGACGACCAGGACCACAACGACTCTAACCGCACCCGAGTCTCTGTCAAACCCAATCACGAATCAGGAAATGTGATGCGCCCCGGCCTGCCGAGGCGCATCGACAAAGGTGCAGTGTGAACAGCCCCATTATCGGCAACCGCCAGGAGTCTGTTGCGTCCCGTTGGTCACAAAGAACCGATCACCACATGCAATTCGATTCATTTTTTGAATCAGTCCTGTTAGTCTCCGAATAGAACAATCGAGGCCTCTGCCGAACGGACCGAGCACAACCAAACGGACCGAGCACAACTGAAATGACGGAACAGCGTACAATCCTCATCGCCTTTGACGTGGAAACGAGCGGCCTCGATCCGTATCAGGACGAAATCGTCGAAATCGCCGGCGTTCGTTTCGAACTGGGCGGCCCGGTCCTCGACTCGTTTGTCTCCCTCGTCAGGCCGACCCATCGACTTTCCGACCGGGTCCAGGCCATCCATGGCATCACCAACGACATGCTCACAGACCAACCGCCCCTTGCTGAAGTCATGGGGCGTTTCGTTCGATGGCTCGGGCCTCGCCCTACCCTCGTCGCGCACAACGCGCCCTTCGATGCTGGTTTCCTGTACCAGGCCGCAATCAAGACGGACACGGTCACAGAACCGTGGCGCATCATTGACACCCTGGAACTGGCAAGGCGCTGTTTTCGAAAACTGGCCCACCACAACCTCGCCAGTCTCCTGCGGCACATCGGCTTCCATCCATCGGGCAAGCTCCACCGCGCCCTCATGGACGCCGAAGGCGCCGCCGCCCTGCTCAACGCCATGCTCGACCACTGCGCCCCTGACCAAACAGGCCACGAACCCAGCCGCGACCACGACCCGATCCCTGACCGGCAACGCAAAACGCACCGTCAGTCTTCACCCGACCTTCAACGCGAATCCGGCCACAACGCAGACCATGGCAACAAGCTTCCAAACAAGTCCCCAGCACAGCAACAACTCACCCTCGGCATCTCCCCTCGTCCGCAGCACGAAACGACCGGCGAACAAAGCGAAGCCAGGTCAACCGTGACGCCACCGATCCTCGACCGTCGCACCATCGTCGCCCTGGCCATGGGGATAAAGGAAGCCGCCGATTGTCGCCAGTATCGTAGAAACTAAAGTCACCGGCGTGAATGACTGCGTTTGCCCGGACATGGTGGCCAGTTCGTCGATGATGCCGAGCTTTCCGTGGGTGTCACTTGTGAGTAAAAGCCGCATCGGATCACCGTGGGTAGCCTAAACATAGCCAATTCATTGAGCTGGTAGCCTTTCCTGGACCGCGGTTCTTATGCATTACGGAATCACTTCCCATCGAGCGCCCCGTCCCCTGCCGGCAAGGCGGACCTTGCCTTGTTTTTTTAGCTCCGCAAGAATCTTTTTTATCAGTTGCGTGCTGACCGGTCAGGACCCAACGAAGAAACGGGTCGGTGGTGGAAAGGCGGCCACGGGCAGATGGATGCGAACATGGGGAGACAGATGGATCCGCAGATGGGCCTGAATCGACCGAGTTTGGTGCGCCTCCAGGCCGGCTTTCGCTCTGTCGATTGCAGACCAGGCTTTCGCTCTGCCAGCCTTCCCATTGCCATCGCGGTGACAGCCAAATACGAAAAACATGATCGACATGGCGGCAAGAAGATTCGGGGAATTCTTCGGACACGACCGAACCACTCGCGCACCGAGGACGAGACGGCGGGCGCTGCTCACGACAACGCTCCTCTTTCAGCGGATCCAGTCGAACCGTGCGTGGGTGTTGTTCTGGGTCGGGCTGCTGATCTGCAGGCGCAGCTTCAAGTTCGTGCTGGAGACGGGACCGAGGAGCAGGTACTCGATGGGCAGACTCGAAGTGATCATGTTGTAGGAGTCGATGTTGTTCGTGTCGCTGTCGATGAAATCCAGCCCGCCCGCATTGTCGGAGCCGTCGTAGCTGCCAAAAATCCGGACCAAAGCCCAGCCGCCCGACTCAACGCCGGTGGCCTGATCCGACAGGACGTAGATCCCCGGATACGAGCCACTGCACGGCGAGGTCTGACAGGCCCCAAAGGTCAGTGTCATGCCCGAGGTGCCGTGGACCGCCGAGTCCGAAGCCTGGGCGATGGACCAGGAGTCCACGTTGCCGTTGGCCCATTCCGTACACCAGCCTGCCGGATTCGAATGGCCGTCTGCGGTGCCGCAGGATCCGTCCGTCTCGAAGTCTGGGTTGGGAAAACTCGGCACGAAGATGGTGCTGTCGTCCAGGGACGAGTAGTGGAATCGGTATAGCCAGGATCCATGATGTTCGACTCA
>JAGGXR010000120.1 GCA_021162935.1 Deltaproteobacteria bacterium
ATCCGCGTCCTGCCCGACGGCAGACGACCCGTCCCGCTTCGACCTGGAAGCCCACCTGGAATCCGCGTCCTGCCCGACGGCAAACGACCCGTCCCGCTTCGACCTGGAAGCCCACCTGGAATCCGCGTCCTGCCCGAAGGCAGACGACCGGGCCGGTCGTAACCTGCCGGTGTTCGACCAGGCCGGTCCTGACTACCGTAGCGGTGACGCCGCCGGCGTCCGCCAGGATAGGACCAACCACGACGGCGACGGGACCAATGACCTGGCCGATACACCCATCGCCCCTGCCAGTGCCGGTACCGGGGGGCCACCCAATAGGCGCCATACCTGGGCTGCTCATACCGGCCAGACACCCACCCCCAACGGGCTCCGGTCCAATTCCAAAAACCAGGCACCCAGACCGCGCCTGGATAGGGCGCCTCGGGAACTGATTCGGCAATGGACTGCGGCGGACGCTCGGGCACCTCGACCCACCGAACCGGCTCTGCTGGTCGACGCATATCCTCGTACCGGACCGGTGCCGACCACCAACAGCCGCCGCCCATCGTCCCCGACAGCAGGCCCACCAACGGAAGCCACCTCTTCACGCGTCCCATCTTCATGTCCATACCTCACGCCGACCACCCAACCAACCAAACCCTACCATTATAATACGCCCCTGCCTTCGGTCAGGCAACCATGCAGCCCATGGAGCCTATGGATGCAAATATACAGACGTCCGAACCGACAAAACCGCGTTCGACTCGTTGCCCCAACGAGGCAAAACATCGCGATCAGTCGGCAGCCTTCTCGGCAATGGCATACAGAGAAACGCCAACGGGCAGGTCCATGTGACGGAGCAACCAGGCCTCGCTTCCCATCAAAGCCTCCAAGGGACGATTCACCCAACCGGGCGTCCAGAGGTTTTCAGAAGGCAATGACGGACGCCCAAGACGCCACAGGCTCCGTACAAGCAGGATGGGCAGGAACAACCAAAAATTGAAGTAACCGGTTCGTTTGACCCGAAATCCGGCGCCGCGCAGCAACGCCACGAGTTGGGACCGTCGATACCGACGCCGATGGTGAGACAGATCGTCCTGGACACCCCACAACATGGCAAACGCCGGCACGAACACGAGGGCGGAACCATCGGCTTCCAAAACCCGATACAGCTCACGGGCACCAATCTCGTCGTCATCGAGATGTTCGAGGAGATCGAGTGCCACCACGAGGTCACAGCATCCATCGCTCAACGGCATGGAGAGGGCATCCGCTTGGACCACATGATGGTACCGATTCTTGGCGTGACGCAACGCGCCCTGATCCATGTCCAACCCCAACAGTTCTTGGTAGCGTCCCAGAATCGGCGCATTGGCCCCTGTGCCGCATCCCACTTCCAAAACACGCCGTCGGTCCCCGAGCCCACTGAGAAGGGTATCGAGTATCCGCCGGCGAGCGGCAAACCACCAGTGATCGTCCTGAACGTCCGCGGAGATTTCGTAGAGGGAAGGGTCCATCGAACCGCCTAGCCAGCCAGAAGCACCGAGGCGGCCGCGTTCATGTGGGCGAGTTTATTGATGTGTCGCCTTGCCTCGGCGGGAATTGCCTCGAACAGCACACCGAATCCCGCCTTGAGCACCACCGGCTGGCCATCTGCACGCTTGAGGGTGCAATCGTCCTTGCGACGCCACAGCACCCAACCGATGGCCTCGACCTGTGCCATGCCGGGAAGAGGAAACTTGAGCCGAAGGCGGCTGAGCAACGGAACCGTCTGACCCGTGACAAAAGCGCCGTTTGCGCTCAGATCCCGAATCATCCCCTGGAAACTCTGATCCGCCAACTCAGAATTGGCCATCACGCGCTCGTACACGTTGGCGAGTTCCTGCGGCATCTCCATGTCTCGCCCCGGCAGCACTGTATACGCCGTCGGCAGAGTCACATAGAGCCTCAACGACCTGCGTCGCTCCGACTGCATCTTGGTTCCTTTCGCTGATCTCGGTTTCACTGCGCGTCGCCCATGTTCAGTTCATTCGACCGGACCGCAGCGCTGACCCTCTCATCGAGCACGAGCCGTCCAGATCCGGGTGGTTCTGAGGTCTGCGCTCTCCATTTTTTCTTCATGCAAACTCTCTGGATATCGACAGGTCCTTTGCACGTCAATGGATGGAATGATATCGCAGGACCGGGTACCTGTCCACAGACAACGACGACGAGATCGACAAACCATCGTGGGAATAGCTGACAAAACATCTCAGTTGAGACATCAATGGCCGTCAGCGGCTCTGAAAGGATCTGACCGAAATCAGCAGAACCTGACCAGAACGGACCTCCAAGGCTATGCAAAACGGATCGGCCTAGACCTCGCCAAGTTCAACAAGGGCCTCGACGATCATATCTGCCGAAAAGACATCGCCGCGCAAAAGGCCCTGGCTGCGAAAATGGGAGCGCGTGGCACGCCAGCCTTTTTCATCAACGGCAAGTTCCTCAGTGGGGCGCGTCCCTTGGGAGATTTCAAGCGACTCGTCGAGGACGGCCTGACGCGAGCCAAGAAACTCATCAAGGAAAAAAAGGTCACCGCCTCCCACCTGTACGAAACCATGATGAAAACCGCCAAACCAGCACCCTGACCGTCGCCAACCATCCCCCCAACGCACGTCCATCATTGCCCTTCGCCGACGACCGACTCTCTTTGCGATGGCAGCAGAGCCAGCAAATACTTGTCGCGCGGTCGCAAACGCAATATCAAAGAAAACATGAGGTGTTGGAAAACGACCACCGACGAGAAAAGGGCGACAACTGGGAGGTCCGACATGAAACATAGGCTACTGATCCGTGCGATCTGTGCTACAGCAGCGATTGCCTGGCTCTGGCCGATCGGCCGAGCCCGGGCTGCCGACATCCAGGCCGATTCGAGCAACTATAAGGACAAGATCACGAGCCTCCAACCAGGCGACCGTCTCATCCTCGCCGCGGGGACCTACCAACACTTCACGATCCGGAATCTCAACGGCGACCAGGACCACTGGATCACCATCACTGGCCCCGATCAGGGTCAAGCCACGATCCAGGCGGACACGGGGCCTTGCTGCAACACGATCGAGATCGTGGACAGCAGCTACGTCTCCATTGAAAACCTGATCATCGACGGCCTGGACGTGGGTGGCGCCTTCGGAGTGAGCGCCAAGGACGGCACGTCCAACCATGTCCATCACATCCGCATTGAAGGCTGCACGTTCGTCCATCATGATGCGGGCCAACAGACCGACGCCATCTCCACCAAGACGCCCACCTGGGGCTGGATCATCCGCGGGAACAAAATCATCGGCGCTGGAACGGGCATATACCTAGGCAACTCGAACGGAGACGATCCCTTCGTGGCCGGCATCATCGAGTACAATCTCATCGAAGATCCACTTGGCTACTGCATGGAGATCAAGTGGCAACAGCCCTGGCCGCAGGTGGATGGCATGCCCACCGGCCCCACGAGCACCATCATTCGACACAACGTGTTCATCAAGTCGGACCGGCCCAGTCCATCAGGCGACCGGCCCAACATCCTGGTGGGCGGATTCCCGTCGGATGGACCGGGATCCCAAAATATGTATGAAATCTACGGCAATTTCTTCTACCACAACCCGCGCGAATCCCTCATCCAAGTTTCGGGCCGCGTCTCGATCCACGACAACATTTTCGTGGACGTGGTGGGAACGGCTATTCGACTCCAGAATCACGACCTGCCCATGCGCCTCGCCTGGATCTATAACAACACCATCTACTCGGCTGGCCAGGGGATCCACGTGGGCGGAACCCTGGACCAAGGAGCCTCGGTGGTGGGCAACCTAATCTTCGCAGACACGCCCATCTCGGGGACGGCCCCCGATCAACGAGACAACATGACCGACTCTGTCGATGCAGCGGCAAACGACGTCGTCAACCCGAGCATCACGTTGGGTCAGATGGACTTCTACCCCCTGGCAGGCCAATGCCAGGACTCGGCCATCGACCTGTCGACCTTTGCCCAAAACACGGACTTCGATCGCGACTTCAATGGAACCGACAAGGCCGGACGCACCTTTCGTGGGGCCTACGCGGGAGAGGGCACGAACCCTGGATGGCCTCTCGACGACGGCATCAAGGACGAAACAACGCAGGGACCCGACGGTGGAACGAACGCAGACGGCGACACAGTGGCGGATGGCGGACCCGATGCAGGCTCCACGGGCGACGGAGCAACCAATCAGGATGGAACGACGGGCGACGGCTCGGCGACCAACAGCCATGGATCGTCATCCGGCTGTTCCTGTCGCAACACGGGAGGCGTACCCAATCCAGGACTCATCATGCTGCTCATGGCAGCCATGTTCCTCATCCGCAGGCGACGACGCGCCGCCTGAATCGAAGCAGACATGCCTGCCCCAGACCGAACGAACTGATTTCCAACGAACCTATTTCCAAGGCAGGGCTCGGTCGGCCTCGACCCGACGGGCAACGGACTCGAAGGGACAAACGGCTTTGGGACCATCGGCCTCGACCCGGACGAAGATTGTTCCCTTGCGGAACATGAGCCCTTCCTTATCGCCCCAAGCCACCTCGCCCAGCGACAGCTTCTTCATGCCCGGATCCCGCTCTGCCTTGAGCAGTCGGCCTGCGGACCCGGCATCCTTCATTTTGAACAACGAGACTCGACAGCCCTGCTTGCCCTTTGGGGAAATGACGACGAAAGCAAGACGTTCCATCCCGGCCTGGATATATTCGTCCGCTCCGCCGTCGAGGAGTTCGAACAGGTTCGCCGAATCATACATCTTCGGCACCCGAGCCACATGAAAGCCGGTAGGCGCCCAACCGCGGGCCTGGGTGGGTGCAACCGTCCAATGCGGTGCCTGCCCGCGCGAGCGATGCGTCCGCCTCCCATGCGGCGATCCCGCCGGACCGACCACGACAGACGTATGGTCCCAGGTCTTGGCACGCCGATTTCCGTCAGTCGCCTTCTTTCTGCCACAGCCCAACATCGTCCCCACCAATGCAAGCACGAGGCCGAACGGGCAGCCCCTGCGAACGAACCAAGATCCGAACAAAAGCCATCCACGGCGCACTCTTCGTTCGTCTGCTCCAAGACTGCCCAGAGAAACCATGCTCCAACGATGATCAAACATGACGTGCTCCTCGCAGCGATTCCATCCAGAAATTCCGACCGGGCCTCATGGACTCGTTTTTCCGCCGCGCGATCCGTTCTGTCAACCATCTCGACGACCGCCCCATCCACGAAATTAGCATCTTTTCGAAGGGAGTCACATTGCCAGAAGACGAGATGTACTCAGGACCGGCCCCGGCATCTCGGGGTCTCCTTCTGGCTCAATGGGCACCGATCCGACGCAGCCGGTCCCGACCGCTGTCGAACAAATCGTAGAGCACCGGGATGACCACCATGGTAAGAAATGTCGCCGCGGTCATCCCGCCGATCACGGCGATGGCCAGCGGTGAGAAGCGTTCCGCACCGAGCGCCCATTCCGCAGCCAGAGGTATCATCCCGACGATGGTGGACAGCGACGTCATCATGATGGGACGAAATCGCGTGTCCACCGATGCAAGCAGCGCCTCACGACGAGCCGTACCGGCGACCCGCTTTTGACGAATGAACTCGATCAGGATGATGGAGTTGTTCACCACCGTTCCAACAAGCAAAATGAGGCCCACCATCACCGGCATGGACACCGGTTTTCCCGCCAACCATAGGGCGACAAACACACCGATGAGACTCAACGGAATGCTCATCATGATCGTGAGAGGATGCAGAAAAGAACGAAGCTGTGCGACCAGGAGCAGGTAGACCGCCAGGAGCGCAATGGCGAACGCTCCCAGCAACTCGCTTTTGGCCTCCGCCAGATCGGACTTCTCTCCCGTGAGGCGAATCTGGTACCCCCTCGGCATGGCAATCCCCGAGACGGCTCGCTTGACATCCGCAATGATGAAGTTGAGCGGCCGTCCCTCGGTGAAGGCCGTGACTTCGAGAGTCGGCGCCAGATCTTCACGGGTCACGACCTCCTGGCCCCGTGTTTCGGTGAGCTTCACGACGGAACGCAACGGAACCGCATTCCCTGTGCCCGGTACGAAAACCGGATAGGACAGTAGACTTTCCGCCCCGGCCGTGTGAGCACCGCTGTAGCGTACCAAAATAGGATCGGCGGTTCCCTCCACGCCGTAGAAATCCCCGGCCAGGATGCCATAGGAGCCCAAGGCCATGGTCGCGGCCACCTGTGCGGGAGACAGCCCGAGTTGGCCCGCACGGAGTCGGTCCACCTTCACCATCATACGCTTCTGATCGAAACGCCAACCACGTGTCGGTTCCACGACGTTCGGAACCGCCGCGAGACGACGAACCACCTCGTTGCCGAGTCGGTCGAGGACCAACGGATCGTCACCAGTGATCCTGACGACGACGGGCGCCTTGGTCGTGGACTTCGCCGTGTTGCCGAGTTCACGGACCGTCGAGGTCCGAATGTTCGGTATCAAAGCGATCTTCTTCCGTACCCGGGCCTCGATCTGCCAGATGGTCTCCTTGCGAGCGGTCCGATCGGTGAGCGTCACTGTGATGGAGGCCTGGGTCGGTCCCTGGACCCCGAACGAAGCAAAAGAATGCATTCCTTGCTCGAATCCGACCTGAGACTGGAACTTGATGACTTGCGGTTCGCTCTTGAGGATCTTTTCCACCTCGTGGACCACGTGTTCCGTTTGCTCCAATGAGGAACCCGAAGGGGTCTGCAAGGAAATGAAGAAGCTGCCTCCGTCCATTTTCGGAAGCACCTCCATGCCCTGCCGACGAATCCCGAAAATCGATCCAATGAAAAGGACGGCAATCACAATCAACGTAACGGCACGATGACGCAGCGCCCAGCGGAGGAGTCCGACGTACCCCTTGCGGACCATGGTCATCAACCACACGAAAGGCCAAACGACCAACTCGCTCCACCGATCCAGGCGACTCTTTCGGGCCGTGTAGATGGTCAACAGGGGGACCAGGACCAAGGCCACCACGATCGAAGACGTGAAGGCGAAAATCAGGGTCTGCGCCAGAGGCCCGAAGGTCTTGCCAATGAATCCGCCCAAGAACAAAAGGGGAATCAAGACCACCAAGGTAGTGGCGACACCGGCCAGGACGGCCAAACGCACCTCGTCGGTACCCGCCACGGCGGCATCCTCGGGTGACAACCCTTCGGTCTGCCGCTTCCTGGTGATATTTTCCAAAATGACCACGGACGCATCCACCACCATACCAACGGCCAAAATGACCGCCGATAAGGTGATCATGTTGAACTCGACGTGAAAGGCCTGCATCAGAGCAAAGGTCAATGCGTACGACAGGGGCATGGACACGATCGTCACCATGGACGTGCCCAGCCGACCGATGAACAGAAAAATGATGAGCGACGCAAACAGGAGCGCCTGCCACACGTTCGACAAGAGGTTGTTCACCGATACATCGGTAAAGGTCGCGCTCTCTTCGCCGACCAGGAACCGATAGTTTGGATAGCGTTTCTGGAACTCACGCACCTTACGTTGCACTGCGTGGACCACGTCCACGGTGTTGGCCCCGTCCGTTTTGAACACCTGCATGGCAATGGCCCGAGTTCCGTTGACGTCGAAGCTGGCGTCGTCATCGAGGGATCCGAGACGGATGCTCGCAATCTTACCCAACAAAATTCGAGATCCGTCAGGCAACACGATGGGTATCCGTTTGAACTCATCCACGCTACCAGCCCGGCTCTCCAATCGAAACATGGTCTGGCTGAGTTCCGTACGCACCTGCCCGGCGGGTCTATCGTTGTTGTAGGCCCGAATGGTGGCGACAATCCTGGGTAGAGGAATCCGATATGCCTCGACGTCCTTCTTGTGGACCTCGACCAACAGAGCCGGCCGGTGGCCCCCAAACACATCCACGGCCGCCACGCCTTTTATCCGCTGGAGTTCGGGGCTGAACTTGTCCTGTGCCATCTTCCTGGCTCGAACCAAGTTCTTGGCTGCCACACCAATGGAAATAATCGGACGATCCGTGGTGGAAAACTTGAGCACCTGCGGTTCACGAATGCCCGCGGGAAGTTCGTTCCTGATTCGTGCAATGGCATTTTGCACGTCCACGGCAGCCAAATCCACGTCTCGATCGTAACGGAACTCCACCGAAACCAACGAGAGATTGTCCTGAGAGGTGGTTCGAATCTTGACCACACCTTCGAGCGATGCAAATTCGTCTTCTACCTTCTGGCTGAGCAGCTCGTCCACATCTTTTGCGCTCGCTCCCGGATAGGCGGTGATGACATTGACCAGAGGAGGAGCGGTGTCGGGGAAAAGCTGCATGGGGATGGACATGTAGGCCCGTACCCCAAAAATGGCAGCAGCAATCACGAGCGCCCAGACGGCATACCGATTGCGCAGGGTGGCTTTCGTAAGATTCATTGCGCCATACCCCCCTTGGCGACTGGATACACATGTTGTCCGGTGCGAACCGCTTCGAGATTCCCCACGACGACCCGCTCGCCGGCGGAGACCTTCCCCACGACCGCAATCCAGCGACCTTCATGAATCGATGGTGTGACCGGCACCCAATGAGCTGTCTCGTGACGCACCACGAAAACACCAACCTTGGAATCCTTCTTGAGCAACGCCAAGGCCGGTACGGACGTCGCATCCGCTTTTTCGTCCAGCACGAACTCCACGTCCACGGACATGCCATGACGCAACATGCGCATGTGTTTTTTCCGCCACGGAATCCGCACCTCCAGCATGCGTCCCGGCCCGACTGCCATGGCAGAGACCTCTCCGACCTTGGCACGAACAGTGGTTCCGTCGGACGATGACACGATCACGGGAGTGCCTCTCGCGATGCCACCTTCGATGTCCCGTTCATTGACCAAAACACGAATCTCGAGGGCTTCACCGCCAAAGATGAGAATCGGTCGTCCGGGCATGACGTTCTCGCCGGGCTGCGCCAGCCACTTGAGGACCTTGCCGTCGAAGGGCGCCCTCTCCACTGTCTTGCCCCTCACGACGCGAACTTCCTTGAGACTCGCCTTCGCGGCTCGCAAAGCAGCCTTGCTACTCGCGCACTTCTGCCGGCTTCCGTCCTCTTTGATCCGTGAAATCGCCTGGGAATCGAGTAAAAATCGATTCGCTTTGGCCAATCGACACAGAAACGCCGACTCCTCCCTCGCTCGGGCGACCTCGGCGTACACCTTGCTGACCCGCGCACTCATCTCGGGAGCAGCGATGACCGCCACCACAGCACCACGTCGGGCCGTTCCGCCTTCTTTGACGGGCAAAGCAGCGACACGACCAGGCACCCGAGCCAGGACCCGAATCTCATCGTGCGAATGAACCGTACCGATGTACTGGATCGTCTTCTTGATGGCCCCACGCCGGACCACCGCCGTCCGAACGGCCAGTGCCCGGTGCTCGCGCGCACCGGCGGAAGACGACTGGCGACAGGAGGCCCCGCCCACCCCAAACACAACCACCAACACACCTTGCAAGCAAACATATACTAGCTTACGTGCCATGACAAAAGGCTCCTTTGCGCCCCATTGACGGATCACTTCTGCACCATCGACAGCAAGGTTCCCAGAACCTGCCTGGCTCGATCCTCGGCAGCCCCGTGCAGGGCATTGGCGTTCGACAAAAAAACGAGACTCATCACCGCCCCATGGAGAAGAATCACCACGTCATCGACGTCGATGTCGCGCCGAACGAGACCCGCGTGGGCTGCCTCGACGAGACAAGCACGAAGGTACTCCTGAGCCTTTCTGCGCATCCTCATGACCCGTTCGAACACGGCAGGTCCCCCAGCGTGGATCAGATCGTTGGACAGCACAAGCGCACGCACACCTGGTTGCTTGACGACGGCATCCACTCGATTGAGGAAAAAGGTCCTCAGTCGCTCCAGAGGATCCGGCACCGATGATGGTATCGTATCTGCGAGAATCTCCTCCAGCCGGTCCAAAACGGCATCGATGATTTCCTCTTTGTTCTTGAAATGACGAAAGATGGATCCATCCTTGATGCCGACTTCCTGGGCGATTTGGGCCACCGTAAAAGCTCTCAAACCCTTTTCTCCAATGATTTTCATGCAGGCATCTGCAATCTGGACCCGCCGTTCCTCCGTATGCATTCTCGTGGTCATGCTTCCTCCAAGCTAGCAAGTACTTGCTTGCAAGATAATGTGTTTATCGGGGCATGTCAAGTGCATTTTGCAAATGTGTCTTTGCTTCTGCATCTCAAAGGATGCCTCGACTGGTCAAACCAAAGCTAGAAATCCGCACGGAAAACCGTTGACCCGAATCCTGTCCATTGGTTTACTTCGAAACACGATGCCATACGCAAACAGCGTGCTGGGAAGCATCTCGAAACGGATGGAGGAACAGGCATGGGACACGATCACGAGGACCAGGACGATCGGGCGCACGGTGGAGCCATCGCATCCGCGGGCGTCCCAGACGAAGACATACCGGCCACCAAAGAGCGCTATCCAGGAACCGACATGACCCGGCGCACGTTTCTCGTCGGATTGGGAGCCACCGGGGCGGCCGCGCTGCTCGACTGTAATCGAAAATCCGGACAGAAAAGCGGGCACGTCGTCCAACGGAATGTCGATGCCACCCCACCGCTGCCACCGAAACCAACGCAGGACAAACAGCCACGGCCAGCACCGCAGCCCAGGGCAGTGGCAGGAAGGGGCCACGTCTTCAAAGCCACGAACGAGCACGCTTTGGATCATCGAGGCCGCCCCGCCCGTCAACCCGTGGAACGAATGCTGGATCACCTGATGCGTGAGTTGGTCGGAAAGTCGTCCGTACAGGATTGCTGGGCGACCCTGTTCCACCCCGACGACATCGTCGCCATCAAGCCCAATGCGTTTGCGGGCCAGTGGTGCTCTCCGAGCGCAGCCCTCATGGACACGATCATAGCCCGATTGACGGCCGTCGGCATCTCACCAAAACACATCTTCATCTGGGACCATTGGAACTTCTCAGGATCGCCCCTGTACAACCATCTTCGCAAGGGTCCTGCCCGCGTGGCCACGCAGAAGCAGTGGGGATACGACCGAACGATCCATCGCATCCCTTCGGGTAAGTGGCTCAAGTTCAACAAACTCATCCCACGAGTCACCGCCATCGTGAACGTACCAGTGTTCAAGGATCACGATCTGGCCGGAGTAAGCGGTGCCATGAAAAATCTGGCCTTCGGTTCCATCATCAACCCGGCGTCGCACCATCCGAACTGCTGCAGTCCGTCGGTGCCCGACATCTACAATCTTCCGATTCTTCGAGACAAGGTCCGCCTCATCGTGGCGGACACATTCCGTGTCATCTACAACAAGGGGCCGTTCGGCTCAAAAAGCCGGAGCTACAACGTCCCCTACAGCAGCCTGTTTGCCACTCGGGATCCCGTCGCCATGGACCGAATCGAATGGGACGTGGTGGATGGATTCCGCAAGCACAAGGGCCTGCCATTGTTGATGGATCGGGGCCACGGCCCGCAAAACGTCGGTCGTCCCATCCACATCCTCCACGCAGGACACATCGGACTGGGCGAGTCCGACCTGTCCTCCATCAAACTCTCCACCAAGGTCATGACGTGACCAAAGAAGCGCCAGGACCACGATTTTTGCTGCGCATCGTCATCGAGAAGAACTTTCCAGCCCTCACACTGGCAGGATTGAAACAGGACGCAGACGTTGCTATGATGACAGCCGACGCAATGGGGCGACAAATGGAGAACCCGATATGCAGACCAAAATTCTCATCGTGGACGACCAGCCAGAAATTCGTGAACTCATCAAGGTTACGCTGCGCATCGACAACTACGCCATCTTCGAGGCGGACAATGGCCTCGACGCCATCTTGATTGCCAATCGGGAACGGCCCGACGTGGTACTCCTGGACATCATGCTCCCCGGAGACATCGATGGATACGAGGTCTGCCGCCGTCTCAAGACAAATCCCGACACAACCTACATCAAAGTTCTGATGCTGACCGCAAAGGGCAGGGCCATCGACCGGGAAAAAGGACTCAAAGTCGGCGCCGATGACTATTTCGCAAAGCCTTTCAGCCCTCTGGAGTTGGTCAATCGGGTCCAACAATTGATGGCGGCAGACTAACGTCTGCCACGGTAACGGAAGCGGAAACGCGGCGCTGTCCCCCCCCCCTGCCCGTTCCTGAGCATTCCGCAAGGCCCCTTCACGAGGATAACGACGACTCATGGCCAGAATCCACGCAAAGACGATCACCTGGACCACCCGCATGGCGTTGCTGCTCTCGTTGTTGGAGCCGAATGCCGTCCTGGCGGCCCAACCAAGTGCCGTGCATCGGGCCGCCAACCTGGCTGCCACTGGAAAGTACGCGAAGGCCCTCGCCATTCTGTCGGCGCCATCCCTTCGTCGTCAGGCTTCCGCGGCACTCGAATCAGCGAACATCTTGATCACGTTGGGGCGTTACGGCCAGGCCAAAACCGCCCTCGCCCGAATACGAGGCCCCAAGGCCCTACGCGAACAGGCCCAGATGCGGCTCGCAGAGATCGATGTCCGCACCGGTGCCTATGCCAAAGCCAAAGCAACACTCCAATCGATCCTGCGGCACGACGACCGGAATCTCCAAGCCAAAATTCTGCTGGCGCAAGCTCTGAAAAAAACGGGCAATCGGCTGGCGGGCCGTGCGCTGTATGAAGGCTTTTTCACGGACCTCGACAATGGTGTCCTCGACCAGTCGAAGGCCGAAACCTGGCTCCTGCTCGCCATGGCCGCGGTGGGGCTCAGGAAATGGCAAACCGCTTCGGACGCCTTCGAGCGGGCATCCAAGATCGATCCAAAGCTGGCACTCGTCTGGACGAAATGGGCCGAACTCGCCATGAGCAAGTACCGAGTGGACTGGGCGGACGAGTACCTCAAAAAAGTCCTCAAATTGAACCCGAACCACCCCGATGCTCTGGCGGATTTCGCCTGGCTCGAATGGTACGCCCCGCGAGGCCGGCAAAAGAAAGGCCGCGCCTACGCCCAGCGGGCGCTCAAGGTAAACCCTTCCTGTGTGCGGGCCCTCCAGTATCTGGCCACCGTGGATGTTTTCGACGGCAATTACAAAAAGGCGGCCGGCCTGCTGCACCGCGCCCTGGCCGTCAATCCGAACGATATAACTAGCCTGGCGATCCAGGCAGCGGCAGCTCTGCTCACCGAACACAAAGCCGAGTTCCACACAATCGAAAAACACGTGCTCGCCACAAACCCGCATGCCGCGCGGTTCTACAATGTGGCCGCCCGTTTCCTGTCTCGACATCACCGATACGGACAAGCAGCCGCCTTCAACAAGAAGGCCGTGGCCCTGGATCCCAAAGATGGCGACGCCTTGGCGGATGCAGGGTTCAACCTCCTCAGAGTCGCCCAGTATGGCCTGGGCTGGTTCGACCTCAGAGAATCCTGGAAGGTGGATCGGTACAACTACAGAACCTACAACCTCTTGACCCTGCACGACGACATCACGAAACGATTCGGCTGGTTCTCGGGCGGTCACTTCAGATTTCTGACGCCAAAGGACGAAAAAATCATCGTCGCCCGCTACGTCCCGGCAATCATGAATCGGGCCTTCGAGATCTATCAAAGGAAATATCATTTCCGACCCAAGACACCGGTGTACGTGGAACTCTACGACAAGGCCGCAGACTTTCAGACACGGACCTTTGGCGAGCCGGCTGGCGCCGGTATCATGGGCGTGTGTTTCGGCCAGGTCATCACGGCCCTGTCTCCCTCGGTGGGCCAGACGAACTGGGCCTACGTCCTGTGGCATGAACTGGCCCATGTCTTCCACATCCAGATGACCGGTGGTCGGGTTCCTCGGTGGTTCACCGAGGGTCTGGCCGAATATGAAACCATGGTGGCAAAAACCTACTGGAAGCGCGAATACGCCAGGCTCCTGCATCGCATGCGCCTGGCCGGAACCATGCCGGGCGTCCTGACGGTGAATCGAAGGTTCACGAACTCGAAATCCTCCCTCGGAGTCGTGCTCGCCTACTACCAGTCCTCTCAAATGATCGCCTTCATTGCGAAGAAGTGGGGATTCGAGAAGATCGTCGAGGCCCTGCACGCCTATGCGAAAAATGCCACCACCGAGGACGTGGTGCATAAGGTGCTCCACAGCTCGGCAGCCGCCTTCAATCGAGGTTTTTCCGCCTACCTGGATCGGGTCTACCCCGTGTATCGCAAGCAGTTCGACCCACTGGTCTTCTCAGTACTCGAAGAAAAGCAGATTCGACAACGAATCAAGGCACGCCCGAAAGACGCCACCGCCAAGGCGTGGCTCGCAAGCAGGCTCATCCTGACAGGAGACAAGAAGAAGGCAGCCCAGATCCCACGACTCCTTGCCGCTGCAACCACCATCGACCCCAACAACCCGAATCTGCTCTATGCCCGATCCCTGCAGGCGCGACGGGCCCACCAATCGCAATCGGAACGTCGGCTCCTGACCCGCCTCGTTGCATCAAACCATGATGGCTACGAAATCCAAATCCGTCTGGCCAAGCTCGCGCTCACGGCCAAGCAAGAAGCACAAGCCATCAAACACTTCCAGGCTGCACGACGACTCGACCCGGAAGCGTCGGAACCGTTGCAGGCGCTGGCCTATCTGGATCGAAAACATCAAAAAATGCTGGCGGCGGCCCGAGTCCTCTATGACCTGTCCTGGATCCAACAAACCAGCCCATCGGTGACGTTCACGGCGCTCAAGTGGCTCGCCCATTTCAAAAAATGGAAACTCGTCCGCCGACTCGGCCCCATGGCCGTGCACCTGCAGCCCTTCAACCCACTGCTGCACGAAAAGTATGCTTGGGCGCTCCGGGCCTCCGGGGACCACCGCCGGGCCCTGGTCGAGTTCGACTCCGCCCTGGCCGTCAAACCGAACGATAAAAAATGGATCCTATTGGGAAAGGCCTTGACCCTAGCCGCCCTCCATCGGACCAACAAGGCCATGGCGGTGGTCCAATCGATCCTGGACGAGCACCCAAACTTCGCCCCTGCGGTCACGCTGAAACACAGGATCGATCCGGACGCAGACCTGTAGCAAGGCTGCACGATATTCGCAAAACCTGGGTCCAACCTATAGCGAGGCTGCACGATATTCGCAAAACCTGGGGGTCGGACAGGGACCGAACCGTTGACTTCGGGCCAACGAATGAGAGGCATGCGATCCTGCATCCAAGCAACCGGATCCCTTTGCCGGACAGAAAAAATGGTTGCAGGCGCCAAAATCCTGGATATAAAAGGGCCCACCATGGCGGCGTAGCTCAGTTGGTCAGAGCAAACGGCTCATATCCGTTGCGTCCGGGGTTCAAATCCCTGCGCCGCTACTCGAAATCTGCAAAGAGCGACTCTTTCGAAGAGCTGCTCTTTTTTTTGTTCAACTCTTCCGCCTCCCGTCCGTATAATGAAGCATAGTCATTTACTCTTTGAAGAGGTCCATCATGGCTCCCATCTCCCGACGAGAATTCCTGAACCATCTCGGACGCTGGTCCGCGGTGGTCGGTGCCACGGGCTTCCTCCATAACGTGGGATGTGCCGACCGCTACCTGGACTACGGCGACTACTCAGATGGCTATGGCGACGGCTACGCGGACAGCTACTCCGACGGATATGCTGACTACCAAGACTACTCGGACGGATACCGGGACGGATACAACGACTACCAGGACTACCAGGACGGATACAACGACTACTCAGACTATTCGGATTACTCAGACTACTCAGATTACGCCGACTACTCAGATTACGCCGACTACTCGGACAGCTACAGCGACTATGACGACTACGGCGACTACTCAGACTACTCAGACAGCTACAGCGACTATGACGACTACGGCGACTACGGTGACTACGGTGACTACGGTGACTATTCGGACACGAATTGACCGGTTCCGCATCGTCTTCCAATCCTCGTTGACCAGAGGCACCGACGCAGTTCCGCCGTGGGCATTGTCCCCCGACCATCATTCCAAAAGAAGCCGACCTCTAGCAGGCCGACAAACTTTCCTTGACCACGAATGCCCCCTCTGCTATATGCGCTCGTGCAAAATCTCGGGGCTGTAGCTCAGCTTGGGAGAGCGCCAGAATCGCACTCTGGAGGCCGAGGGTTCGATCCCCTTCAGCTCCACTTCCCCACCAGTTTCCAGGAGCCCCATGTGGAGCCATGGGATTCCTGGATGCCGGAGGACTCCTTCACACCATCCCCCACGACATCGCCAAATCTTCGTTGGTCACAAAGACAGGGTAAACTGCTCATGGAGAGCACGGGCGGCCGCGGGCAGGTCCTCCGCCTTGACGAGGCAGGAAATCGACGTATGTGAGTCCGCAGTCTGATGGATCTGCACGTCCGCACGCCGAAGGCCCTCGACAATGGAGGCCATCACGCCCGGAACGCCTCGCATCCCGGCACCAACGGCTGAAATTTTGGCAAACCCGAGCTGGACGGACGCCTCCACGGGAAAGCCGCTCAGGAGATCCGAGGCGGCATCCGCCTGACCTTCCTTGATGGTGAAGGACATCCTGCCGGGCGACACGTTGATGAGGTCCAAACTCATTCCAGCATCAGCCAAGGCACGGAGGAGGTCGAGACTCAGATCAGGTCCGACTTCGAATGCCACCTGAACCAGCGCCAGCCCCCCCACGTGGGCGATCCCCGTCACCACATTGTCGCCGGGTATGGGCACCCCCTCCACCACCCGGGCCCGATCGGCAATGAGGGTTCCTTCGTCATCGGAAAACGTATTCTTGATCCACAGGGGTACGCCGCCCTCCATGGCGATCTCGGCCGCACGAGGATGGATGACACCGGCTCCCAGATGCGCCATCTCACACACTTCTCGATACGTCATGCGCCGAACCCTGGCTGCCGCGGGAACGATCCGAGGATCCGCCGTCATGATGCCGTCCACGTCGGTGAAGATCTCGATCCGATCCGCGTGCAGGGCACAGCCCAAAGCGGCCGCCGTCACGTCGCTGCCGCCTCGACCGAGGGTGGTGATCTCCCCCTGTTCAGTCCCACCCTGGAACCCGGCCACCACCACGACCCGCCCTTCGTCGAGGTCCTCCTGGATACGCTCGGGTCTCACTTTGCGAATCCGAGCCTCACCGTATGAGCAGTCGGTGACGATACCCGCCTGCCAGCCGGTCAAGGCGCTTGCAGCCAAGCCGAGACGCTGTAGGAGCACCGCAAAGAGCGCTGCGGACACGGTCTCTCCACAGGAAAGCGCCAGGTCCAACTCGCGTGTCATCCCATCGGAAACCGCCCCCATCAGATCGAAGAGCATATCCGTGGCGTATGGACTCGGCGACCGACCCATGGCCGAAACCACGACCACGATCCCATGTCCCGACTCGGCGGCCGCAATCACCTTCTTTGCAGCAATGGTCCGCGATTCCTCGGTCCCAAGGGAGCTTCCGCCGAATTTCTGTACAATCACGTTCACGAACCACCTCTCCACAAGCCACGAACCACGGAGCCCAGGACCCCAGGGTCCACGGAGCGATCCACGACCACCCAAGGACCGGGCCTCGTCGCAGCGTGACAGCCGCATTCCGAAAATGCCACATTCCCACCGACCGAAATCCAGCGCCCGACCATCGATCCATCCACCCTTGTGCCGACTTCTGGCAGCCTCGAGCGGACCACATGGACGGATCGACTACAGACGATGTTTCTCTATCAAAGCCTCGGCAATCTGTACAGCGTTCAGGGCAGCTCCCTTGCGGAGTTGGTCACCAACGAGCCACAAATTCAGCCCGGCAGAGACCGTGTCATCCCTCCGAATGCGGCCCACGTACACGTCGTCGAGCCCCGTAGCATCGAGGGGCGTCGGGTATTCGAGCCGGCCCGGGTCGTCTCGAACCGAAACGCCCGGGGCAGCATGCAACAACTCACGAGCATGCTCTGGATCCAAGGACCGCTTCAGCTCCAGATTCACCGTTTCGGCATGACAGCGAAACACAGGCACGCGCACGGTCGTGGCCGTGATGCGCAGCCCCGGATCTGCCAGGATTTTTCGTGTTTCATGCACCATCTTCCACTCTTCTTTACTGTAATCCTGGTCCCCGAACTGATCCACGTGCGGTACCACGTTGAATGCAATGACCCGATGCCGCTCGGCCGACGGATACGGCAGTACCTTCGGTTCCACGGCCTCGCCAGCAAGCACCGAGCGCGTCTCTCGTTCCAGAGCCTCGATGCCCTTGCTGCCCACCCCGGAGACAGCCTGGTACGTGGACACCACGACCCGCTCCAACCCCGCGGCGTCTGCGATCGGCTTGAGCACCACCACCAAGACGATGGTGGAACAGTTCGGGTTCGCCACGATCCCGGCATGGTCGATCACGTCCAACGCGTCCGGGTTCACCTCGGGAACCACGAGCGGCACCTCTGGGTCCATACGGAAGGCACTGCTGTTGTCGATAACCACTGCACCGGCTCGCACAGCGCTCGGCGCCAACTCACGAGCAACGTCCGACCCAGCCGCGAAAAACGCCACGTCGATTCCAGCAAAGGAATCATGGTCTGCCGCATCCACGCTGCGCTCGCCCACCGGCGTGCCCATCCTGCGTCCCTCGAAACGACCGGACCCCAAGAGCCGAACGTCCTCGATGGGAAAGTGACGGTCTGCGAGCACCGCCAGGATCTCCTTGCCAACCGCTCCGGTCGCCCCAACGACCGCCACACGATGCCGTTTCATGCCTGCCACCTCGTAGGCGCCTCCCGACGGACGCCATCCCACGCTTCCGCCACAGGGAAGCACCTCTCCGTCCAAAATCATGGCGAACCATTCCTTTACAATGGCATTTTGCCATGGCAAAAAAAGTCGCACCCAGGGACCCATCTGATACCACAGGAGAAAACAAATGCACGACCCGGAAAGAGCCTTGACCCAAACGAGGAGAGAATTCGGCGAGCATGGGGGCGTTTGTCCGTCGGTGGAACGCTCCGCAACCTTTACCGTGCTCGAATCCGCGGTGATGCCCGAAATCTTCAAGGGCATCCGCGGCCCAGACAAGGATGGATTCTTTCTCTACAGCAGACACTTCAATCCCACGGTGGACGTACTCGCCCGATATCTGTCCGCCATGGAAGGCACCGAGCGGGCCGTCTGCACCGCCAGTGGAATCTCGGCCATCGCCACCACGCTGCTCCAGATCTGCAACGGAAACGGCCACATCATCGCAAGCAACGTGATCTACGGAGGCACCCACGCCCTGCTGGCCGACATGTTCCCCAAGTATGGAATCGAAACCACCTTCGTGAACCCGACGAACACCGCGGAGTTCGAGGCGGCCATTCGTCCTGACACCAAAGTCATCTACACGGAAACCATCGGCAACCCGACCCTGGCCGTGGCCGACATCAAGGCTCTCGCCAAAATCGCGCATGCCAAGAACATCAAGCTCGTCGTGGACAACACGTTCACCCCCATGATGATCTCGCCTGCCGTGCTGGGTGCCGACGTGGTGGTCTACAGCATGACCAAGTTTGTCAACGGCGCCAGCGACGTGATCGCGGGCGCTATCTGCTCCACCATGGAGTTCGCTTATGAACTGATGGACCTCCACAACGGCTGTGTCATGCTCCTTGGTCCGACCATAGACCCGAGAACCGCCTTCGACATCAGCCAACGACTCCCACATCTCGCCATCCGCATGCGGGAACACAGCAACAGGGCCATGGCCATTTCCGAACGACTCCAGGAACTGGGCGCCCCGGTCGTATACCCCGGACTGTCTGACTTTCCGCAGCATGAGCTCCTCGCATCCATGCTCAATCCAGGCTACGGCTACGGGGGCATGCTCACCCTGGACTGCAAGACAGTCGACAAGGCCAACGCCCTTATGGACTACCTCCAAAACGAAGAGGACTTCGGCTACATCGCCGTGTCGCTCGGCTACTTCGACACGCTCATGTCCTGCAGCGGTTCGTCCACCTCGTCCGAAGTTCCACCCGAAGACCAGGAGCGCATGGGTCTGTCTCCTGGCCTCGTCCGGTTCGCCATCGGTTTCACCGGCACCATCGAGGACCGCATCGCTCAGATGGAGCGAGGTGTCAAAAAGGTCGGCCTCGTCTAGCCTCCAACTGTCTCCCATTCAGCGTGACAGCCAGAGTCCTGTCCCACGCACGACGCCTCATCCTTAAACTCGACCATTCGTCTGCCCTGGCCAACGACCTGCCCGTCATTCGCGCCCGACTCAAAAAACTCACTGTCGTAGGAGCCCTTTTGGCCAAGCCGCCCAACGACCTCCGGGCCTAGACCCTCCCCACCGCAACGCTTCACCCTGCACCTCCATGTTCTTTCGCTTCACTTGGCCATCGTTTCATGGTTAAATAAACATGTTATATTGCTTTTTGTTTTTCTTTTGCCTGCCTAAGGAGGCATGACCATGACACGTTTCAGCAAAGCAATGGGGCTGGTCCTGGCGGCGGCCTGGATTCTGTCTGCCGTCGGCTGTGGCAGCCGAAGTTCATCGAACACCCAGACCGGCATTTTGGCCCTTGTGACCCTCGACGACTCCGCCAAAACGCTGGACGGACAGATCGAACGAATCGAATTCCACATGGCGTATCTTACCGAAGACGGGGCCTACGTACTGAACGACGCCACCACGGATGCTGTCCGGGACGTACGGGACCGAAGCCTCGTGGACGCCCCATGGAAGGAACTGATCACACGGACGAGCGCCGACATCACGCAACTCAAGGTCTTCGTCCTGGGATACGAGGGCACGGAACTCAAGGCATGGGGCCAATTCACCAACCCGGAGATGCAGGATTTCCTGGCCGGAAAAATCGTGTCTCGAACCATCGCGCTGCTGGCCGTTGACAGCAATCCGCCGCCCTTCGAAGTCACCGATTTGGGGTGTTTCATCGATATATCTTCAGGTGACCCAATCCTACGTTCGCCCCAGGACTGGGACTGCGACGGGTTCAAACCGGTCGACCTCGGCGGCAAGGACTGCAACGACGGCGACCCAAACATCGGCCCAGGTGCCCAAGAAATCTGTGCCAACAACATCGACGACAACTGCAACGGCTTGACCGACGAGGAAACGGACAATGACCACGACGGCGTGACCAACTGTGCAGGAGACTGCAACGACAACGACGAATCCGTCTATCCGGGCGCCCCTGAATTGTGCGACGGCAAGGACAACGACTGCGACCGATCCTGCGACAACGGCATCGACGATCAAGGAAAACCGAACGACAATGACCACGACGGCTGGACCTGGTGCGGAACCAGAAAGCCGGACTGGGATACCAACCGCTGTGTCGCTCCGAATTCTTCTCTCATCGACTGCATGGACCAGGATCCAAACACCAATCCAGGTGCTGAAGACATCTGTGACGGCAAAAACAACAACTGCAACGGAGCTTGCGACGAGGGGCAGGCAAGCGACTTCGACCAGGACGGATTCACCTGGTGCGGGTCCAAGGCGCCGGGCATGAAGTCGAATGAATGCGTGGACATGAATACCGACGACCACGAGATGTTCATAGACTGCAAGGACAACGACGAGTCCGTCTATCCGGGCGCCCCTGAGTTGTGCGACGGCAAGGACAACGACTGCGATAACATCTGTGACGAAGGATTCGACGAAGACGGCGACGGTTGGAACCGCTGCGGAAGCTGGAACGGCACGGCGAATCCCGCAGACTGTCCGCAATCACCGACGGCCTCGGATGTGGACTGCGATGACAATCCAGACAACGACTCTGCCTCGTGGACCTACCCCGGCGCCCCGGAGATCTGCGACGGCTTCGATAACGACTGCAATTCGAACACCTTCGATACCGAAAATCAGCAGTGCTTCGGATTCGCCGACAACGGGAGCGCATGCAAGCGAGGCACCACGACCTGCCAGGAAGGCCAGGATCCACTCTGGTCGCAATGCGCCCTGACAAACACTGACCCGCTTCCAGACAAAGCCTGTGACATCTACAACCAATGTGTCCAAGACGAGCCATGGGATCCCTGGACCTGCACCACGAGCCAAATGGATCTGCCTCCTCGCGACGCTGCGTGCGTCGTCATGACCCGGTTGGACGTGAATGACACGGCTGCCTGCACGGAGCACCCACGATATCGACTCCCCGACTGCACGGATTCCTGCGGATCCTGCGAATGGGACCTCTACGCCCCGGACTCGACCCTCGGCTGGACCTTTGCCTTGTGGGAGGGAGGCCAGCAGGCGGACGATACCTCCGTCAGCACAGACTGTACCAATGTCTGGCTCATGGCACGTCCGGCGGATGTCAACGCTGCACAGCAGATCACGGTCTACCTGGCCCAGTGGACGGACAAGCACGCCAAGTGGGTATTCTACCAGGTCACCGTCCAGGTCGCACAAGATGTGGGTTGCATATCTACAGATCCACGCGTATCTGGACTGTCCTGTTCGGGCCTTTAGTCTCACAACACGACAGGCGCATCGATGACATCCAACCTGGAACGACTCGCCGGACAGGTTCTCGTCGTGGGACTCGAAGGCCCGGAGGCTCCACCAACCCTCCTTGGCCAGGTCCACAATGATCTCGTAGCCGGCGTGATCCTGTTTCGACGCAATGTCCGAGAGCCCAGGCAACTCGTGAGGCTCGTCCGTGCCATCCGCGAAGCGGGGCAGAGGGTCTGTCCCATCGTGAGCATCGATCAGGAAGGCGGACCGGTCCTGCGGATGACCGAGCCCTGGACCGTCTGGCCCGAGGCCATGGCCATTGCAGAACGAGGCGACAGGGACCTCGCCAGAGCCATGGGCCAGGCCATGGGCGAAGAAATGGCGCCCTGCGGCATCACATGCGACTTCGCCCCGGTCCTGGACGTGCACACGAACCCGAACAACCCCATCATCGGACGAAGAGCCTTTGGGACCGAACCGGGACAGGCAGCGACCCTGGCGATTGCCTGGGCCGAAGGGCTCATGTCGCAGGGTATTGCGGCCTGCGGCAAACACTTCCCCGGCCATGGCGATACGGACAGGGACAGCCACAAGGCGCTGCCCGTCGTGGCTCATCCAACCGAGCGTCTCGAAACGATCGAACTTGAGCCCTTCCGCCGAGCGGCTGCAACTCTGCCGGCCATGATGAGCGCGCACGTGGTCTACCCAGCCTGGGATCGGGACCACCCCGCCACCCTGTCCAAAGCCATCATCGCAGACAAGCTACGCACGGTCTGTGGCTTCAAAGGAGTCCTGGTCTCTGATGACCTGGAGATGGCGGCCGTGGCCGACCTGGGCTCCATCGAAGAAATCGCGGTCCAGGCCATCGCCGCGGGCGTGGACCTGCTCCTCGTCTGCCAACACCCTGAAAAAGGACTGGCCGATCGTGCCCGAACAGCGCTTGTGAACGCCTGCCGCAACGACTGGTTCCGCAGCCGCCTCCAAGATGCGGCAGGCCGAGTTCAGCGCCTGCGTCGGGCCTTTCGGGGCAGGACACCGGACGAGGACGATGCCATTGCCGTCGCTGGCTCACCAGCCCATCTCGCCATCCTCGGGCAGGTGCGTTCCGGCCGGTAGAACGCCGGCCGGATCCGGATTCGAACCCCACCTTCTGATTCCACCGACTCCGCACCGCCTACAGCCACCACCGAGGCCGACGCAACCAGAATTCGGCCATCCTCGCTGAGCGATCGGTCGAACATCTGAGATACCCGACGTTGTGACTTCATTCACATGGGAGAGTCGAGAAGCATGGAGGCCAGCCGTGACCCGGTGGTCTCCGGTCGAATACCGACCTGATCCTCCAGGAAACGAAAGGTCGCCGCCCAAGACCGCCGGGCATGGAGCCGCCAGATGAGCGGCTGAAACGAGTGGATCTCGCCCGGATAGTACCAGGCGGCAACAGGCACGGCCAGGCGTTCCAACGCAACCTGGAGCCGACGCGTGTCGTCCAGGAGCGGATCGGCGGTCCCGACCGTGGCCACCACCGCAGGCAGCGGCCGTCGTGGCGCAAGGCCCTGTTCGAGTATGATCAACGGATCGACCAGGTCCGCCTTGCCCTGCTGCTCAGCCTCGGATCCGGCAACGTAGTCCCGATAGACTTCTTCGAAACGATCCAGAAAAAACGTGGACAGGCCTTGTTCGAGCACCCGTTCGGGATGGCTCACCTGAAGCATGCCGCAGGCGGACACAAACGCGTCTGGCACCACGCCCAACTCGAATACCTGCCTCGCCCAAGGTTCAGGCCGCTCGTAACAGGCACTCAGGGTCACTCCCCAGGCCAGATTCGCACCGGCGGATTCTCCTGCGAGCACGATGGGGCCGGCCGATCCGTATTCGCCTCGATGTTCGATCATCCACTGGTACGCTGCCGCCACATCCTGGTGCGCAGCGGGAAATCGAAATCGCGGCGCCAAACGGTACTCCACATTGAACACCACGTAACCACGGGACGCGAACAGCAGCCCCATGAGCCAGTGGGTCTCCTTGGCCATGAAGCGAAAACCGCCGCCGTGCACGTACATGAGCGCAGGCCTCGATCCATTTCCCTGGTGCCGCGGACGATACATGTCGAGCCGTTGCTCAACGAGACCGGACGCCAGATAGGGCACGTCGCGGATCACCTCCACATCGTACAACCTCGGCCAGGCCAGCGGCGTCGCGGAAAAGGACCGGGCAATCCCCTTGAAAAACGATTCGGTGAACACCTGTCCGGCGCGTTTCCGCACCGACACGACGGCCCGAGCCAATGGCTTTGGCACCACGAACCGCTCTACTGGCATACGGTATCCCTGTAGCTGCCACAATCTCCGGACTGGCTGCAGTCGGTCCCATTCGGGTAGTACCATTGACCCACGGATATATTGCACCAACTGCAGTTGGTCCCACTGAAATCATGGCAGTTCGAACAGACCGTGCAATGCCAAGTCCCGAAGTTGTGGATGTGATTCGGGTCACTGCCGTCCGTTCCGCACCAAGCGGTCCCACACCCGATCTGGTCGTTGAGGCCCGCTGAATCGCACTGATTTGCCACGCCAGTGGGAATCTCGCAACCGTCGCTCCAGTTCCCGTTGCAGTTCTCGTAGGGCGACTGGCAGGCATACTGACACGTCCCACTGGGACAACTCGCCGTGGCATGAGCTCTGCTGCCGCACGAATTGCTGCAGGATCCGCAGTGCTGCGTCGTGTTCACCTGCGTCTCGCATCCGTCGTCCCAGGTGGAGTTGCAGTTGCCCCAGCCGATGTCGCAGGTCCATCCGCTGCACACACCGGCGCTGCAACTGCCGCCGTGCGCCCGATAGCGCGAACAGTCCTTGGTCACCCCGGAACAGTGGCCGTACCCGTCACACTCGTCTCCCTCTGTGCAGGAGTCCCCGTCGTTGCAGGAGGCTCCCGAAGTCTTGACGTCGTACTGGCACTGGCCTCCCACGCAGTGACCAACCGTTTCATAGCAGGGGCCCGGCGGGTCCTGGCAGCCGCCGCTGCAATCCTGTGCATCCCGATACACCGTGCCATCCTGGCGCGAGCCGCCGTCCCAGGATGCATCCCATCCAGACGCCCCATCACCAGGTCGCCATGCATCCCGACCCACACCGGAATCCCACCAGCGGCCGTCCCTGACCCAGGCAGTCCCATCCGGTTCGTGGCCGCGGCTCTGCCCGGTTGCACAACCGGCCGCCAGCGCCACGGCACAAACAAAGAACACGTTACGCACCATCATGATGTCGTTTCCTCGCGACAGAAATTTATGGCATAATAATAGCACAAAATCGAAAAAACGTGAGCAGGGGATAAGAGGAAAAAAAACAGGAAACGGGACCGCACAGGGGTGCCACGGCCTTTCGAAACATGGATCCAGCCATGCAGGCCTGGCGGGCAACGCCCTACTTCCAGGTTACGATCTCTTCCACGGGCCTTCGCTGCCGCGGCCTGTCGCCAAGCCCACTGAAGGAGTCGGGAAGATGCGACTCGTCCTCCGATGGCTTTCCCACCGCCACCACCACCATTGGCTCATCCTGTTCGTCGAGCCCAAATGCCTGGCGAATCGCACCCGAATCGAAGCCTGCCATGGGGCGGGCCACCAATCCCTGTTCGGTGGCCGCCAGCATGAGATTCATGACCGACATGCCGAGGTCGAACTGATGGTACCGTCTGCCGTCGGGCAACTCGCAGTCGTCCGAAACACGACTGGATGCCACCACGAACAGCGGAGCCCGCAAAGCCCATGGCTTGTTCCCGTCCGCCAGACAGCCGACCACCCGGTCGCGTCCCTCATCGGAGGTCACAAAAAGAAACCGCCAGGGCTGCTTGTTGTAGCACGACGGCGTGAGCCTGGCCGCCTCGGCCAGGTCACCAATGACGGTGCGATCCAACGCTTCGATCGCAATGGCTCGCGTGGCTTTTCTCCCTGCCAACAATTCCAGAATCGTCATGGTTCCACTCCTATCCTTCCGCATCGACCAGGACCAAGCCCGATGACGTCTCATTTCGTTGATGGCCTCATCAGACTACTCTTTCTCACATATTCAGAAATTCTACTATGTTTATCATGTTTTATAAGAACCGCAAACAAGACAGCGCTCCGCCCCATGCAGAATGCGGCGACGACGCTTCGAGCAGTCGTTTGACCCACGGCCCATTTCACGGTATCTTGCCCAAAATGCTGGCCTGCGCGAACATGGATGTGCCGCACCGATGACGCCCGAAAAGGCGATACGAACCGGCCAAGGCTCGAACAAACGTGTGACGCCGCCGAACGCGTTCGATCGGCGCACCAACCAAACGTCGCGCGACCCTTGAGGAGAAACCCGTGAGCACGTCGTTTCCATTCAGCAACATGCGGGTTCGCTTCGCTGGCGAAACCGACGTGGGCAAGACCCGCGACCACAACGAGGACAACTTCTACCTGCCCACCGAAGAACGATTCGCCATCGTGGCGGACGGCATGGGTGGTCACGCTGCAGGTGAGGTGGCGGCACAAATCGCCGTGGACACGGTGGTGGAGTACTTCGCCGCCACGGCCGAAGACCAGGACGTCACCTGGCCGTACAAAATGGGCCACGGCCGCCTCAGTGAGAATCGACTCGCCACGAGCATCATGCTCGCCAACCAGCGCATCCACGAACAGGCCAAAACGAACGTGGCGGCCAAAGGCATGGGGACCACGATCGTCAGCATCCTGTTCGAAGAGGACTACGCCCTGCTCGCCCACGTGGGCGACAGCCGAATCTATCGCATCCGCCAGACAGAAATCACCCAGGTCACAGAAGACCATTCCTTCCTGAATGACTATGCCAAGATGAAGGGCATCACCCTCGCCGAAGCCCAAGAAACGGTCCATCAGAGCAATATCGTCAGTCGAGCGCTCGGTATGCGACCCATGGTCAAGGTGGACATCATCCGCGTCAATCCGAGCGTGGGCGACGTGTTCCTGCTCTGCACCGACGGCCTGAGCGACATGATCTCCGACGCCATGATCCACCAAATCGTCGTGTCGGAGCCCAAGCTGGACCGCACATGCGAACTGCTCATCGACGCGGCGAACGAGGCGGGCGGCAAGGACAACATCACCGTGATCCTGGCGCGCGTCGAACCCCAACACTGATCCCTCGACAGAAACTGATCCC
>JAGGXR010000133.1 GCA_021162935.1 Deltaproteobacteria bacterium
GCCCATCCGACCCAGGACCTGTTCGAAATCACCGTGGCTGCCACGGGCCGGGCGCCCTATCGGATCGCCGTCGCCGACCCATACGGAACCGATAAAGCCCTGGGGGCATTCACCCGGCAGATCGTGGTGAACGACCTCAGGATCGCCACCGCCTTCAAGGTGCTCAAACGGCGCACCTATCCGGCCATTTGGCGCACCGAAGGCATGGCCGTCCACCGAAGCGATTGGCGACGGATCGGGGCACAGGGCGTCATGAAGTTCGAGGTGAACAGCTCGGGCGGGACGGTCCAGGTCCACTTCGCCCTATGGGAGCTATCGAAAGGCGAGCAGGCGGTTCTGGAAAAAACCTACCGCATCACCAGGCCACTGCTCCGAATCACCACCCACGTCTGGTGCAACGCGGTCATGAAGTACTACACCGGCAGACCCGGTGCCTTCGGAACCAGGATCGCGTTCGTGGCCACACTGGGTCCCACCCGGAAGGACATCTTCGTCATGCAGCACGATGGCTACGACCTGCACCGGATCAGCAAGCCGAAGTCCATAAACATCCTGCCGTCCTGGTCTCCGAATGGACGCAACATGGTGTTCACCTCGTACGTGCGCCGCAATCCAGACCTCTACATGGTGCCCGTGCTTGGAAGGCACCTGCCGCATCGCGTGTCGAAGCGCATCGGCCTCAATGCCGGAGCCGCCTTCTCCCCGGACGGAAAAAAGGTGGCCATTACCATGACCAAGGACGGCAACCCGGAGATCTACGTCCTGAGCAGGAGGCGCAAGACGAGGCGGGGCTGGCGGATCATTCGGCGGCTGACGAGCCATCCGGGGATCGACACGTCGCCCACCTGGTCACCGGACGGCCGAAAAATCGTGTGGGTCTCGAATCGATACGGCAACCCACAACTGTGGATCATGAACGCCGACGGGTCCCACAAACGGCGGCTGACCAGACGTGGCTACTACAATCAGACCCCGGCCTGGTGCCCCAGAAAGGGCAGCCCCCTCATTGCGTTCACGAGCCGCAGAAACGGACATTTCAGCGTGTTCATCTATAACGTACGCACACACACGTATCGCCGCATCACGGGCAGACGCCACGGAGACAACGAAGAGCCCACCTGGGCCCCCAACTGCGAACTGCTCGCCTTCTCATCGACCAGAGGCGGCATCTGGGTTTCGAACCTGGACGGCACCGCCCAAACGCAGATCTACAAGGGCAAGGCGCTCCAACCACGATGGGGCCCCTGGCCCACCTTGTACTGATCGAATGACTCAAACAAGCAAAGCATCATGACCACCAGCACAGGTGCCAAAACGCTCGACAGAACCCTCGACACACAGAGTCAGACAAGCTGCTGGTTCTCCAGCGCTCTCTTTTGAATCGAATGAATTGAAGCCTCGCACACAACGGAGCCGACCATGTTCAAAACGTTTGATGAAGCACAAACCTATATGGAACGACACTCGGTCTTTCAGGTGGACCTCAAATTCGTAGGGCCCCTGGGGCAATGGCACCACGTCTCGCTCCCCGTCGCACCCGGGCTCGGAGCCATTGCCAAACGAGGCGTCGGATTCGACGGGTCCTCGCTCGGATTCAAGGCAGTCGAATCAGGCGACATGGTCCTCGTGCCCGACCCGACCAGCGCCTGGATGGATCCTTTTTCGTCCTATCCGACCATGTCGTTCATCTGTGACGTCCGCGAGGCGGACACCCTTGCCGATTTTCCCAACGACCCGCGCAGCGTGGCGAAACGAGCGGAGCAGCACCTGCGCGACAGCAAAGTGGCAGACCTGGTCCGATTCGGCCCTGAGTTCGAATTCTACGTATTCGACAAGGTCTTTTTCGAAAACAAGATGGGACGCTCGGGCTACAGCGTCGAATCGGCGGAAACAGACTGGAACAGCCCAGACGGCGGCCACGGCCACTACATCAAACCCCTGCGCGGCTACCATGCCATCCCGCCCCAGGACTGCCAGTGGGACCTGCGCACGGAGATGGTCTCGCACCTGCAGAACGTGGGCATCCCGGTCTATTATCACCACCATGAAGTGGGCGGCCCCGGCCAGGTAGAGATCGAGATCTCCCTGGGCAGCCTCACCTGGGCGGCGGACGCCACCATGACCGTCAAGTACATTGCCAAACAGACGGCCAGGAGACACGGTCAGACCGCCACCTTCATGCCGAAGCCTCTCCACAGCGAGGCGGGGTCGGGCATGCACTGCCACCAAACCCTGTGGCAGGGCGACACGAACCTGTTCTTCGATCCCTCAGGATATGCTGGCTTGAGCACCCTGGCACGGCAATACATCGCCGGCCTACTCCACCATGGACGGGCGCTCCTCGCCCTGACCAACCCATCCACGAACAGCTACCGACGTCTAATTCCCGGCTTCGAGGCTCCCAGCAAGGCGTTCTTCAGTCAGGCGAACCGAAGCGCCGCCATCCGCGTGCCCAAGTACGCCACCACGAACGAAACCAAGCGGATCGAGTTTCGGCCACCGGACGCCACGGGCAACATCTACCTCGTCCTTGCTGCCCAGCTCATGGCCGGCCTCGACGGCATCCTCCATCAGATGGACCCCTCGGACATGGGCTTCGGCCCAATCGACGAAAACGTGTTCCGATGGTCAAAGGAAAAGCAGGCCACAGTGCCATCGCTTCCCGAATCCCTCGAAGAAGCACTCGATGCCCTGGAACGTGACCACGACTTCCTACTCGCAGGAGGCGTGTTCACCGAAACGCTGCTGGACCAGTGGATTCGGTTCAAACGGAGCGAGGCCACAGACATCCTGGGGCGCCCCCACCCCTATGAGGTCGAAATCTACTTCGACGTGTAGGCCCTCCTTTTTTCGCTGATGCACCGCAAACCGCATGGGCAAAGCGGCACCGATTCCCTTTTTGTGTAAACATCTTCCGCCTTGCAAAAGGACACCCCGACTTCTTCACCTGGAGGGGCAAAGACGAATCCGAGTCGTAACCATTCAGGGGGGTGCTGACACGCGCGGGGCAATGGGCACTGAGTTCGTCCAGTGCGTGACGGAGGGAGCGTAGGTTGACCTGTCTGCGGTCAGGCCTGCAAGGAACTGGACCATCACTCGACGTACAATTCTTCTTCCACCAAAGCCCCTTTGTCGTGTAGGCTCCCCTTTCGTTGGGTAAAGATCAAAGGAGAAGAAAACCACAGAAACCAGTTTGACGACACGGAGGTATCTCATGAGCAAAACAGGCATCATCGTACCGATGGACGTCCCCAAGGAAGCCAGGGAACTGTACCTGAAAAACTACCAAACCATTACGCATGACAGTGGACGGCTCATGCTGTTCGCCGGGGACCAGAAGGTCGAGCATCTCAATAAAGACTTCTACGGTGAAGGCATCCACACGGATGACAACGATCCAGAGCATCTGTTTCGGATCGCAAACCAAGCCAACATCGGCGTGTTCGCCACCCAACTCGGTCTCATTGGCCGATATGGCATGGACTATGCCGAGGTGCCCTACCTGGTGAAGCTGAACTCCAAAACGAATCTGGTCAAAACGGCCCAAGAGGATCCGTTCAGCAATCAATGGATCGATGTGGACCAGGTGGCCGAATTCCGCGACAACAGCGAGTTAAAGATCCTGGGCGTGGGATACACGGTGTATCTGGGCAGCAAGTACGAATCCGAAATGCTGCGGCAAGCCGCGCAGGTCGTCTACGAGGCACACCAATATGGCCTCGTATCCGTTCTGTGGATTTACCCGCGAGGCCAGGCGGTCACCGCTGAAAAAGATCCCCACCTCATCGCCGGAGCCACTGGCACTGCTGCCTGCCTCGGCACTGATTTCGTGAAGGTGAACTATCCGGTGGCGGATGGACAGGAATCGAAAGAGATCTTCAAGGAGGCCATCCTGGCGGCCGGACGCACCAAGGTCGTCTGCGCCGGAGGCAGCAGCACGGATCCCAAGAGCTTCCTGCAAAGACTCCATGATCAGATCTTCGTCAGCGGCGCAGCCGGAAACGCCACGGGTCGCAACCTGCATCAAAAGTCCCTGGTTGAGGCCATCAAGATGTGCAACGCCATCTATGCCATCACCGTGGAAAACAAGACGGTCGACGAGGCCATGGCGATCTACGAGGGCTGACCCCACAGGGGGCTTTGGCCCAGTACCAAAGCCCCGTTGACACACCTCTTCAATCTGCCAGCCCTGTTGGACCTGGTTGACCCTCCCAAATCGTCCATTTAGGTTGATTGCGCATCCTTGATTGCGCATCCGACGACCCTGGCTCCCAACGCTTCGCGCCAGCAATCAGGCCTCTACTCGACCGCAGCCTCGTTGCCCCGTCGGCCCGGCAAAGAAGGATGGCTTGGCTCCTGGCGGCTCTCGAGGGCCGCACCGGCCACGTCGTCCCACTTCTTTCGTTCATTGGGCTCGTCGTTCTCCATATAAATGCTCTGCGACGGAAAGGCGACCTGCACACCAATCTCTTCCAGAATCGCAAAGATCTTCAGATTCAGATCCTGCCGCACCGCCAGGTACTCACCCCAGACCGTCGTCTCGGTGAAGCAGTAGATCATGATGTCGAGAGACGAATCATTGAAATCAGTAAAATACACGAGCCAAAAATCCTGCCGAATGCCGGGATGTTCACTGATCACATCCTTGATGCGTTCAACCGCCTCGCGCATCTGGGCCACCGTGGTGCCATACGTGACCCCAAGCTTGTACGAAATGCGTCGCTTGTGCATCCGTGACCAGTTTTCGACCGTATTGGATGCAATGATCGAATTCGGAACGGACACGAGCGAATTGGCAAAGGTTCGAACCTTGGTGGAACGAAAACCAATTTCTTCCACCGTGCCCTCCACCTGAGGCGTCTTGATCCAGTCTCCGATGGCAAAGGGACGATCGGTCAGGATCATGACGCTCCCGAACACATTGGCCAACATGTCTTTGGCCGCCAAAGCGAAGGCCAGGCCGCCAAGGCCCAAACCAGCCAGCAGGCCGCTGATGTCATAGCCCCACTCGCGGACGACCATGACCACGGCGAGCACGATCACCGTCGCCTTGAGAAACTTCTCGGCAAACGGCACGAGTTGGTCGTCCAGATTGGACTCCGTCTTCGCCGTGAGCCGTTCCAACATGACCGTCACCACCCGGACGGCCCGATAGAGCGCCCAGGCCACGATGATGATCATGATGGTGCGAAACAGACCCCGGACAAATCCCTGAACATCGACCGGATGATTCGGAAACTGGATCACCTCGGCGCCCAGATAGAAACCGGCCAGAATCACGGTGGAACCAAGCGGTGCCGTCACCGCCTGGACGAGCAAATCGTCCAGGTCTGTTTTAGTCTTGGACGCGACATGCAAAAGAACGCCGACCAACCGCTTGAGAGCCAGTTTCTTGACGGCCCATGCAACCACGATGAATCCAATCGCCGCCACGATGCGCCAAACGGGTACAGCGAGAAATTGAAACCGCAAAAATTCCTTGAACTGATCCCACATGGCTCGTCCTCCTGTCACAACCGACCGCGGACACCTGCCGCCCGCTCCATATCGCAATTTGAGCTACCATACTTGGGTTGCTGTGTGAAGGTCAACTGGTCCTGTGCAGCAACCAGGCCTAACAATCGAGTCGATTTCAACAGGAGGCCGATCCCGCCCGGCTCGCCTCTGCCACGCACACCGACTTAGGAAGTTGTTCAAACTGGTGGCCGCTGCCAGAATAGACTTCCTTATGGTACAATCGTGACTAAATATCGACCAGGAACAGGTTGGGCCGCTGACGATCAAAACTCCAGACTCGGTGGGCCCATGGAAAAATAGACGCATGCAACCTCTTCTCTCTCGTTCGATCGTCTTTCCAACCGCGGCCTTGTGCCTCGTGGGCTGTCGGACTCGTTTCGAGATCCATCCAAAAGCAGATTCTGGAACCGACGGCCAGAGCCAATGCGGAAACGGCACGGTGGACCCGGGCGAAGACTGCGATCCGCAATCTGGAATCAAGCCGAGTTGCACCGAAGTCGGCGCAGTGTCCGGCACCCTGTCCTGCCAGCAAGACTGCACATGGGACCAGTCGGACTGCAACTTCTGCGGCAACGGCACCGTCGAGCAAGACCAGGGCGAAGACTGCGACGATGGAAATCAGACTCCCGGAGACGGCTGCAGCGACGTCTGCCACACAGAAAACCTCTACCGCGGATTTGCGACCGTCGAGCATGGTCGTATCAAAGTTCGCGGGCAAACGATCGTGCTCCTTGGGGCAGCAGGACTACCTCAAGACGTCAGCGACCCAGAAGCGATCCAGGCGGGATTCAACTTCCTGGATCGGCCGGGGCCAACCGGCCATCGAGGCATGTGGTTCCCCATGGGGCAACAGGACCCGAAGAGCATCGTGGAGCCGTATCTCGACGACATCAACCTCATCGCCTGGCTGGGACCGGACGAACCCCTCTGGAACGGCATCGAAGCGGACGAACTCAAGGCTCAATTTTCGTCTGTGCTGGACGACATCGACCCATACGGCAGACTCCGATTCATCAATCATGCTCCAAGGGGCAGCCAGGACGAACCGTCCAACTTCGATCTCCTGCTCGACTATCTCCCCCTGTCCCAGGTGGTCAGCATGGACATGTATCCCATCCCGGCGGGCAACGGACACTCGATCCTGGCCGACCACCAGGATCTGGATGCGGTTGGGGCCCAAGCCGACCTGCTTGCGGGCCTCGTGTCGCAATCGGGACTCGACGAATCAGTGGTCATGATCCTCGAAGGTGCCGGGATGGGCAGAATTCCATCCGAACGCTGGGAAATGGCCGAGCATTGGCGTACCGAGCCGAGCCTGTCGCCGAACCTGGTCCGCTTTGCGGTCACCGGTGATTTCGACGGAGACGGCACCGCAGAACTGGCCCTTGGCTATGACGGCAGTGCCGACGGCGACCAGGACCGCATTCTGGTCTACGATTTCGCCCAGGCGCCCTTTGGCGGGCCTGTCCAGGAATTGGTCATCACGGCCGACCTGTCCCTGGATGCCACCACGATCGCAGCGACTGCAGGCGACTGGGATGGAGACGGAGACGACGACCTGATGATCATCGCCGACCAAGGACACGACAAGCAGGACTTCTGGCTCGTACCATCCACCCAGACCGGCCTCGACCAGCCGCACCTGTCTTTTCGATCTCAGGTTCCCGATGTCGTTCTTTCCGTGATCCGGCACTTTCTGGCAGCCGACTTCGACGGAGACCAGTGCGACGACCTGATGGCTTCTTACGACTACCCAGACGGCACTCAAGCATGGATTCTGATAGGGTCACGGTGCAGTGGCTTCGACGATTTCAGCCAAGCAATCTCCTCGCAATGGTATCTTTCGACAACCAGTCAGTTGGACCTCGAAAGAGTCAAAGGCGCCACGGCTGCAGACACGAATGGCGACGGTCTGGCGGACCTGATCCTCGCGTATCACACCACGAACGAGCACATCTTGATCCTACAGGCCACATCTCAAGGCACGGGACAGCCCCCACGCGTGCTCCTCGATGTCCCGCAATCGAACCTCAACCTGAACAATCTGCGCGCATTTCAAGCCGGTGACGTGACCGCGAACGGCCATCCGGACCTTGTCATGGCCTTCAAGTCGCAATTGGACCTGGACGTTTTCGTCGCCGACCCCAGTCGGTCCAACCTAACCGTGGCGGACCTGGACCGATGGCTCACCACCACAGCCGTCGACTCCAGCCATGTGATGGCCGACGGTCTGGGCGATCTGGACGGCGACGGAGCGGACGACCTGGTCCTCGCAAGCCGGGACAGGACTGATGCCGGTGCCCTGTCTCTGGACGTTGCCTTCTCGACGCAACGGTTCTTCGGCGCCAGGGATCCGCTCCAACAAGAATTGTGGTTCATGGCGCTGGACGCCATGATCCGAGGCGCGCAGGGCGGTGTGGTGTTCTGGTGCCAGCAATTCGTTTCGAGCGATTCTGCAGCCTGGCAGCGACTCACCGCGGCCGTGTCCCACCTGTCGAAGCTCGAACCTGTCCTGGCGGCTGACAGCGTGAGCCACGAGGCAAGCGGCGACCTGGCCTGGTGGTGGCTGTCCGGTGCCGACAGCAGCTACCTCCTCGTGGCAAGAGAAACCAGACAGCCGGCAACGAATCAGGACATGGAGGTACCCGTCCCCCAAAGCACGACGGGCAATCAGGTCGAACAGTGGGACGTGGGCACCGATACCTTCAGCGCATCGTCCGCCCATCTTTCGGGGACCAAGCTTATAGACCCCTCCCCCATGAGACCGTTCGAGGTGCGGATCTACCGAATTCGATAGAACGAGAGCGCAACGGAACGAGGTGCCGCTACTTGGGGCACTTTCCCTTGCCCTTGCCCTTGAAATAGAAGCTCAATGAATAACTCTTCCACGAACGGCTCGAAATATTGTTCACGACAGAGCCAACGTACTTGGGACAACCAGGCGCCCCCACCACGGTAACCTTCGCCTTGCCCTTCTTGAGAAGACCGGCATGGAGCGCTGCCCGACAGATGGACGAATCAGCCGTGTAGGTCCCAGATCCGTACACGGTGCCGAACCGGGCTGCGGCGGCGTCGCAGGTGCAGGTCCATTTCGTCTTGGGGCCAGCCTTCGGCACGTCCTTGAAGCGCGCAGGACAGGCCTCTCCTTGCTTGAGCACCTTGCACTTGCCATCGCCCTTGCCCTTGATGAAAAAACTCGTGCGGAACTTACCCCACGGCATCGATCGGACACCGTTGCGCATCGCCCCTGGATAGTAGTCACATCCGGCAGCGGCCACCACAGTGACCTTGCCACCCGTCTTGGGGATGGCGCCGGCATGCACGGCAGCCTTGCAGATGGACGAATCCGTGGTGTAGAGGTCCACTCCCCACGAAAGGCCAAACAAGGATCCTCGCAAGCACTGACAGGTCCACTCCGCCCCAGGCTTCTGGGCCGTGGCCGGAAGGTACGCATACTTCAACGGACAGGGTCCGTTGGGCTTCGCCTCGGCGCAGGTACCGTTGCCCTTACCATCAAAGAAGAAACTCGTTTTGAACGGCCCCCAGGCATGCGTCATGATCCCGTTCTTGCTGCTGCTCAAATAGAACCGACAGCCCTTCGCCCTGCGAACCGTCACGATTCCACCCTTGGCCGTGATTGCGCCGGCATGGAGCGCGGCTCGACAGATCGAAGAATCTGCGGTGTAAATTCCGTCTCCCCAGACTGCCCCTTTCACTCCCGCCGGCTTGCACTCGCAACGAAACGCCGCTGCCTGCTTGTCGGCAGGCACTTTCCTGTAGGTCGCTGGACAAGGGAGGGCCGGTGGTTGGGCCACAGCTTCCTTGGTCTTTTTCTCGTCCGAGGCCGCCTTTTTCTTGTTGCAGGCCGTCACGGCCAGCAACAAACCAGCGGCAGCAACCAGCACAGAGGTCCATAGTCTCCGATTGCGCATCTCCATCCTCCTTGTTTCGTGGTCCGTTGGACCCACCTACGTCGTCATCACTCGCCAGGACGGCTGGTTGCTGGCCAACAACATCGAAAAGGCCACCTGAGCAACCAACCCTGCTGTGTGTATCATGGACGGAACTTTGACTCCAAGAACCTTTTCCATGCACAAACGGATGTTCTATGCCAAAAAATTGACTTCTCTCACCTATCGAACCAGGCAATCGGCTTGCGAACCAAACCGCGGCCCTCATCGAGATTGAGCACGAAGGGACTGCAGCGCCCACACCTGACCAGGGCACTTTCGCACCCGCTGGCCGAACCCGGTACGGCGCAGGATGCTTGCTCAAAAAAACGTGGTATGGTTCGATGATTTTTTGTTCGGATGTGGTCTGCTGGAGGTGACGACAAATAATAGAACCATGGACGAACGGCTCGGACAGGCGAAACGAACGCCCCAGCGGACAGACGCTCATCGAACAGGGAGGCAAGACATGACCACTGTACGCGAAGCGGTCAAGCAACGCTCTTCAACGGATATCCAAAAACAAATCAAACAAGGTGCGGACGTGAACGAGGCCGATGCAAAGGGAGACACCGCTCTGCATGAGGCAATGAGAACCTGCGATGCAGAAGCAACGAAAATCCTGTTAGATGCAGGGGCCGACCCGAACCACCAAAATGACGTAGGGGTCGCGCCCCTCCACCTGGCAGCCCATAAGAACTGCGTCCCTCTCGTACGGCTCCTGCTGGATGCTGGAGCCCACGTGGACCTCACGGAACGCGACGACTGGACCCCGCTCCACCTTGCCGCCCAGGATGGATACGAGCAGGTCATCGAGCATCTGGTCGCACAGGGCGCCAACCTCGATGCACGGACCAACCGAGGCGCAACGCCCCTCCATCTCGCCGCTCAGGACGGCCACACAGCGGCGGCCAAAATGCTAATCGACCACGGGGCGCCCCTGGACGCCTACAACCAAAATCATTGGACCCCACTGCACGTTGCCGCCCAAAGAGGATATTCGGCCATCGTGACCGACCTGCTCGACGCCGGAGCAGCAGCCATCGAGACACCGGGCAAGGACGGATGGACCGCCCTGCACCTTGCCGCCGGTTCGGGCAACACGGACATGGTCGCATTGCTCCTCGACCGTGGCGCCGACGTGGAGGGGCGCACCACGAAGGACTGGACGCCCCTCCACGTGGCCGCTGAAAAGGGTCTGTGGGAAGTGGTCCAACTCCTCATCGACCATGGAGCCGATCCCCAAGCCCTGGTCCAGGACCAATGGACCGCCCTCGATCTCGCCCTTCGTGGCAAACACCGCACCACGGCTCGCCTGCTGAGCCGCTATGCGCCGAAGATCCAGACGTGAGGAAGGTCCCACGAGCATCCAGGAAAACGCCCTGGGACGGCCCGGTTGTTTCGAAGCTCCGATGCGCTATATTTCTGGCCGGCCCAACGAACGGACGAGTCGTTTCACTCTGGGTCGGCGACGAGGTGTTCCATGTCCGAACAAAAGACTTCTCGTGACAACCAACGAGACATCCTATTTCCCCGTCATCCACCAACGACCCTGGACGACTACCTCCACCTCCAGCAGGACAGCATCTTGCACCGAGAGGCCTATTGGAAACAACAAGCCGAGCGAATGGTCTGGGCGACCCCTCCCACTGTCATCGTCGAAGAAGACTGGGCGAACGCCACCTGTCGTTGGTTTGCGGATGGACGACTGAACGCCTGCGTCAACGCAATCGATCGATGGATCGACGAGGACAAGGGCGATCAAGTCGCCTTGGTTGTGCTCGGACGCGGCTCCATCGAAAAACGATGGACCTTCGCCAAGCTCCGGACAGAAGTGGACCGGGTTGCTGCGGCCATGGTCCACGATGGCCTGACTGCAGGAGATCGCGTGGTCATCTGGGCGGAAATGCGGTGGCAGGCCATCGTCACCATCCTCGCATGTGCCAGGGCCGGCTTGACCTACGTTCTTCTGCCGACCGCGATCCCCCTGCATTACGTGTCCGTCTTGGTGCACGACTGCGATGCCTCCATGGTGATCACCGACCAACCGTCGGCCCAGACGCCCACCGAGCCGGAACGCGACGGGAAAACCGACGAGACCCAAAATCTGAAAACCCTCATCGAGCGACAGGGGAAACGGATTCCGGTCATCGAGATCAATGATGGAACCGAGCCAAATCCATTCACCCAATGGGTCGAACGGACCGCAAAGGAACAGGGCCGCATCGAGCCGGTCATCGTGCCGTCCGAGCATCCACTCATGCTGCTCTACCCGCGAGTGACCGCCGGTCTACCCAGGGCCAACGTCTTTGCCACCGGTGGCTTCATCACCCAGACGGCGACGAGCTACGATCACCTCTTCGGCCAAGTGCTGGCCTCCGTGGCGGAACCAGGAGTCGTGAGCACCATCGAACGCACGAGCATGGCGGAACAGAGCTATGGTATTTGGGGCCCCCTGCTCAACGGCCACCACATCGTCCTGCTCGCGCAGCGCGCAAACATCACCTTGGGCGACCTGTTGGCGGACACCGAAGGGCAACGATCCAACCATGTCCTGATCACCACGCCCGACCACCTGCTCAGGTGGCGCAACGAACAACGGCAAATCAATGCCGTGCACGACAGAGCATCGAGCGAGCCATCCCGACAACAGCCGGCTGCGAACCCTCCATCAAACGGAGCATCCGGTCAGGGATCGGAGACGAATCCTCGTGAGGACTTTGCCGTGGTGGCGGCGACGAGCAAACCGCTGACCCCTCGAACGGCAGCCTTTACGGAACAGTCGCTCGTGGATGCACCTCATCGGCTCGTAAACCTCTGGACCCAAAGCGAAAGCGCCTGCGCCCTCATTACAGCCTACCCGACCGCCGATCTGAACCGTCCCGGCCTGCTCGGTCTGCCCGCCCTGGGGGTGGACATGGCCGTAGTCGATGACTTCGGCCAGTTGTCCAAAACGAACGAAGGCGGCCACCTCATGCTGCGCCGATCCTGGCCCGGTATGGTCCGAGGCATCTGGAACCAACCGGGCCGCCTCTTCGACCTGTATTTCCGACGCAATCCGGGCTTCTTTGCCACCAATGACGGCGTCCGTGTCGACAAAGACGGCTTCGTGTGGTTCATGAGACGCTTGGACGACGTGGTCAAAATCAATGGACAATCCCTGTCCACGTCCGAAGTGGAGGGTGCGCTATTGAGCCATCCTTTCGTCGACGAGGCCGCCGTCGTTGGCAGCCACGAAGAAGGGCAGGACACGATCATTGCGTTCATCGTGCCATCCGACGAATCGACGGAGGATGCGAAGAGTCGAAAGGAAGCCATCAAAGACCTCAAAGCGTGGCTGGCCGAAACCATGGGAGACTGTTTCGTCCCGAGCCGCATCGTCCCAATGACGGCCCTGCCCCGAACCAGGACGGGTAAGGTGATCCGTCGGCTCTTGAAACGAATCGCCGTGGGCGACGCGAGTCCGAGCGAGGATCTGAGCCACGTAGCAAACCCCGAAGCCATCACGAGTTTGTTCAACGATGACACCCATTGACGAACAGATCGCCCGGATACAGGGCGCCATCGAAACGAATGCACAGCAGCGACGTTCCCTGGAACGATCCGAGGCGGCCCTCCTTGCCTCGGTGGAGTCGTTGCTCGACCGAGTCGACGATGCGCGGTCGGACAAGGACCTGGCCAAAGCCCTACCCAAAATGGCAGCCAGGCTCTACGAGCACCGCGGCTCTGTGGCGATCAACGCTTCGATCCAGCGAATCGTCGACCGACTCGTCGGTGAAGCCAGGGTCGAGCCACATCGTTTCGTTCTCGAAGCTCTCATCGGCCCATCCGTGGCGCGTCTGGCCCAGGAATCGTCTAAACGGTTTCTGGTCATCGACCCCCATCTGAACTTCACCTGGCTGGCCTGTTACAAAGGCCTGGAACGCTGCTGGGAAAACATGTGCCACATTGAGCCCGACGAGGAGGACGGCGCCGATGCGAGGACGAAGGCCGTTCTTTGTTGCCTGGCCGAACACGATCTGGGTATCGATGACCTCGCCGGCATCGCCACTCGCGGCGGGTTCGTGGCGCCGATCCCGTCCGGCACGTATCGGATCGTCCCGGCCATGCTCTCCGATCTAGCCAAACCCAGACTCCCCCATCACAGCAACATGGGGCCCGTGATCGGCCAAGAGCTGGCCCAATCGTCTGCAGATCCTTCAGGCCTCCTTCTGACCACCACGGACCCCGTGGCCGTGGATGAAATCGACCCAGCGGAGCGCATGACCGGATTCGCTCGGCTCACGCGCGATGGAACCGGCGCCCATTATTTGAACCACCGAGCGGTTGCACACCTCGTGGCCGCCATGCTCCGCGTTCCCATGGCAAAATTCGAAGTCGTCACCGCTCACCTGGGAGCGGGCATCTCGGTGGCGGCCCACCGGGATGGCCAGGTGGTTTCCATCGTGGACGCCTACTCGGGCGTGCCCTCCACCAATCGCTGTGGCTCCCTCGATCTCGCCCGCGTGATCGAGGCACTCGAAAACAGACGCTGCACCCTTCAGGATATCGAGGAAGCGGTCATGTCCAGGGGCGGGCTCCTGTCCCTGGTAGGCACGGACGATTTCCAGATGCTCCTCGCCTTCCGTGACCATGGTGCGTCGCAGTCCCAGATCGAAAAAATCGACATGGTCCTCGACTTCATGTCCAGACGAGTGGCGGCGGCCGTGCTGGGACGCACGTCGGTCCTCGACAACCCAACGATCGTGCTGACCGGCAGCTTGATACGCTCGTCGGAATTCACCGGGCTCGTCGAAACACGACTCGGACATCGGTTCCCCATCCTGCACGTTCCCGGGTCCATCGAGCTGGATGCCCTCGCTGCAGGAGTCATCGCCGGATTCCACGACGAATCGACGCTGTCAGACTATGAACGGACCAAGAACCGTCACGCACAGCAGATCCAATCCTACAGCGACCTGGCTTCGATCCCGGTGTTTAGCAGAAAGACCTTCTTCAAGAAGCCCGGCACCCCCATCCTGTCGCTGGACGACCTGGTGGACACCACGTATGCAGCCGTCAAAAAACACAGGGTCCCGACCATCGCCATCGTGGCGGCAGACAACGAAGAGGCGCTCCTTGCCGCCAAGATGGCGAACGAGGAGGGACGATACCAGATCGCAAAGTTCGTCCTGATCGGAGACTACGAGGCCATCAACCGCATGGCGTACGACTTCGATATCGTGCTGGACGGCGACAACTACCGAATCGTAGACGCCGAGGACCCGGTGGCAGCGGCCACCGAACTACTCGCCTCGGGCCAAGTCGATCTCCTCATGAAGGGCAGTCTCCACACCGACGCCTTGCTCCGAGGCGTGTTTCGGTATCTGAAGCGATCGAACCGACTCCAAAAAGGACAGCTCATCTCGCACGTGGTGGTGCTCGACATCCCGCTGCGCCACAAGCTCCTGCTCGTGACCGATGCAGCCGTGAACCCATACCCAGACGAGGACAAAAAAATCATCATCGTGGAAAACGCCCTCGTCGTGGCGAAGTCGCTCAACATCCGCCACCCGAAGGTGGCGGTCATCTCGGCGATCGAGTCCATCAATCCCAGTGTGGAAAGCTCGTTGGAGGCGTCGCGGATCGCCGAACGACTCTCGCACCGAACCGATTGCCTCGTCGAGGGGCCCCTGTCCTTCGACGTGGCCATGGATGCGAACATCGCGGCGGAAAAAAAGTACAAAGGACAAATTCGCGGCACGGCGGACATCATGCTCATGCCGGACATCGATGCAGGAAACGTGTTGTACAAGACTCTGACGACCCAGTCGGGCGCCACCTGCGCTGGTGTGATCATCGCAGGATCCCTGCCCATGGTGCTTGCGTCGCGGGGAGATTCGGCCAAGTCCAAGCTTGCGTCTATCTGCCTATCCGTCAAGATGCTGTTCGATCTCAACCATGAGGAGCAGGCACCGTAGCCGATCGACGGCCGAGACGCCCTGTTGAAACACAGCGTATCGCCTTCGCCAGGCGATCGAACCACGTGGACAGGAGGTCCTTACCATGAAGTGGCGCATCAAACGGATGCAAGAACATTACCAGCAGCATCTGTCCACGGTCGACCATGTGTTCAGAAAGCTGAAGCCTGGACGCCGAATCTTCATCGGAACCGGCTGTGCCGAGCCTCAGTTTCTGGTCAAGAACCTGGCGAATCATCGCAGCAACTTGGCGGACGCGGAGTTTCTCCACCTCATCAGCCTCAATATATCACCACTGACCGACAGCCGATTTCGCGAGATGTTTCGGCTCAACACCTTTTTCATCGGTCGGGCAGCCCGCGATGCGGTAGGACGCGGCGATGCGGACTACACGCCGATCTTCCTGTCGGAAATCCCAAAGATCATCAAGACGGGCCGGCTGCACATCGATGTAGCCATGGTGCAGGTCAGCCCGCCGGACCCCTTCGGCAACTGTTCTTTGGGCGTCTCGGTCGAATGCGTCAAGGCGGCAGTGGAACACGCCGATCACGTCATCGCTCAAATCAATCCACGCATGCCCAAAACCCACGGAGACAGTATCGTCTCCGTAGACCAATTCGACGCCATCATCGAACACGAAGAACAGATCCTCGAATACACAGACAAGGTCCCCGACGACGTGGCCAATAAGATAGGATTTTACGTATCCCGACTCGTTCCGAACGGTGCCACGATCCAAGCGGGCATCGGCTCCATTCCGAACGCCGTACTCAACCACCTCATGGACAAACGAGACCTGGGTATCCACACGGAAATGTTTTCGGACGGCATTTTGGACCTGTACGAGGCCGGCGTCATCACGAACCGAAGAAAGACGTTCCACCCGGGAAAAATCGTTGCCGCCTTCTGCCTCGGCTCCCAGCGCCTGTACGACATGATCGACGACAATCCGGTGTTCGAGTTCTATCCCACCGACTACGTGTCCGATCCAAGAAACATCGCCAAGAACGACAACATGGTGGCCATCAACTCGGCCCTGGAGATCGACCTGACCGGGCAGGTCTGCGCAGACTCCCTCGGCCACCAGTTCTATTCGGGCATCGGCGGCCAGGCGGATTTCATTCGGGGCGCCGCCCTAGCCCGCAACGGGCGACCCATCATCGCCATACCGTCCACGGCGCGAAATGGCGAGATTTCACGCATCGTCCCTGTATTGGCGCCTGGAGCTGGCGTGGTCACGACCAGGGGCGATGTCCATTACGTGGTCACCGAACACGGCATCGCCTACCTGCATGGCAAAAACATCCGGGAGCGCGCCATGGCCCTCATCAAGGTGGCCCATCCAAAGTTTCGCCCTTGGCTCCTCGAAGAAGCCAAAAAGCTCACGTATGTCTACCACGACCAGCAGTTGCCGAAACTCGGATCAGAGGAACCCGAACGCTACCGCTGGACGTATCAACTTCCAGACGAAACGACCGTCAGCCTTCGACCGATCAACTACACGGACGAGGACCGCCTCAGGCACTTTTTTTACAACCTGGGCGAGCAGGACGTCTACTACCGATTCATGGGCACAGTGCGTACCATGGAACACAAAAAGGCCCAGCCACTCGTGGTCCTCGACTACGACGAACGCTTCGCCATCGCCGGCTACGTCGGGCACGAGGGGGATGAGGACTTCGTCTGCGTGGGCAGGTGGTTTTTGGACCGAGCCACCAACATGGCCGAAGTCGCTTTTACCGTGCTGCCGCAATGGCAGACCAAGGGCATCGGCACCTTCCTACTCAAGACCCTCATCGACGTGGCCAAAGAAAAGGGCATCTTGGGTTTTACCGCCGACGTGCTCAAGGAAAACAGCAAGATGCTCCGCGTCTTTTTCAAGAGCGGATACAACGTGACAAGCCAACTCGAAGACGGAGTCTACTCGATTTCGTTCCTGTTCTCCGACCAGGAATAGCCACCGGTCCCGAAACGATGGGGGCGAACGAATCGCCGTGACCTGGACATCGCGGAATCGCGGAGTCAACACTTGACATCGAGCCCACAACGGAAAACAAATAGCCCCGGCCGGAGGTAGACGTGTGGCTCTTTCCGATAAATTGAAATTGCAGATTCCGACGCGCGTGGCGACCCTCGAACAGGCTCTGTTTCCCAACGGCGTGCCGACTCGTTCCGAGTCGCCTGCCGAGCCACGGTCCCATGTCCGACCCGAAACGGACGATCCGACACCGGGCATCTATCAACTGGGCGACCCGCCCTGTAGTAGGGCCTGCCCCGTAGGTATAGACGTGAAGGGGTACGTCACCCACATCGCAGACGGTGATTTCGAGGGGGCCGAGGCCCTGATCCGCCGTGAAAACCCCATGGCATCGGTCTGCGGCCAGATCTGCAGCAGACCCTGCGAGCGGGAATGCAGCCGCAACGAACAGGAGGGGGCGCCGGTGCCCATCCGCGCCCTCAAAGCCTTCGTTTGTCGCTTCGTGTCGGATCAGGGCATCGTGCCCGAATCCGCTCGTGCGCCGTTCAACGGAAAGACTGTGGCCATCGTGGGCGCAGGCCCAGCCGGCCTGACCGCCGCCCGGGACCTTGCCAGAGCCGGATTCCATGTCCAGGTGTTCGACCGCCGCAAAGAGGCCGGTGGACTGCTGGCCAAAGAGGTCCCAGATTTTCGACTGCCCAGGCGGGATCTCCGTCAGGACATCGAAGCCATCGAGGCCATCGGCGTCACGTTCCATTATGGCCAAGCCATCGAGGACCGGGCCTCCCTGCAATACCTGACGGACACGTTCGACGCGGTCTGCCTCGCCACCGGGGCGCATCGAGTCCTCCCCACCGGGCTCGATTTCGACGAGGAATCGCCCCGACGATCCGACCGCGAACAAGAGGCCAAGGCGAACCATCGGAAGCATCATGAATCCGTGATCCATGCGCTGGACCTGCTGGGAGCCGAGCGTCTCGAAACCGTGCTGGGATCGGCGCGTCGCGTCGCCGTGGTGGGTTCGACGCCGTCGGCATTGGCTGCGGCCAGGTCTGTGGCCAGATACGGTCGCTCCTGTACCCTCCTGTTCGCCGAGTCCATGAATCAGGTGGCTGCCGACCCCGACGACCTGCTGGCCGCCATGGCGGAAGGAGTCGATGTACGGCCTCAGACGCTGGCCGAAGGGCTTAAGCAATCTTTTGTCGGATTGACCGGCCTCGTCATCCGACCCACGTCACCCAAACAACAGGGCACGGCGCCGGCATGGAAGGCGGAGTCTCCCACATCCGTGATGGAGGCTGACCTCGTGGTGACGGCAGGCGCACGGACCGGCACGTGGCAGTCAGGACAACTCCTGGACCAGATGGACATCACACCCATGGGGACCCTAGCCGCCAACCCAGATACGGGAGCCACGGCGCATCCCAAGGTGTTCGCCGCCGGCGAGGCCGCCACGGGGCCAAGAGGCGTTGTCGCCGCCGTGGCCTCGGGCCGACGCGTCGCCGTTGGCATCGCTGCCGCGTTGCTGGACGGGAAAAATGAGACGTCTGGGACAAAGACCGCCCCCTTGTCGAGGCCGTCTTGGACCCGGACCGGATACGCCGGATTCCGATTCCTGGCGCCCCAGGACAGCCCAGGCAGAACCTCGCTGCGAGTCGGCCCGGTGACGACCGGGGCCGATCCAGCGTTGGACCATGCGGTCGTGGAGTTGGAACACCTGGCCGTGGCCGCCGCCCGAACCTGTCTGCGCTGCGGCCGCTGCGAAGACTGTTCGTCATGTTCGCTCCATTGCCCGGACGGTTTCGTGCTGGACGAACAAAAGACGCTCGTGCGTATGAACAAACAGGAGCGGGACCACAGCGAGGCCACGAAACTCCTGGCCTGGGTGGACCCCATGGTCTGCCGAGGCTGTGGCGCCTGTGAAGCGGTCTGCCCGTATCATGCGGCCCGTCTCTCCTTCGGTCTGCAGGCAAGCATCAGCCGCATCGACGCCACCTACTGTCGAGGCTGCGGCCAATGCTCGGCGGTCTGCCCCACGGGCGCCATCCAGTATCCACTCACCATGCGACCCAACCTGACCTGGGCAGCAGACGCAGCACCCGAACAGGATGGTGCCTCCAGCCGACCCACCGAAGACAGGCCTGATCGATCCAAGGCCGACCTGCTCGTGATTCATTGCAACGGCGGTGTCCTGGTCCGTCCGGACCTCGAACTGGCCGATGGAGTCATCGAACGCTTCGTGCCCTGTACAGCGTCTGTGAACATGGCGACCGTGCTCGATGCGGTCCGCACCAAGGTAGATCGCGTTGCTCTCATCGGCTGCCGCTCCTGCCGCTTCCCATCGGACCGCGAGGACCATCCAGGCTGCCCGGCCCAGGATCTGGCCGACCGCGCGAGCAACCTGACGCAACGATTCGGCATGGGGCGCCGCGTCCTGTACCGGGAGTCCGGGCCTGGACGTGACCTGGCAGCCGTGGTGGCGGACCTCCTGACCGAATCGAGCGACCGGCCGGAACCAGATGGGACCACGACCCGCATCAGGGAGGTGTCATGACCTACGAAGAACTGGCCCGCAGCACGGGCATGGAGCAATGTGTGGACTGCGCCCGCTGTACCAACCGTTGCCCGGTGGCCACAGTGGATCGCCGGTTCGACCTGTCCAAGCTTGCCAGCGCCGCGCTCGCCGGAAGCCTGGATGGTCCCGCCGCCACCTACACGTTGTGGAGATGCCTCGCCTGTGGGGCCTGCCTGGACGCCTGTCCCGGCCCGGCACCACGACTCGGAGTCTTCATGCTGGCCTGTAGGACCCTTGCCCGCCAGGATGGGTATGACCCGCCCCTGCCCTACTGGGGAGCCATGGCAGAAGCCCAGGAACTGTCCGTTCAACCAGCAGCCGAAGAACCAAGCGACGCAAACGAACCCTGCGAGGCGGTCCTCGTCACCGGTGGAGCCGTCTGGTGGGACGACATCGTGGACCGCCACCTCGGCGTTGCCGCCAAACAGGACATCGACGCCGCAACGGCCCTGCTTCGGGCTGCCGGAATCGATGCGCATGTCCTGGACCATGAACCGGACAGTGGCGCGGACCTGGCCTGGATAGGAGACGCCCAAGGATTTGTCCGCCACGTCTCGGCCTTGACCGACGCCCTGCTGCAGTCCGGCGCCAAATCCGTCATCACGTTGGACAGGGAAACCCATCGGGCCCTGACCGAGGGCATCTCGGCCCGGGGCATCGACTTCGACCTTCCGGTGCATCACATCGCGGACGTGCTGGCACAGGCGATCACCGAAGGCCGAATCGCCCTGCTCGAAACCGACCGGACCATCGCGGTCTACGAGGAGCCCGCCCCGACTCACACGAACTTCGGATCGGATCCCGCAGAAGCCAGTGCGAAGCCGACCTGGTCCTTGGCCGCCTTGATGGAGCTGGTGCCAGGACTCAAGACCGTTGATCTGTCGGGACCGGACCGGCCGGACCCGAATGCAGACGGACCAATGCCAAAACAGAAACGGGGAGCGCCGCCCACCTGCGGCATCCGCGGGTTTTCGGTTTGCGCCCCCTTTGCCGCCAGGCTCCAGGAACGCCTGCTCCAGGCTGTGACCCAAGTCGACGCCACGGTCCTCGTCGCGCCCGACCCCACGAGCGCCGCCCACCTACGATGCGCAGCCAAGGAAGGTGCATGGGCCAGATCGCGCATCTCGGTGTTCACTCCGGCGCAGTTCCTCCTCGACCACATCGCACCGCAGGTTCAGGAGTGATCATGTCCGGACGCATCACGCACCACCCGATCCTGCCCCCGACCGAACCGGCGACCGTTTCCTTCACCTTCGACGGCAAAACGCTTCAGGCTCGACCCGGTGAAGTGATCTCTTCGGCCCTCTATGCGGCCGGTATCAGGACCTTCGGCCGCCACCCCAAGGACGGCGGACCGCAGGGCATCTTCTGCGCAAACGGACAATGCTCCCAATGTCTCGTCATTGCAGACGGCCGACCGGTCAAGGGATGCATGACCGAAGTGATCGAAGGCATGCAGGTGGAACCCTGCCTGGGTCTGCCCGTCCTGCCATCTGAAGACGATCCGCCCGGTGCCACCATCGACCACGAAGTCGAAGAGGTGGACGTACTCATCATCGGCGCGGGCCCGGCAGGCATCAGCGCCTCGGTGGAACTCGCACGGGCCGGCTTGTCCGTCCTCCTCGTGGACGACAAGGCTGAACTGGGCGGCAAGCTGAGCCTCCAGACCCATGCCTTCTTCGGCTCGATCCGAGCCTGCCATGCAGGCACGCGTGGCATCAATCTTACTGGCAAATTGGCCGCGGACCTGCCGTCCCTGCCCAACGTGCGGACCTGGCTCAAAACCACGGCCATCGGCGCGTTCGTAGACGGCACGGTGGGCCTGGTCCGAGACAAAACCTATGTCTTGGTGCGCCCCAGAGCACTCCTGGTGGCGGCCGGCGCCAGAGAGAAGAGTCTGAGCTTTCCAGGTGCCGACCTTCCCGGCATCTACGGTGCCGGTGCGTTTCAGACTTTGGTCAATCGCGACCAGGTGCGAGCCGCCGACCGTCTCTTCATCGTGGGCGGCGGCAACGTAGGCCTCATCGCCGGGTACCACGCCCTCCAGGCAGGAATCGATGTGGTGGGTCTCGTCGAGGCCCTGCCCAAGATTGGTGGATACAAGGTCCACCTGGATAAGCTCCGGCGCCTGGGCGTACCCATCTGGACTTCGCACACGATCCTAAGGGCCGAAGGAAACGAAGAACTGGAACGCGTGGTGGTTGCCGAATGCGATAACCGATTCCAACCCGTGCCGGGCACCGAACGGATCTTCGAGGTGGACACCCTGCTCATTGCCGTAGGGTTGTCGCCGGTCAACGAACTGTCCGCCATGGCGCGCGAGGCCGGCATCACGCTCTACGAAGCCGGAGACTCCGCTCAAATCGCCGAAGCCAGTGCCGCCATTTTCTCGGGTCGAATCGCCGGGCGCACCATTGCCACGGACCTGGGCAACCCGATGCCCGTGCCCCAACAGTGGGAACGCACAGGCGCCGTCCTGCGGAGCCGGCCGGGCAAGCAATTTCCCTTGGACCTGACCGAGCCGGACCAGCCCATTTTCCCGGTCCTGTCCTGCGTGGAAGAAATCCCGTGCAATCCCTGCACCCAGGTCTGTCCGTTGGGCTCTATCTCCATTCCAGACGGAAGCATCACCTCCCGCCCGGTCTTTTCTGGCTCCTGTCTCGCCTGCGGCCGATGCGTGAGTATCTGCCCTGGGTTGGCCATCCGGATCGTCATGCCCGGCACGAGCCCTGATCGAGCCCTCGTGATGCTCCCCTGGGAATTCGACGAAGTGGCACCTGGCGACGAAGTGACCACCGTGGACATGGAGGGTAACGAGGTGGGAATCGGACGCGTCCAGGCCATGCGCCGCAGGGACGACCAAAACGGACGCGCCATGCTCCTACTCGATGTCCCGAAATCCGAACGCATGGTCGTGGCTGGATTCCGACTCCAGGCCCCTGAAGAAGGCAGACCCCTCGACGAAGCAGACGAGTCGTCCGAAACGGACGACGACCCCATCGTGTGCCGCTGCGAACGGGTCCGAAAATCGGAGATTGTGGCCGCGATCCGTTCGGGAATCACTGATTATAACGTGCTCAAGGCGGTCACCAGGGCTTCGATGGGCGGCTGTGGTGGCAAGACCTGTCGCGAGTTGGTCATGCGCATCTTTCGAGAAGAAGGGGTCGAACCCCGGGACGTGGTGCCTGCGACGATCCGCCCCTTGACCACGGAAATCCGGTTGGACCTCCTGGCAGGCTTGGCCGACGATGAGGAACCGAAATCGTAGGGAGGGTTCCTCCGGGCCTCGCGGCCGGAGGAGCAAAAGACGCGACGAACGACGGAGGAAGCGGTGCCGAGTTACGACGTAGTGGTCATCGGGGCAGGAAGTGTCGGCTGTCCATCAGCCTATTTTCTGGCCCGGCGGGGCCTCAAGGTCCTGATGGTCGAATCTCGACCCGCCTGCGGCCAGGGCCAGAACAAGGCGGCCATCGGTGGGGTGCGAGCCACCCACTCGGATCCTGCCAAAATCCAGATCTGTCGTCAAAGTCTGGATGTGTTCTCCTCGTGGAAAGAAGAACATGGCTTCGACCTGGGTTGGAAGAAGGGAGGCTACTGCTTCCCGGTCTACGACGAACGGCTGGAGCAAACCCTCAAGAATCTCGTCGAGGCCCAACAACGCTACGGACTCAACATCGACTGGGTGGACGCCGATCGGGTCAAGGATATGGTGCCCGGCATCGAGCCACGAGGTCTCAGGGGCGGAACCTTTTCTCCTGATGACGGACAGGTCAGCCCCCTGCTCGCATCCGAGGGATTCCGTCGCGCCGGCGTGGCGCTGGGCGTGGAGTATCGGTTCAACGAGCCTGTCACCGACCTCGTCGTGGAGTCGTCACGCATCTGCGCCGTCGTGACCACCAAGGCACGCTACCCCGCAAAGATGGTCCTCGTGGCCGCCGGCGCCAAGGCCAAGGCCATCGGCGCCATGGCAGGCATCAACCTTCCGGTCACGCCGGACAGTCACGAGGCCGGGATCACGGCCCCGGTGGCCCAGTTCATCGGCCCACTCGTGGTGGACCTCCGACCGGGCCCGGAGGGCCGCACCGCGAACTTCTACTTCGGACAGAACAACGAGGGGCAGATCATTTTCTGCTACACGCCCAAAAAGCCGCTGGTGGGCGAAGACCGACGGCCCACATCCGAATTTCTTCCCATCGTGACAAGACGATTGCTCACCTTGTTGCCGCGTCTGCGCAACATGGTGGTCCGACGCACCTGGCGAGGCCTCTATCCCATGACCCCAGACGGCGTGCCCATCTGCGATCGCATCGAGGGCATCGACGGCCTGTTCGTGGCGGTGGGTATGTGCGGCCAGGGCTTCATGCTCGGGCCGGGGATTGGAATGAACATGACGTCGGTCATGCTGGACGGCCATCCGGAGATCGACCCGGACGTGTTCGCCAGTCTGCGATACGATCGAAGCTACGAAGCGGGACACGAAGCCCTCAAATAGAACAGGGTGTGCGGCCACAGGCGGGACACGACCCACAAAACATACGTGTCAGGTCCGAGACGAGACACGAGCATCAATGGAGACGAACCCATGAGCGACAGGGACCACGACGAGCCCAACAACGAGCGAAAAGATGGCGACGCATCCACCGACCAGGCAATATCGCCCTCCGTCGATCAGGGCGAATCCAATGCCACCGCTTCGTCCGAGGCATCATCCGAAAAGGAGGCCGGCACCGCCAAGACGGAGTCTGAAGCCCTCGGTTTCGGAGCCGCCATCACAAAGGGTATCAAGGAAGCCGTGGACCCATTCAAGAGCTTGGTGCACACACCGCGGGCCATGTGGGGCATCTACGTCTCATACACTCTCGAAGGCCTCGTCTACTTTGGCATCCTGACCATTCTGGGCAAGTACCTGTCGGAATCCGTGGGTATGTCGGATCTGCACGCCGGCTGGGTCTATAGCCTGTTCACCGGTGGGATCACCCTGGCCATGCTCTTCATGGGCGGCGTGGCGGACCGCATCGGCATTCGTCGCGCCTTGCTCTTATCCGTTGCCATGATGGTAGCAGGCCGGGTGTTTTTGGGTGCCTCCGGGTCCTTCTTCGAATACGGCCAAGGGGCCACGTCGGGCATGTTCGGCATGGTCGTGTTGGGGCTGTTCATGGTGGTGCTGGGCTATGGGATGTACCAACCAGCCGCCTACGCCGGGGTCAAACAGTTCACGGACAAGAAGACCGCCACCATCGGCTTCGCCATGATTTATGGGCTGATGAACCTGGGCGCCTTCTTTTCCGGGGTTCTATCACCTCCGGTCCGCCACCACTACGGCATGGCGGGCGTCTATTGGGTCTATGCCGGCTTGACCCTCCTCGGTCTGATCTCCATCATGGTGCTCCTCACCAAGAAAGTTGTCCAGCGGGACACCCTGACCGACATCTCCGCGGACAAAAACGACAAGAAACAAGACGGCAACGATGGTGACGGTGGCGAGGGAGATGCAACCAACGAGAAGGCACAGCAAACAGAAAAAGGGAAATTGTGGACGGCGCCGTTCCTGGTCCTGGTGACCGTTGCCACGACCGCGCTCATACTCCTCGTGGCCCTGGCAATGACGAGCCCGAGGAGTCCGGCCCAGCATGCCATGGACCGCGTCTCTTCTGCCTTCAAACAAACTGCCAGAACGCTGGGTTCTGCGAAGACCAAAGAACCGGCAGCCAAGAAACGCTGCTTCGAGGCCGCTGACGTGCTCCGCAAGGCCGCCCTCGGATTCAATCCCCCAAAGACGGTCCCACAGGGAACCAGCACCAATGCGGCCGTCTTCGGCCTGGGTCGCCAATGGATCAAACACCAGGCCGATCTGTTGAGCAGGACTGTCAGCATGATGGAGCTGACCGCAAAGATCACAATTCCATCCAAACAGGCATCGGCGATTCAAAGGCGAATCAGAGCCCTGGGCATCTGGCATATGGCCGCGGCCTACGCCCTGACGCACAAGGTGGACCGCGCCGTGGTGGATCGCCTGCGGCGCCGCATGAAGGAAAAATCCGAACACAGCATCACAATGCCGAAAGACATGGAAGATGCCTTGCTCGCCGCCACCAGGCTGAGCCCGGACAAGTTACTCAAGGTAACGGCGAAAGAGACCATGGCTGTCTCCTTCCTTGCAGGCCCCCGGACCATCACCTTTGCCACGGGCAAAATCCATTCGGTTCGCCCCGGCTCCGAGGCGGCTGCCGCCATCCTACGCGCAGATGCTGCTTTCTTGCAGGACGTGGTCCGGGCCATGGTCGCCCACAACGATCCCAGCCTCAAGGCTCTGGCCAAGACAGCGCTCCTGGCAAGTTCGGTCGTCTACATCAAGGCTCTGGGCCCAACCTTTTCGACGCATGAAAACAAGTCGATCACGGTACGCAACGGAGCCGTCCTCGCCTCGCACCTGGAAACCTATCGAAAACTCGCTGACAGTCTCGCCGCAGGCGCAGAAGGTGCCGTGCACAGACCCTTGAAGGCAAAACTCGCCGCGTTCGGCGTCCGCTACGGCATCCTGTCAATCGTGGCCCTGCTGGCTATCATTTTCGCCCTGATCCTCGTGCTCAAAAAGCGACCGGATCATCCCTTCCACAACAGCAGATTCGTGTACTTCATCTTCATCCTGATCCCAGTTCAGACCCTGTTCGCACACAACTGGCTTACCCTCCCCTACTACATCAACCGAGCCTTCGGGGGCACCTGGGTGGGAGACAACTTCGAGTTCTTCGCCAACATCAACCCGATCCTCATCTTCTTCCTCACCCCGACGGTCGCCGCCCTGACCGCCCGCATCCGGGTCTACTCCATGATGGTGGCCGGCACCTTCGTCATGGCGCTGCCCACCTTCCTGCTCGCTCTGGCGCCCAGCCCGGCCCTGTTGCTCATCTACATCCTCTTCGTGTCCATTGGCGAAGCCATGTGGCAACCCAGGTTCCTGCAGTGGGTCGCCGAGATCGCGCCCAAGGGCAAAGAAGGTGCCTACATGGGCATCGCCCAATTCCCATGGTTCCTCACCAAAGTCATCACCGGCCTCTACTCGGGCTACTTCCTCTCGCAGTACTGCCCCATGGTGGGCCCACAAAAAACGCAGTTCATGTGGTTCATCTACGGCATCATTGCTCTGGTGAGCCCAATTTCACTGTACCTGGCCAAAAAATGGATGATGAAGGGAGAGCGGCTGGGCTGACCGCACAACGTCCGCCGATTCGCGGACAGCGGCCGGAACCGGCAGGCCACGAGACCTTGATCGAATGGAGGACAGTATGAATCGAAGCCCTAAAAACGCCATGATCGGCCGGCTCGGCGGCTCCATCATCTGCGCATCGTTCATCCTGACGATGAACACCCCATCCTCGGCGCAGCCCGCCGCACCAACAGCGGCTCGGGCCGCCGGACATCCGGCTGCCGGCGCCACGCCACCCAAGGGCAACAGAAACACGGTGACCTCGGAGTCGGCCCACCAGACGCGCCCCCAAGACAACTCGTCCAACGGAACGCTCCGCCTTCAGGTGCAAACCCTCACCGATCGATTGGAGCGACTGACCGCCGAAATGGCGACCCTGCGTCGATCCATCGACAGCCGACCAGAGGTCCAACGGCACATCGACCAGTTGGAGGCGACCATGAGACAGCTCCGTGAAGACCTGGCCGGTCTGCGCACGCGTCAGGCCGACATGGAACGCCGCCCCAGGTTGCTGCAACCCAATCCAACGAGCACCACAGGCTGGCGTTTCGGCTACCACAACGGGCCCTGGTTCCAGGCCCAGCACAACAGGTTCCGCCTGCACTTCAAGGGCTTTTCCGTGATGGGCTATCGAATGGACGCTGTGGCCGCGAACAGCTCATCATCCGAGGATGTGGTTGCTTCGGGACGGTTGACGAACAAGTTTCAAGTCAAAAATGCCCGTCTCGGGGCCGATGGATTCATCCTGTCTCGCAGATTTCGCTACGACGTGACCTTGGAAACTGCTTCTTCGGCCTGGATCAACAAAGTGCATCTCAAAAAGGCGACGATCTCCTTCTTGGTCCCAGGTGACTGGCTCACCATCACCTTGGGCCAACAAAAAACACCCGACTCGTTCCAGGAACTGCGCTCCTCGGCCCACCTCCAGCTCCTGGACCGCTCCCCCGCCACGGAGAGCTTCGCCCAAGGCTACGACGTGGGTCTGACCATGAACTTTTCCGAATGGCGGCACCGGCTCGTGCAGCAAATCGGCCTGTTCAACGGCGAGGGCGCAAATCCCGACAGCGTGGACACAAACTTCATCTACGTCCTACGCCTCGGCATCCAGCCCATGGGCCCCCTGCCCCACAGCGAGGACGACCTCACCCGCAGTTCCCACCCAAAGCTGTGGATCGGAACCTCCTTCGTGTTGACCCCACACCCATCGATGACCGACAACTCCACCCACGCAAGGGTGTATCGGCCTAGTGCTGAGCTGGCGTTCCTGTGGAAAGGCTTCAACCTCCAGTCCGAATTCTTCTACCGGATCGTGCAACACGCAAAAGACTCCAGCACGGGCAAGGACTCCGCCACGAAGAAATATGCGGGCGTCTATGCACAAACAGGATACATCTTCAATCACGACATCCAAATCGCCGCCCGCTACACGGCCATGCAGATCTTTCCCACTCCCAACATGAACTGGTCGAATCCTGGCGCATCGGGTTGGAGCTGGACCCCGACAGCCCTTCATTTCACCGACGACATTGTGGATACGGCCAGCTACCAACCTCCGACGTGGATCCACAAAGTCACCGCCGCCGTGATGGTGGACTTCTGGGAGCACCACCTGCGCCTGGCCCTGATCTACTCTTGGGAAAAAGACGACGACCTGACGATCGTCGAAAACACCGCTCCCTACGGGGATGCCCACGTTTCATACCAGGTCCACACGGTCCGACTCCTGGCCCGACTGGCCCTGTAGAAGCCTCTTTGGCGAACCATCCCCCGTGCCAAGCTGCCCTCGCAAGGCGATACCCAAGCATCGATGGCAAGGGGATCAGTCGGCCATGCCGGGCCGGCCCACAAGCACCCGCCCAGCCCCCTTCGACGTGATACGGGTCGTCTTGCTTGCTGCGGGCACGAGGCAGCATTGACCAGGACCGAGACGCTCGGTGACGCCACCTGCCTCCACGTCCATCTCGCCCTCAAGACAGAGCAACACGACCGGCACGAGATGCTCGATGCTGCGCGCTCGTTTCATGTCGTCGTCTCGATCGTCCTGCTCCTTGCCGGTCCAAGAAAGCAGGTCCAATCGAAAGGCAGCGTCGTCCACCACGATTCCAGGGCCCTTCTGCGGCATCCAGGGCGGATCGTCGCCCTGGTCGAAATGGATGCTTTCGAGCGCTTGGGCCACGTGGAGCTGCCGCGGCTTTCCATCCAGCCCGACCCGCCCCCAATCGTGGAGCCGGTAGGTCGTATCCGAGGCCTGCTGCAGCTCGGCGAGTACGAGTCCACCGCCAATGGCATGCACCGTGCCGGCAGGAATGAACACCACGTCGAAGGGCTGCACAGACACCTTGTTCAGCAGGGGCTCCAAGGAAGGTCCCGCACAGGCGTCTTCGAGCTGCGCTGGCGTCACACCAGGCTTGAGCCCGAGGTAAAGACACCCTTGTGGCGCCACGTCAAGCACCACCCAACATTCGGTTTTAGGCCTGCCCGACAGCCGAGCCGCGACCTCACGATCCGGGTGCACCTGCACCGACAGGGTCGTGGCTGCATCGATGAGCTTGAGCAGGAGCGGAAACCGTCCTTCGAGCAGGTCGGCCCGCCCCATGAGCCAGTCGCGGTGCTCGTCCACGAGTTCGTGGAGCGCCACGCCAGCCAATGGCCCGGACGCCACCTTGCTCTGATCGTCGGGCAGGTCCACGAGCTCCCAGGTCTCACCGCAGGGCTGGTCGCCCGCAGGGGGCTTGCCGTACTGCCGGGCAAGCTTGTGCCCACCCCACACCCGAACCTTGGACAACACTTCGAACCTGAGGGGCAACCCTCTTGCGGGAACATCGATCATCTTCTTCGCCTCCTTCGCATAGCGCCTGGCCCTGGAAAACTTCCCGCGCCCAGGGCCCGCTATGGACACGGACCACCGAGACAGCAGGTCGACCAGTTCGTGTTCGACCAACGACGCCTGACGACGCCCCAGATCCTGCGGCAACTCCAACTCCACCTCGTACTCCGTACGACCGCAGGCAAACCTCGTCGCATCCACTTCCAGAATAAAGTCCCGACCGTCGAGCCGAATCCGTCTCGACACGCGCAGATTGGAAAACCAACCAATCTGCCTCAAATCCGTCAGGTATCGCTCCATCACCGGCGGCGGCACCACTTCGGGCGCCACATCGCCCAGGCGCACCCGCCCCTCCATGAGGGCCCACCACTCGCCGCGTTCCAGGACTCGCTCCTTCTCCGGCCGAACCGTGGCCCAGCCTTCGCGATGAGACGCCCCCTTAGCCGTCACGATGAAACGCCGTGCCGGCCCATCGGCCGTGGTCCCGGTCCACTCACGTCGAAGACGCAAATTCCAACCCACCACTCGCAGCGCATGGTCCGGTCGATCGTAGAATCGGTTGTCCTGGCAGACGATCCCGCCTGGCTCACCAACCCGAAGGGCCACCTCGTAGGCGGCCCGATCCGCCAAGGCCAGCTTGATCTCCCGCTCCACGTTCTTGCGTTCGTCACCCGCCACCGCCCCCACCTCCCTCACACGAACGTCCGCCATATGCCGTCGACTTCCATGCTTGGGTCCATACCAAAATCAATCAGGTGGAGCAAACAGAATGCTGCCTCGGCACGGAACGAATCCCTGTCATTGCACGGTCCATATCATCGTCATCTTCGGCCTCCGTACGGGCCATCTTAGCAGCCTCGGCGCGTCGGGCTCCCTTGCCTTTTTCCGTCGAAGGCATCATAAAGGATACGTCTCGTACCGCAATGAGTCACGACAGAGGTATCATGGGTATTTTCGACGTATTCAGCAAGGAAGGCAGAAAGACCCGCAGCCTAGACCGCAAGTTGCGGATCATCGCCAACAAACGCGCGGCGGACGAGGACCGATACGCGGCCTACGAAGCGCTGGCCGAGGACGGAAGCCCGGAAGCAATCTACGGGCTGCTCATCCGGTTCACGTATGTCAAGGACATCGGCCAACGATCCCGATCCACGGATGAAGAGGACAAGCGTTACGTCCACGACATCATGGTCGGTTTCGGCGACAAGGCGCTCGACGAGGTCGCCCGATTCCTCACCGCCCGCGAAGGGCCTGTTGGCAACACAAAGCACAGCATCTCCTGGGCCCTGCGCATCATGGACGAGATCGTGCCCACCCGCGACCAGGAATGGGAGATCATCCTCAAGGTGTTCGAGGACAACGAACCCGGCTACGAACGGGATCCATCGCGCAAGCTCGAACTTCTCACCTTCATCACGAGCGCGCAGCATCTCGACAGCAAGAAGGTGACCGAGACCGTACTCCCCTACCTCGCAGACGCGGATGAGACCGTCCGGTTCACGGCTTCGGAGGCCCTGCTCAAACATGGCCATCCGAGCTGCATCGAAGGCCTGTCCAAGCTGCTGGCCGACCGGGATGAGTCTCTACAGCAACGCAGCCTCATCGTGACGGGCTTCATTGCAAACGCATGGTTCGAAGAAGCAGCCAAATATCTGAATGAAATGCCAACACCGGCGTTGAAAGCGGCCGTCCACGCCCTCGAAAACAGCCAATCGGAGCAGGCGCCAAGCCAGGAACATGACAATGACCTGGACGACGTGGCAGACATGGTGCCCACATCGCCCGAACCCAAAGGGCAGAAAAGCACGGGGGCCGACAGCCAGGCAGAAAGTGAATCCGTATCCGAAACGGCCGCTGCGAAAGACGGCCTGGACGCAGCCGACGAATCGCAAGAGGCCGCGGCCGATGCGGTGCTGCTGGAGCATGTTCGTGACATGCTCCTTGCCGCCGCCGAGAGCACCTATGCCGACGATGAGATCAGATCGTTGGTGGCAGAATTCCTGGTCCGCAGTGGGGTCACCACGGCTGGTATCCGCAACCGCGTGGAACGTTTCTTACCCAAGGGGTACAAGATCCGAAAGCACCAAGTCACCAGACAGCCGGACAGCATGCGTGAACCATATCTGAGTCTGTGCGCCCAGGCCCTCATGGAGCGGCCCCTGGACCAGGAGGCCACCGAGTCACTGGTGAAGATCTTTCGATCGAACCACACCGACGATGCGACCAAAGGCAAACTCGTCGACTTCTGGGCCATTCGAAACATTCCTCTCAAAGGATATGAAAAGATGCTCACACGCCACCTTCCTCCCGGCTACGGGCTCGACGGAAGGAGCGTCATCAAGACCGACTACGGCAAAATGGCGGAGCCCTATCTGACCAGGGCTGCCGACCGCCTCGTGGACCCGTATCTGAGTGAGCCGCCCGATGATCCAGAAGAGGCCAGAACCTGTATTCCCGAAGAGATTCGGACCGCTCTGCTGGAGATCGCCTCGAATCCCAAGACGGATGCACGAACCGTAGACCGAGTTCTGGATCGGTTCGCCACCTATGGCTGGTCCATTCTTGGATTCGAGCGGACACTGCTGCGAACCCTGCCCAAAGATTTCAAGCTCCATGCTCCGAAGGGGGGAACGGAGCCCCACTTGAGCAAGGTAAGTGTCAGAATTTGAGTCAGGCCTGAAACACTCGACATAATCTGTGACGGAGACGAGCGATGAGTGATCGATATCCTATGACACCGACGGGCTACCAGAGACTGCGCGATGAATTGAAGCACATCCGAGAGGTGGATCGCCCCGAGAACATCCAAGACATCGAGGTGGCGCGTGGCCACGGCGACCTGAGCGAAAATGCCGAGTTCGACGCAGCCAAGGAGCGACAGTCTTTTCTGGACCAACGCATGCGGGAGTTGGAGACGAAACTCGCCCTCGCAGAGATCATCGAACCCACGAAACTCAACGGTGACCGCGTCAAGTTCGGGGCGACCGTGACCCTGCTCGAATTGGACACGGAAGCGGAAAAAACCTACACGATCGTCGGGGAGGACGAATCAGACGTCAAGCAGGGTCGGATCTCCTACACGTCCCCCATGGCCCGGGCCATCATGGCGAAAGAGGAGGGCGACGAGGTCGTGGTCCGCACACCGAACGGCAACAAGCGATATGAAATCGCAGAGGTGACCTTCCTGCCCATCAATTATTGATGTCACTGTGTTGACTGCATCGTCCGCCAGTCCGACGTCGCCCCTGTAATCGAGCCTTCCGACATCTCTTGGATCCGGCGCAGAACCCTGCATCGGACCTGCCGCAGAGTTTTCCTCCAGGAAAACTTTTCTCTTCCAACGACAATTTTTCTCGATCACAGGCTTGTCCACAGGCCTGGTGGTTCCATGAATACCATTAGGATACGCTTTCACCAGGAGGTCAAACTCGATGAAGCGACGTGGACTTCTTTCGCAAAAGGCCCCCCTGTTCATCAGGCATCTCATGAACAAGGGGCAGGTCTATGGCCCGGTCAAAAACAAAACTCAGATGCCCGAATTCGCGCAGGTGGATGAGCCCAGCCGCGTGGTCCTCGACTACACCACGACCGTCCTGCCACCCAAGCGACTCTTCCAGCCACCCGAAGAAACGATCTACCACTTCTCACGGAAGGACTTTACCGTCGAACCGGCCAAGGTGTCAGGTGATGGGCTGAAGATCCTGGTGGGATTGCACAACTACGACGCCGAAGGGATCGCCTGCCTCGACTATCAAATGGCTCGCGGCCCTGCCGACGAAGGTTGGGCTGCCAGGCGACGCAACTGGGTGTTCGTCGGGGTTTCCTACGAACCCGACCAGCACCACTTCTCGCCATCGGTGGGCATCGGCCCGGATCATCGCAACGGGCTGGATCTCTTCATGGACAAGGCGGATGGCGGGTACAACGTCGAACTCCTGACGGAACGAGGAGCGAGTCTCCTCGACGGCTTCGGCGGGTGGTCCGCCCCCCTGCCCGAAACGCCAGCGCCCAAGTTTCACAACAGGCTCCTGCCCATGCCGTCCGACCTTCCGCATATCCTGGCCCGCAGCTACGAGCATCCGATCTGGCAGCAGGAGGCAAAACGCTGTTTCTCCTGTGGGTCCTGCACCATGGTGTGCCCCACATGCTACTGCTTCGACGTGTTCGATGAACTCCAACTCGACATGGAATCCGGAGAAAAGAAGCGGCATTGGGATTCGTGCCAGGTGGCTCCATTCACCGAGGTGGCAGGCGGAGAAATTTTCCGCAAGGAAACCTCCAGCCGCGTCCGCCACCGAATCTATCGGAAGTTCAAGTACATCACCGACCACTACGGCCGACCCTTCTGCATCGGATGCGGCCGTTGCATCCGGGCCTGCCCGGCCAAAATCTCCATTTCCGAAGTCATGAATAATCTGGCGCGCAAAGCAGCCGGTTGAACCAAGAGGAGAAGACCATGGTGGTATCGATTCACAGCGGCTACGTCCCACAACAGGCCAAAATCGTGCGGACCGAGCAGATGACCGCTGCGGAAAAACTGTTTGAGCTGCAGATTCCGGACGGGCCCCTCGGTCACGAACCGGGTCAATTCGTCGAGGTCTCCATTCTGGGCGTTGGTGAGGCTCCTATCTCCGTGTCCTCCGGACCGAACCGGGGCCCCAACTTCGAGCTGATCGTCAGAAAGGCTGGATCTGTGACCGAAGCCATGCACCAGCTTGGAGCCGGAGCAGTCATGGGCATCCGCGGCCCATACGGTCATGGCTTCCCCATGGAGCGGCTCAAGGGATCCGACCTCCTGTTCATCGGCGGAGGCATCGGACTCGTCCCGCTCCGGTCCGCGATCCACTACGCCCTGGACCACCGAAGCGATTACGGACGCGTGGTCATCCTCTACGGAACGAAGAACCCCAACGAAATCCTGTTCCGACGTGAAATCGAAGAATGGAAGCAACGCGACGACGTGGAGTTCTTCATGACGGTGGACCGGGGCAGCCCGGACTGGAAAGGAAACGTCGGAGTGATCACGACGCTGATTCCTCCCCTCGATCTCAACATCACGAACACCACCGCCATCGTCTGCGGCCCGCCCATCATGTACAAGTTCGTGATCATGGCCTTGCGCAGCAAGCGCCTCGAACACGACCAGATCTACGTCTCCCTCGAGCGACACATGAAATGCGGCCTAGGCAAGTGCGGCCACTGCCAGATCAACCACCTGTACGTCTGCCAGGACGGACCGGTGTTTTTGTACTCGGACATCCAGGACGTCAAGGAGGCCCTCTGATGACAGCCAAGAAAGTTCGAGTGGGATTCTTCGACTTCACCGGATGCGAAGGATGCCAGCTCGCCAAGGTGAGCATGGAAAATGAGCTCCCCCAGATCCTCGAACACATCGAAATCGTCAACTTCCGAGAAGCCATGTCTGAAAAGAGCTGGGACATGGACGTGGCCTTCATCGAAGGCTCCATCACGACCCCGGCCTGTGTGGAACGGATCAACCGCATCCGCCAAGCAGCCCCCATCCTCGTAACCCTTGGCGCCTGCTCCACCATTGGAGGGATCAATGCGATCCGTGTGGGCCGAGACCTGGACGAGATTCGGCAGGAAGTCTACGGCGACAAACGGTACCTATTTCCGTCCCTGCCCGTCATGCCCGTATCCGCCGTGGTCAAGGTGGACGCCAGCATCTACGGCTGCCCGCCCAACCCGAAGGATGTGGCCCGATTTCTGACCCAATTCCTCGCCGGCAAGATCCCACAGGCCCCTAAGTATCCGGTCTGTATCGAGTGCAAACTCCAGGGCAACGCCTGTCTGCTCGTCCAGGGCATCCCCTGCATGGGCGTGGTCACGAGAGCCGGCTGCGGCGCCTGGTGTCCCTCCAAAGGTCAGTTCTGCTACGGATGCCGCGGGCTCATCCCTGACGCAAATCTAGACGCCCTGAGGATCTCGTTCGAGGAATGCGGGCTGTCCCAGCAGGAAATCGACAACAAGCTCCACCTGTTTTCTGGTCGCGAACTGGAGAAGCTATCATGAGCAAAACGGTCAGTATCAACGTCGAGCACATCACACGCGTCGAAGGCCACGGCAACATCGTGGTTCGAGTTCGAGACGACAAGCTCGAAACCTGTCACTTCGAGGTGGTCGAGGCCCCACGCTTCTTCGAAGCCATGCTCAAGGGTCGGTCCTGGTATGAGGCCGCCATCATCACATCCCGCATCTGCGGGATCTGCTCCATCGGTCACCAGATGACGTCGCTCAAGGCGACTGAAACCGCCTTGAAGATCCCGGTCAGCGAACAGACGGTCCTGTTTCGCAAGCTGCTCGTGGATGGCTCCATTCTTTCGAGCCACCTGCTGCACGTGCTGTTCCTGGCCGCGCCGGACGTTCTAGGCGTGCCGAGCGCCTTCGCCCTGATGGATTCCAATCCCCACGCCGTGGAACTTGCTCTCAAGACGAAGCGATTGGCCAACGACCTGTGCGACGCCGTGGGCGGCCGGATGATCCACCCGATCACGTGCGTGCCAGGCGGCTTCACGGATCTGCCGACTCCCGAGGTGCTCAGGGACCTGAAGACCCGTTACGAAAAGGAGATGCTCCCCATGCTGTTCGAGGTGGCTGACATCCTCGAATCGGTTGCGGAAAACTTCCCAGACTTCACGCGGGAAACCGAGTTCATTTCCCTGGGAGACGCCTCCGAGTATCCATTCTATGATGGCAGGATTGCCTCGACGGATGGGGAGACCTATCCGGTCGACGAGTACCTGTCCGTGACGAACGAAACCATCGTGGACCATTCCACGGCCAAACACACGCACAACAAGCGAGCCTCCTACATGGTGGGAGCCCTCGCTCGTCTGAACAACAACTTCGACAAGCTGACCGACACAGCCAAGCAGGTCGCTGCTCGATTCGGACTGGCTGCGGTGAACCACAACCCCTTCATGAACAACGTGGCCCAACTCGTCGAGTGCGTCCACTGCGCCCAGACGGTGATCGGCCGCATCGACGACCTGCTTCAGCGGGGTATCGAGCCGGAGAAGCCGCCGCGCGAATGGAAAGGAAAACCAGGTCGCGGCGTGGGGTCCACCGAGGTCCCACGAGGCATCCTGTTCCACGACTACACGTACGACGCCACCGGCCGCATCGTGAAAGCAAATTGCGTCATCCCGACGAACCAGAACTTCGCGAACGTGGACCTGGACATGCAGGCCTTCGTGCCGGAGATGCTCCAACGAGGCATGGACGACAATGCCATGCAATTCAACCTGGAGATGCTCGTGCGGGCCTACGACCCATGCATCTCCTGTTCCGTACACATGGTCAAAGTGGATTGAACCCATATTTCGGGACGGAACCGAACAGAAGACGAAAGCAACACGATCATGGTCCAAACGCGCATCATCGCCCTTGGTAATCGGCTCCGCGGAGACGATGCCGCCGGCCTGCTCGCAGCGGACCGACTCGCAAACACACCGATTCCGGCCGGAGCCGAGGTGATCGAGGGTCCCGAAGATCCTGTGCGCTTGCTGGATCTCCTGGACGGCGTGGACCGCATCGTGATCTTGGATGCCGCAGACATGGGACTCGAACCGGGCTCCATTCGTGTGCTCCGCGACGAGGCCGACTGGGCCAACGTTCGACGACACCAGTCCGTCCATGCCGTCGGCATTCAGGATCTCGTGGCCATGGCCCGCAAATTCGGGATCACGTCCCAGGTAACTCTGGTGGCGATTCAAGCAGCATCCTGGAAGATGGGCGAGGGACTGAGCCCTGCCGTCATGGATGCTTTGGACCGATTCAAGGAAATCGCGCTCAAGGAGGCGTCGAATGAAGTCTAAAGTGCTCATCATTGATGACGACCAGGACATCCAAGAAGTCATGTCCGCCATCCTGGAACAAGAGGGGCTCGAGGTGCACCACGCAGAAGACGGCAAGGAGGGCGTCGCCAAGGCGCGCGAAACCCATCCCGACGTCATCCTGCTGGACGTCATGATGAACTACCAGGACGAGGGATTCCAAACCGCCTACGAGTTGCGATCCGACCCCGAACTCGCCCATACGCCCATCATCATGATAACGTCGGTTTCCAAGGTCACGGGCTTCCAATTCGACAAAAGCAAGGATCAAGACTTCCTGCCTGTGTCCGACTTCATCGAAAAGCCGGTCACGAGGCAACGCCTCCTCGACGCCGTGCGCAAGCAACTCGGCAAGTAGCCGAGAGCCCGACGGGCCGCGACGGACTGGGTGGCCACGCAGCATGAGGCGTTTTCTCAGCCATTAGATACGATGATCGACAGGGAGTCCGTCGACGCCCATCTTGCGACGACGACGGGAAAAACTCCGCAGGACCGATCTAGCGACGGCGACGGCTCTTCATTTTTTGGGCTCGCTGCAGACTCCGCAAGAAAAAAGCGCGCACCTTGTTCATGTTCAAAGACATGACGTGACTCTGGGAGAGCCGGGAAACCGTTCGGAACTTGGCACTCGTATCCGAGAATGGGAACGGCTCGGACCTCGTGGCCGCAGCATTCATCAACCAGACCGGGGGGCCGCCAGGAGGTTGGAAGGAGAACCGTCCGCCCGCAGGCGTATCCCGATCCACCCAGATGGGATTCGTGATGGCATAGGGCACAATGGGGCTCACCTGTGGCATCGAGGGAATCGGCTTCACGTATTCGGACAGGTCGATCCCGATATCGAAGTTGGCGAACGCCGCGTTCACGATGAGACCGAACGTCATCTCCGGATAATAAACCGGCGTGTAGATGGGGCTCTCCATACGGGCCTTTGGTCCCACGGCCATGGCGATGGCCGCATACCAAGAATCATGCTCGGGCGCATCGCTGAAGGTGATGTCCATGTTCTTCACCTCCACGTTGTGGCCGTCCGTCGTGGGGATACAGTCACACACCTTCGTCACGAGCCCAGGACGGCCATCCACGTCGCGGCAGGGCCATCCGGACTCTGGCCCCGTGCATCCATTCGAGCTATCCGAGCCTTGGAACACCCATCGCAGCCCACCGTTTCGATACACCTCCACGCGATCGACATCGAACCAGTCGGGGGACTGGATGCGAATCCGAATAGAGACTGGATCCGGAGCGGGCACCACGAGTTGGGACCCAATCTCTTCACCGTTGATCCACATCTCGATAAAGGGGCCATAGGTCAAAAACGAGTGGTGCTTCTTGATGTTCTCGGCAATCTCGAGGGAGTCGATCTGGGATGGGTCATCGGTGGAACTCCGCACAAAGTTGTGCGGCATCCCACCCTCGATTCTCGTCAGGGTATGGGTGTCGCTGTTGCCCATGGCCGTAAAGACGACGCCGTGATTCAGAAACCGGAACCAATCTTCGACCACGCCCTGCCACGCCACACAGGGCCTGGCCGTGCCCGAACCCGCTGTTTCCCAATCAGCGTCCGGCTCACAACCAGCCTCCACGCATACTCCGGCGCCGTCCTGACGTCCTGTTCCCGGGTCACAGCCCCCGTAGATGCAGCCGCAATCAGCCTGCATGCAACAGGATGCGTCGGGGTGGCAGTCCCAGTTATCCCGACAGGGTTCGACACAATGGAGGCCGTGTGGATCACAGACCAGACCAGCGCCGCATTCGTCCGCATGGTTGGGGTCGCAGACCGAATCGAGCCAGCACAGCCCAGTAGCCGTGTTGCAGGTGCCCATGGAACAGTCCGGGTCACCGCTGCAGGACTCCGCCTTCCTGCAGGTTCCCGTATTTCGATCGCAGTAGTGATCGGCCAAACCAGCGGCAGCGCAATCCGGGTCCGAGATACATTGCCTCGTAGCGTCTTTTTCGTATCGGAAACCAGCAGACTCCTCAGGACTGCGAGTCAGGACCCGTCTCACCCAATACTCGGAAGCCTGATCCTCGGTCCAATCCGCGTGGCAATCGTCACTCGTCATATCCGACGGCAACCCGGCGATCTCTCCGCGTAAAAACTCGATGCACTTGTTGAACTTGCGCACCTCCCCGTTGGAGGGCGTACGGATCATATCGTAGCGTTTCGAGTTGATCAGCTCAATGGCATCCGCCGTGGGATCGAAGTTGTTCGTGTTGCTCAGGATCGTGTTTGCCTGCTGAAGAAAGCCTGGCTTCAACGTCAGGTCGAAGGGGTCCAAGCCGAACTGATCGAAGTATCCAAAGAACGAGTCCCTGGGATGAGGCACCAAAACGACCGTTTTCGAGGGACCGTACTTCCCCAGATTCCTCAGGGCGGTAAAGATCTGCTTGGGAACCAGCCCCCGCCAATCCACGGCTCCATTTTCCGGGGCATTTTCGTCGAACTTGAGAGGAAAGGCGATGAAGTGCCCGATCTCCACGGTGGTCAATTCCAATCCAATTTGGGTCTTGAGCCAATGCTGGACCCCCATGCGCCGGGCAATGGGACCATAATCCGTGATCCAGTCGTGATCCGATGAAGAAAGGATCTCGAGCCCCTCGACCAGGAATGACGTGATCCGATCCGCAAACTTGACCACGGCATCGAAACTGTTCTGGCCATGGACGTGGAAGTCGCCGCTCACCCACCCCGTAGTGTCCACGACGTGCTGCACATGGGCCACGATGTGCACCGCGCGGCCGTCGTCGGGCACGGTCAGGACCTGCTCGTCCATGGAATATTCGACCCCATGGGTCACCATGAATCGGTACCGTCCCGGCGCCAAAACGAAGCTGCCCAGCCCGGTGGCGGAATTGATCTTCTTGACGATCCCACCTTTGAATCGCGTGTCTCCCAGTTCGAGATACCGGTGTCCACTGTCCGGAACTCCGTCGCCCTGGCAGGTTGGATCGGTCCCAGGGAAACAGTTGCACACGTCGTTTCCCTGGGCGTCCTTGCAGTCCCCCACCACCGTGATCTTGGCAGCGACCCTGTGGCCCGTTTCGTCACGGATATCGTACTGCACCTGACCTTCGGACGGCATGGGGACACCCAATCCGACGCTTTTTTCAGCCGTGATTTCGATACGCTGCGCATCCGACGGATTTCTCCCGTCCTTGTATCCGACGACGTAGTAGTGACCCGGCGGCAACTTCAGGGAGAACTTTCCATCGAGCACTGGGTCGTCACCCCGGTCCGCAAGCACTTCGTTGGCCAGCCCGAACTGGCCCGTGGTCAGGTCTGCGGTCACCGAGGCAGCCCTGGCGCAATATTGGAGATCCTGATAGGACACCACCTTGCCATTGCTGCGCAGCGGGTCGCAGGCATGGCTATCCGCCTTGGGATACTTCGCCGCCCATTCGGGCGCCGTCGGGTCCCACAATACGAAGACACGCGCATGGGTGACAGGCTTACTAGTCAGCCGGTCGTAGGCGACCCCATGGAGGGTGCCGGTGGGCTGGTTCCAAATACCGTATGCCACATCCAGAATCGAAGCGGGATCTCCTGAGCCGATGATGAAGTATCGCTTGTAGTAAAGTTTTCCCCCGTCCTGACACCCATGGACGCTCACGGGACAACGCCACCAACCGCTGAAGGTAAACGTGAAGGATCCTGTCTCGATGGGCACCAGCAGCTCCCCTGGTCGTTCATCCTGGGATCCACAGACCCCCCAGGCATCGTTGGTGGGTTTGCGGTCCGTCACCAGCCCATAAGAAACCTTGTCTCCGATACCGGTCATGAACTCGTACCCGCTAGGATGATTGAGGGTATCGGCGCCATGCATGAACTTGTCCATGACATAGGAGCGCTCGTCGTATCCCAATCCAGGGACAAACAGATGGAGCCGTTTGCCGAACAGCAAAAAATCGCCGCCCAACAGACCCTGGTGGTAATCGTCGTCGCCCACGATAGCGCCGAGCACCCCTTCTGGTTCGTCTGGATTGTCTCCCGTCCTGCGGAAGGGACACATGGGGCGAGCCGAGCTCACGTCCCCGTTCCCAGCCACCACCACAGTGGTCACCTCAATGTAACGGACACCCTTACGCAGGACATAATCCGTCTGAAACTGGGCCTTGCCGATGATGATCCCGAGCACGCTCATCGCCTGTAGGTAGTTGTCACCTGGCCCTTTGGCGCAGACCACAGAAAAATCATGCGGCGAAAGGGGCTGTCCGTCCTTGTCGGTGGGCCAGACGGTGGGGCAGGCCTTGGTGGGTTGATCCGTGGGGGGACCGTCCCAATCGGGTCCGGTCCACACGCCTCCGGGTGGTGGATTCGGCACCAGCAAATTCAAAGAGGGGAAAAACTCGGAAAACTGGTCCATCCCATGGCCACCCTGGTACTTTGCCTGCGGCCGCTTGAGGTCTGCATCGATGAGGCTGCCCCCGAAAATACCTGGGCCCACCGAGTTTCCCGGTTGAAGAATCGCCACCCGGATCTCATCGTTTTCAAGGATGAAGTCGCCCACCTCGGCCAGGGCCGCCAGCCCACCAATGAGCTGACTGCGATGACTCGCACGGAACGCCTTCGTCGACCCGGTGGCATCTTTTTTTCCGCCACATCCCCACAAAAGGGACGCCGCCATCAAAACAATCGCACCAAGAACACCTTTGCGTCGCATTGCGTACCGTCTCTCCTCACTGCGGAAAACGTTCATCAGAAGGCCGCCTGCAACTGAAGGAGCAGGGCATCGTTGTCCACCTGAGCGTTATGGACTTCCTGTTTGTGGATATAGGCAAGCTGGGCCAAAATGTGCCGCGTCCAATGGAAATTGATGGCGCCAGTCAACGCCCAGACATCCCACGCGCTGTCAATCTGCAGGTCCGGGTCCATGTACTCGAATCGCACTGCAGCCTCCAGACGGCCGGGCAGAATGAAATACCCAGCCTGTCCATAGACCCCCAGGCCCTTGGTCGTCTCGGGCAGGGGCGACGGCGTCGTGGGCTGTTCGCGCGGCCGCTCCCAGTTGTAGATCACCTCCCCCATGACCGACAGGCCGTGCCACTTGAGACCCACATCTCCTGAAACCGTCATGCGGTCCGTGGTCGGGCCGTGGGCATACTGAAAGCTGGTGCCCACGCCGATGCGCACCTTCCGATAGAGATGCCGATAGGCCCTCAGGTCGTCGGGATTGGCGTTCCCCATAGGCCCAAGCGGTGTCATCTCCAGACGCACGGCCGACATGTAGCCGCCTCCTTCGTTGCCAAAGTTCAACCCCTTGTCCGCGTTGTAAAACCCGAGCAGGTACGAGAACCAGCGCAGATCACCTTCGATCCACAAACCAGGACGACGGTCCACGATCATCTGTTCCACCGAAAGAGGACGCTCCATGAGCTGCAGATTACGAGCCGTGACCATCCGTCCCTTGGGACCTGGAACCTTGGTAGCACCCGCCCCGATCCGCAGCATGCGCCACCTCGCCCACATCAAATAAGCATCGAGGAGTTCCGCGCCCAAAAACTGACCCGCCAGGCCCTGTCCATCGCTGCCTCGCTGCAGATCGCTATCCGCCTCGATAGTCAGGTCGTATCGAAAATCATAGGGCAAACGCCCCTCGACGCCAATCCGAGCCCGCCGAATGAGGACGCCCTCGTTGCTGGCGGGATCACCGTTTTCATACAGGGCGTCCTTGCCCACGTACAGCACACCCTGAACCTGGAGCTGGCCCCGAAACGTCAAACTATAGGGCCCCCGCCGCAAGGTAAACGGTGACCGAAAACGCCGCCTCCGCAACAGACGCCTCGGATGCCGCGGCATCCGCAGCACGGGGGGATGACGCTGCTCCTGCGGCTCGCGCACCTCCCGCGGCTGCCTCACAGGAACATGGGCCCGACTGGTCGGATGGGAGGCCGCGCTCAACGCAGGAGCTGACGCCCCGCTCGTGCCTGCTGCAGCGGCTCCCTGAGTGGTTCCGCCGGTCTGACCGGCTCCGGTCGTCCCTTGAGTCGACCCAGTGGTCCCCGCCTTCGTCTTGTCGTTGGCTTGCTTGCCGGCTTTGCGAGCCGCAGGCTTGGTCACCGGAGAGGCTCCGGGCTGGGTCGGCTGAGTCTGTTGGCCCGCAGCACCGGACAGAGGCGCGCCGGTCGTACTATTGGACCCAGGACTCTGTGCCAGGACGATGGCAGGCCAGACCAACACGAGCAATGCAAGCGACTGTCTCATAAACTCCTCCTGTATCGAATTTGACCACCTTCTGGCTGCGCGCTGCGCGGTCGAAAATGGATCTACGAATTATCCTGGAACCTACCGAATTTCGGGAGCTGTGAAAAGGACTTTTAGTCTCATCGAAAACGGCCCGAAAAAGATACCCATAAAAAACCAAGAGGCTGCATGGATCTCCGTTCGTAGAAGCGAACGCACCCAAGCTCCCCTGAGACGAACACAGATGAATGGATCTGGCCCGGTGGGCCATGGATGGCCGGCCGGCTACTTGTCTTCTTCGATGCCGCAGAGGGGATCGTTGATGTCACAGACCACCTGCGGCCGTTTCGGCGACTTGGAGTGGTGCCTGACACGAGACGCAGAGCGCCCATGGTTCCTGTGGCCGGAAGGTCGTTGCGCTGTCACGTCCTGGGTGGGTTGCTCGACTCTCTTGGTGACTGGCCTTTGCATGAGCTGGACGATCTGCCTATCCCGTCGGCGCGTCTCGCTCCGCAATCGGTTGAACCCTCCGCGAACCAGTTCGAGTTCCTGCCGACGCACTCTGGCGGCCTGCTCATCAGCCCGCCGCCGCTGCGCGTCGGCTCGGCCTTGGGCCTGAACCACCAGTCCCAACAGCGCCACGAGCGCGACCACCACCACGGCCACTGCCGCCAGGAGCCACTTCCCAATTCGATTCCGGCTTTTTCCGAACCCTGTCCCAGACATCATCCACCTCCCGGATCCACCATGCCTCCAGTGGGACAGGCTCCCACTGAAAACGACCACCTTCACTCCAAGGTGTCTCTGAAACGAGAAAAGGTGTCGCGACCAGCACGCGTCCCCTTCTGTGGCATGTCACCGAAATTCGGCAGATATTCGAGCAAACCTATTCGTCCGAGAACGAAGCAGCCTACAAACCGTCGAGCGCGTTGACCGCCGCGTTTTCTGGTGGGGTCGTCTTGCGAGGAATCTGACCATGGCCCCTCATCCGGCGTTTGGCCACCGACTCACGGACACGATCCACCTTGGACAGAACCGCGATGAACAGCCGCATGGCCCGTTCCGCCCGTTCCACCAAACCCCGCATAACGCCTCTCGTCCACATACCAATCCAGGAAACGACCGGCGCAACCCCGCCTGGGCCCGTTCCATCGGTTGGCGCCAGCATGGCCTGGGACCGTCTGGCCGCCGTCTTGCGACCAACTGGCCCGTCCAATGACGCGACGGGCGTCCGACCCCGCGCCCCGTTGGTGGGAGCAGACACGGACCGACGGCTCCTCATCCACAGCAAACCACCCCCCATCACCAGCAGGAGGGAAGCGGCCAAGCCAAGGAGCCACCATCGTGCCATCCCAGCGCCCGCTGCGGGTTGTGCGACAGCACGTGCCCCATCGTCGCGGACCGGTTCTGCGACAGCACGGACCCTGCCGTCGACAAACTGCCGGGCCTCCATGAGCCCGGCCCTGAGGCGCGTCCTGGTCGCCTCGTCGACAGCAGACATGCGTTCGGCCTGCGCAAGCAAGAGGCCCACGTTGTGTTCCAGCACGTGGTCCGCCGGACCTTGCCCCCTGTCCGCCCCCGCCGAGTCGTCTGCCCCAACAGGACGCTCCCGGTCATCGTTCCCGTTCGATGTCATGGTTCTTGCTCCTTTTGTGCCATATCCGCAAACTCCGTACGGAAGGCACGTCTGGCCCGGGCCAGCAAGGACTTGGCCGCCTCCGTCGACAATCCGAGGCCCGCTGCCAGCTCTTCGATGCTCCGGCCTTCGGCGTACTTGCCCCACAGCACATGCTGATATCGGTCGGGAAGGTTCGCCATCACCACCCCGACGAACCGACGCAACTCGGCCGCCAGGACAACGTCATCGGGCAATCGCTCTCTGTCCAGGGCTCCGGCCACCTGGGCCAGCATCTCGTTCGAGGCCTCGGCCCAAGGCCTGATGCGACCACGCTGACGCAGCACCCCCCGGATCACATTCCGAGCCAACCCCCGCAGCCAGGATCGAATGGGCCCTCGATTGGGATCGTACCGTTCCGCCTGCTCAAGCGCCTGGAGCAACGTCTGCTGGACTACGTCCTCGGCCAGGCTCCTGTCCCCGCTGACCCGATACAACGCCCAGACGTACAGGCCATCGAGATGCTCGGCGAGGAAACAATCCAAATCCCGTTCGTCGCCACGGGCGGCCCCCACCAACCGTTCCCGGTCATTGTGCTGGTGACGTCCCACGAACTACTCCGATTCCGCCGCTGCCTGCGGCCCCGCCGTCTCACCCAACGCCTGGTCACCAAAAGGAACCGATCGATCGAAGTCAGGCACCAACTCGTCCCTGGAATCCAGCGATTGAAAATAGCCCTGTCGCAAGGGGATCGCCTGGGCCTGCCACAGCGCCTCACGATACTCGGCGGAATCCAGAACCCGATCCATGGGCGCAGACAGGCCAGGACGCGGCGGACGGTACTGGGCCATCAAACTCAAAGAAAGGTCTTCGCCCATCGCTGCCCGGACGGACCTGAGCACCCCTGGCGTGTCTGCCAAATCCCCGGGCAGGACGAGGTGCCGAACGAGCACCCCCGTCACCGCGACCCCGTCTGCGTCCATCTGCAGTGGCCCCACCTGACGCGCCATCTCAGCAAGAGCAGCGCTGGCCCGTTCCCAGTAGTCGGCAGGAGCCCGGAGACGCTGCACCTGGGCCGCCGGGCCGTACTTGAAGTCGGGCAGGTACAGATCCACGATGCCATCGAGTTGTTCGAGCGCCTCCACGGAATCGTACCCACCGCTGTTGTAGACCACGGGGAGGACCAACCCCTGCTCGTCGGCCAAAATGAGCGCCTCGACCGCTGCGGGCAGCACGTGGGTCGGGGTGACCCACTCGATGTTGTGGCAGCCCATTTCCTGAAGACGCAGATACTCGCTGGCCAGCTCCTCGACGGATCGGTACCACTGTGGACGGATCCGCGCCGGACGACTGATCTGGATGTTCTGGCAAAAGGGACAACGCAGGTTGCAGCCGGCAAAGAACACGGTACCAGCGCCCCGACGACCGGTGATGGGAGGTTCCTCGCCGAAATGCGGCCCGATCCAGGCGACCGCACAACGATCGTCGAGGCCGCAGATACCGCGCTGCCCATCCATCCTGTCCACGGCACAATCATGAGGACAGAGGCGACAGGGGCTCATCATGGCCCACAGCGCATCGCAACGTCGTCGCAGCACAGCCTTCGAAAGCCCACGCCGCAGAGGCGTTTGCCGCAGAGCCTTCTGTCCAGGATTCGTATCAATCACGTTCTGCATGCCAATCCATAGGTGCGCGGTTCGATCTCAGGGCCGAACACCGAGTCACCACAACCACTGCTTTCCATACGATGCACCGATCGCCGACCTGGCGCAACGACGAAACGCAATGACGAGACGGGCCGACCACATGAATGAACCCTTCGGGCCGAACCGATCCATCGGATCGAAATGTCGATACAGCCGAATCGCCCCTCGACATGGATTCAAAAGTGGACACAACAAGAATCCTGGAGCTTGTCAGGCGAACAATCAATTCGTATACTTTCCGCCATGGCCACGATGCATCCAGGCGATGCATGGCTCGGGCCCAGGAGAACGACCATGACAACCCCATCCACACCTTCCCCTCGGAGGCACCAACAGGGCCGGATCCTGGTGGTCGATGATTCCAAGTCCCAGCGAGCGGTGGAAACCGAACTCCTCGAACGAAACGGCTATGAAGTCGAAGAGGCTGAAACGGGCAGCCAATGTCTGGCCAAAGTCGCATCGTTCCGTCCGGACCTGATCCTCGAGGACGTGATGCTGCCCGACGTGGACGGATTCCGACTCTGCCGAATCATCAAGTCGAACCCGAAGTTCTCCGAGATTCCCGTCATCTTCATCACCTCCTTGGACAAGCCGGACGACGTATTGAAAGGTTTTCAGGCCGGCGGGGCCGACTACGTGGCCAAACCATTCCACAACGAGGAATTCCTGGCACGCGTCCAGGCCCATCTCGACCTGGCCGTGCTGACGCGGGAGCGCATCGAACAGGCCGAACTCATGACCCAGACCCAGTCACGAATCCAGCGCACGGTCCTGGCCGAAGGCCTGGCCCACAACTTGAACAACCTCCTCGCCCCTTTGGTTGGAAATCTGAGCTGGCTCAGAAACGAAATCTCCGAAGCGAAGCATCGCGAAGCCATCGATGACATGCTCCAGATCGTGGAACGACTCAAACGCGTCGCCCAAGCCCTCACAGGAAACATGGAACGGACCATGCGACCCGATGCAACCCTGGGGTCTCTGATGGCCGCGGTCTGCAACGACATCGAACTCACCTTGAAGCCCGACGTGCGGATCGAACAGCGCTTCGACGAAGAGGACCGGACCAACGTACCCAGCCCCCTTGGACCCACCCTGACAGCCATCCTGGTCAACGCGGTCGAAGCCGTGGAAACCAAGGGACGCATCACCGTCGAGGCAGCTCACGACGAAACGGGCCCAACCGGCGAAACAGTCGTGATCACGGTCACGGACACAGGACATGGCCTGGACGAAGAAACCGCCCAAAAAGCCTTCTTGCCCTTTTTCAGCACCAAAGACACGGTGGGGGCCGGCCTGGGTCTCCACCAGGCTCAGGTCGCCTTGGAGCGAGTCGGCGGTACCGTTCGTCTGGAGGGGAGTCCCGGCCAGGGAGCCGTCTGCACCATCGAACTGCCGATAAAACGAAACACGTGAACGGAGAAATGAAGACCATGAAACTCCATAATGGATTTGTTGGACTGATGGTGGCGGCCGGCTTGGTATGGGGCGGCCAGGCCTTGGCAGGAGGCGTGCGCTTCGGCGTAAGCCTGTCTTACCTGACGAACGCACGACGCGCCCAGTATCGCATGCCCTATCGATACGGAGGGGTCCTCGTCTGGTCCGTGTCCCCAAGGGGCGCCGCGGCTCGCGCCGGAATCAAACCTGGCGATGTCCTGCTCCGACTGGACCGCATGTACGTCTACAAGCCGGCCGACGTCATCCGGATCGTGCAGGGCCATCGGCCAGGGGACCGCATGTTGGTCGACCTCTTCCGCATGGGCAAGTACCACTCCATCACGGTCGCCTTTGCAGGAAGGATCGCGGCGCCGCCGGCCCGCCAGGCGCCCGCGTACGCCACAGACCGTATCGGCGCGCTCCAACGTGTCATCGCCGAGCTGGCTCGTCAGGTCATGGAACTGCGCAAGGAGGTCGCCAGACTCCGTAAACGCGTCAGACAACTCGAAGGTCAATCCTCGGCCCAGCCCGGCACAAACACCCCACCTCCCGTCCTGTCTCGATAGGCGTCCGCCTCTTCGTCCCGAATCGTTCGACCGACCAGCCGCGACTAATCGATGGTGATGGCCAGACTGTAGGTCCCCGTGGCTCCGCTGTATCCGTAGATACGCAGGGTGTAGGTTCCCTCTTCGTCTGCGTGGACTGTTTCCACGTCGTTCGTGCCCTGGCTGATATCCACCTGATCGCCGCCGCGGAACAGAGCCATATCTAGGTCTCCCACGCTGTGATCGAACGTGATGGTGACCGTCATGCTCTGGCCCGTGGCCAACTGGACCTGATAGTAATCGTCGTTGTCCTTGCAGATCTGCAGGTCTGGATAGGTGCCTTCGGAAAGCGCCGTGGCCTGGTTGGGGTTGTCGTTGCTTTCATAGCCGTCGTCGGTGCAGGTGTCGCCATGACCGCCGCCCTGACTCGCCTCGCACCAGGGAATCCATTCGTGCTCGACTTCGGAGTCGTCGGACACGTCCCTCGCCTGGCAGGGCTCGTCCTCGGACCAATCCTTCCACAAATGCCCCCGACCCGTCTGCTCGGCGAATTGCTTGAACAGGTCGTAGCCACCACCCACCGCCTTGAACACCGTGGCCTCGACGCACTGATCCTCTGCCTGCTGACGGTTGTAGTCCATGATGACCTGGTACATGGCGGACGTGCTCGAATCCCAACAACAGGTCTTGGATGTCTCGTACTGGAGCTCTGCGAACACGTAGTCGTCCAGGATTCGATAGGTCCGATCCGTCTGCGCCTTCGACATGCCGAACTTGTCCGCGTCCAAGTCGTACAGATCGGCAAACGCTTTCTCCCTCCTCGTTCTGGCGGCGCAGGAAGCCGGGTACTCGCGCAGATGGTTCCGAGCGTCTTCGATCCGCTGCAGCAAGGAGGCCCGCAGGTCTTCTGGGGACACTTCGCCAAGAAGCGTCCGAAATTCGGTGGGCCGCGTCTTGAGCCGTTCGTAGTCCGTATCGCAGATCCATGAAGCCTCGTCGCCGGCCATCCAGGTATTGGTCCACTTGCCCCCAATCTTTTTGGCCACCCGCCAACGCTTCAGACCGCCACCAAGACGCACGTAGGCATCACCATCATAATTGGTGCCCTCGCCGCCCATTTCCTCAGTGGTGAAGTAGCTCTTCGAAGAAGCGCCATCTTCCCACTTTGGCTGCCGCCTGGGCATGGACCCGGACACGAGTTGGGCCTCGAGTCGCCCCTCGGAAAGGGGCGTCACTTGCTTGACCACGAGGGTGTGACCGATACCGATCTTCTGCCACCGCTCCAGAAGGAGATCGCCTGCACGGATGGCTTCGGGCTTGAGATTGTACGTGTTGCGCGAACTCACGAGATTGACGGACCCGAAATACGAAAGCAGGAGCCGCACGAAATGGCCCACCCGCTTGTTCAGATAAATCTCGTCGAAGTACGCTCCAGCCTTGGCCCCTTCGAAGATGAAGTCCATATCGTCACCGCCCCCGTATAGGCCGCGCTCCCGCAGTCTCGCATCCTGGGGCCAACCGTCACGCTGGATGTCGGCGGCGGTCATATATGAATAGTCCTTGTACCAAAGCTTATACTTGGGCATGTCTTGGTACCGACCATTGCGCGTCCTACCACCAAAATGGCCGAAATAGACCCGGGTGCCGTGTCCATCGACCGAGGTGAGATAGAACGGGAGATGGTACCAAGCGGCAAAGGTCACGCGCAGAAACATGGCCAACTCGGCACATTCCAGCTTGGGCGCAGGCAGGGTCTTACCCCAGGGAGTCGTCAGGGTGAACGTGTCATACGTGTAGTAACCGCCCACCGAATCAATCTTCTCCATGGATTGGATCCACTTCGCGTACTTCTCGTCCCAGTTCAACCCACTGTTGGCTGGCCAACCAATCCCAGCCTTCTTCGCCTCGGCGCTGTTGCGGTCCTCCCACTGGTTGCGGACCTCCCAGACCTGGGTGTCCGAGTCGTCCACGGACGTGGGCAAGGCACCAACCCCCGCGTTGTCCGCCTTACCCAGCGGCGCCGTGTCTTCGAGGGGTTCGACGATGCCATAATCGTCATCCTGGAGCGACGATTGATCGGAGCCGCAGGCGCCCAACAGCAGCGCACCTCCGACCGCCGCGACCATCCAGGGCCACCTTCTGCGCGAAACCGTCTCCATCAAAAACGTCTTCATCTCTTCCATGCTCCTTGCCGGGGTACCGCCATCTGCTGACCAAACCATCGACCCCATCCAACCAGGACATCCAGGCAGCAAAACCCCACAGAACGAATCACACCCTGCAGGTCTGTGCACACCTCAAACAACAATAATGAATTGTTGGTCACTTTTGGCTCAATCGTCAAGCAAAAAACAAAGTTGCAGGATGCGGAGCGGCTGCAAAAACATCATCGGGTATCACCAATGGCCCTGCGGGCCCCAGAAACCACGACCGGCCCTTGATCATCGCCGGTGACCGCCAATCGACAGTAATTTTTGTTCTTGTATGGTCCCAGACTGTTTTTTTGTTTGGACCCGATCGACGACCTTTTGTTACAATGCATGTGCTGACATCATCGCAGGTTGCCTGGTCGACTGGGGGTCGACCACGACCCAACACGAAAAAGGGCGTATTTTATGGCCGAATACAAAAAGATCCGACTCATTTCTTTGGCTCGTTGGACCAGCGTCGCGCTGCTCACGTGGCTGGCGGCAAATTGCAGCGGTTCAGGCTGTTCGAGTTGCTCATCGATGCACCCGATTCCGGGAGGCTTCCCGCTGAGCAAACGCATGGAAAATGGCATCCAGGTCCGAGTCACGAAAACCGGCGTCGCGTTCGTGGAGCAGCACGCCGACGACATCCTATCTGGACTCATGCCCAACGGGCTGGAATTCAACATCACGCCGACCTGTGACCAGGACGTGTCCGGCTTCGGCTCGTTCGATCTCTGCGGCCAGGGAGATGCCACCCACTGCACCGCAGACGACCCACCCTGCAAGACGCACGTGGAACTCGAAGAACTCCACCTGGTCCCCACGGCCCCTGCGTCAGTGAACATCGACACAAGGGTCAACATCTGGACCTTGAGCAGTATGCAGCTCCATGGGGATAACTGGTACACGCCCGACTGCACCATCGACCTGGACACGAGGAACGGAAGCCACACCGACCTGCAGGTCGTGGCCACGTTGACGTTCAACCAGGATTCCCAGTCCAACAGGACCCACATGGACATCGCGTCGGTGACCATTCCCGACGGAGAACTCGATGACGAGGATGTCTCGATTGGCGGCGGCCTGGCCTGTGACACGGTGGAGCTGTTCTTCAAGAGCTTCATCGTGGACGAGGTGCGCCAGAAAATCGCCGACCAAATCGCTCCCATGCTCAACAGCACCTGCATCACCTGCGACGCCACCGACCCACAATGTCCCCAACTGTCGTCCTGCAAAGAGGTCTTCGTGGACGACACGCCGGACGCCACGCCATACCACTGGTGCATGGAAAAAAGCGAAAACGGCTGCGTCCAGGGGCTCGGCATGGAAGGGCGCATGGACGTCGGATCCCTTCTGTCGTCCCTGTCACCGCCCTCCGAAGCGGATCTGGACATCGAGGCCTGGGCGGGCGGCTACACCGAGGCCATCGCAGAAGGCCTGTCCCAGGGCCTGTTCGCCGGCGGTCTGCCCTACCCGGAACACGCGAGCTGCGTGCCGCCCCGCGATCCACCACCCTATGCCCAGGTGCCACGCTCCCAAGTCTTCGACACGAACCTGCGCCCCACGGACAACCAGCCATATCAGGTCGGAGTCGGCATCCACCAATCCTTCCTGGACGCCGTCGGGTACGCCCTCTACGACTCGGGCGGGCTCTGTCTGGAAATGGGCCCACGACAAAGTACCTTCTTGACCATGGGCGCCATCGGGGTGCTCATCGACTCACTCAACGATCTCGTCCACGACGGCGACCCAGGTCTCGTACTCGCCATCAGGCCGCAGTATGCGCCCACGTTCGAACTGGGTGCCGGAACCAGCGACGGTCAAGGCAACATCGACGACCCCCTCATCACGGTCCACGCCAAAGATTTTGCCTTCGACTTCTACGGATTCGTGGACTACCGATTCGTCCGACTGTTCCGGGTGCTCACGGACATGGCGCTGCCCATCAACCTCGACGTGGACGACCAAAATCGTCTCATCATGGTCCTCGGCTCCCTCAAGGACGCGTTCGAGAACATCCGCGTGGAGCACAGCGAGTTGCTTGCCGAGAGCCACGATGAAATCGCGGCCGTATTTCCGGTCCTGGTGGACAGCGCAGGTGGATTCCTGGGCAACCTGGCGCCCATCGCCCTGCCCGACATGTTCGGATTCAAGCTCCTGTTGGACCAGGGATCCATCACCTCGGTGGACGGACAGACCTTCCTGGCGATCTTCGCCAACCTCGCGTACGTGGGCACCGCGCCTTCGCCACAACGGGCCCAGACCCGCATCCTGACCACCAAACTGGAGCTCCCGGACAGGATGCGCCCGGTCAGTCTCCAAGACGCGATCTCCAACGGACCGGTGGTCCGGATCGACCTGGATCCCACGTCTTCGGGCGGGGACGCTCGCCTGGAATGGTCCTATCGACTCGACGACGGGCCCTGGTCGCCCTACCAACGTTCTGCGCACCTCGTGGTGCGTCGTCCTGCCCTGTGGGTCCAGGGCCACCACCGCATCCAGGTCCGTGCCAGGATGCAGGGCCGTCCGGCGACCACCGACGACAGCCCAACCACGACCGACGTGGTCGTGGATATGGTGCCTCCTTCTTTGAGCTGGCACCAGGACGGCCACCGCGTGATCCTCCAGGGCGAAGACGCCATATCCCCACCGCAGACCCTGCGCTACAGCCACATCCTTCCGGACGGAACCTGGTCTGCCTGGACCAAGGACCCGACCCTGCCCGAAACCGATCGCACCAAGCCCTGGCGGGTCCGCGTCCGGGACGAGGCGGGAAACGTGACCGAATCATCCATCGCAGGCCTGTACGGTCGCGTCCAGCCCAGAACTTCGGGAACGGGTGCCTGCGGCTGCCACAGCCTGTCGGGCAATCGCCAAATCCCAGGCCCCCTGGCCCTCGTGCTGCTCCTGTTGGCCGCCCTGATCTCAGCCCGCCGCCGTGCCAAGAACAAACGCCGCCCTTTTTCATCGGGTGGTCCTGCCGGCCGAGCCCTGTCGGTCCTGCTCCTCGGCCTCGCCCTGGCTGGAACGAATCAGGGCTGCGGCGGCCACTCGTCCGGAGGCAACAACTGCAACGTCACAGACATCCCGCTCGTCTGTAAGGATCCAGTGCCCCAATGCGGCCCGGGCATGGAACCTGCCGCCTCCGAACCGTTGCGCCTGGATCCGAAGACCTGCGAGCCCATCCCGGTGGACTGTCATTGTGCGGTGCAGGTGGGCGACCACGGCCGCTTCCTGAGCACCGCAGCACAAGAGGGCACCCTCATGGTGGCCTGCTACAGCGACCGATGGGGCGACCTAAACGTGGTGACCGTAGACAAGCAGGGCCAAAGCACCACCGAGGCCGTCGACGGCGTCCCGTGGGACGATCCCTCGGCGGACGACCAGGCGGGATTCCGAAAGGGCATCATGCAAAAAGGACCCAACGTCGGCCAGTTCACCGACATCGCCATCGGCTCCGACCATCTGGCCCGCATCAGTTACGTGGACATGGACAGCGGGGGCCTCAAGTATGCCGAAGGCAACAAAGGATCCTGGACGTCACACGAAGTCGTGACGCCCGCCACGGACCAGGAACGGATCTGGTACACGACCATCGCACTCGATCACGACGACACCCCGGCCATCCTGTTCATGGAAAACGGCATCGTGGACCCAACCGATCCAAACGCCTTCATCTCGCAACTCAAAATGGCCCAGGCCGCCTCTTCCCACCCCTCGTCGCCCACCGACTGGACCATTACGGTGGTCGATCAGACTCCCATTCCCTGCACGAACCTGTGTGCCTCCGACAGGGTCTGTGACGCCACTGAATGGCACTGCGTCGCCACGGACGACACCTGTGACGCCACCTGTCTACCGACCCAAGCCTGCGTGGCAGGAACCTGCACCGACGTCTTGGCCGACCAGGAATGGCTCGACCATCCAGAAGGCATCGGCCTGTATGTCTCCACCGGTCGCCTGAGCGACGGCCGACTCGTGGCCGCCTACCACGATCGGACCGCGGGCACCGCCAACGTGGCCCTCTACGACACGGGCACCTGGACCACCCAAGTCGTAGACGGCGACGCCTTCACCGACCGAGGGCTCTTCATCTCCATGGCCATCGGCAGCGACGACCACATCCACCTCGCCTATCACGACGCCGTGGCCGACTCGCTCCTGTACCAGGTCCTCGACCCTGGTCTGAACCAACTCACCGCAGAAACGGTCGACGACGGCCTCCGCGAAGACGGCCAGCACGTCGTGGGCCTGGATACCAAAATCGTGCTCGACGACTCGGGCGCGGTCCATATCTTTTACCAGGACGGCACCACCGCCGACCTCATCGAGGCCTCCAGGCAGACAGACGGCCAATGGACCCTGCCGCCCGTCCAACAAGGCGACCCCGGGTTCGGATTTTTCACGGACCTGACTCGGGACAGCGATGGAATCTGGTGGGGCGCCCAATACGTGTACGACCGCACGAGCACGCCGGTCGGTTCCCTGCACATCTGGAAACCCACCTTGTAGCCCCAGCGACACATCCAACTTCTAGACCCGCCGACACATCCAACTTCTAGACCCAGCGACACATCCAACTTCTAGACCCAGCGACACATCCAACTTCTAGACCCAGCGACACATCCAACTTCTAGAC
>JAGGXR010000164.1 GCA_021162935.1 Deltaproteobacteria bacterium
TTCTTCAGCCTGAGTCCCACCAGGTCGCGCGTCCGGCCCGGGCCCTGATGGTGGTCTGCGATGATCACGGGATTGGCGTTGCTCTTCATCCGGCTGATGAAGGAGCCCTTCTGTCGTACGATGTCTCTCTTGCCCTGGCGCTTGAGCGCGCCCTACTCTCTTGACTCTGGCCTCGTGTCGAAGCCATTGAGCTGGGTAAAGAGAGTTGAGTTTTTCAGGGATAGACGGTACCTTGGCCATGGGGGTGCTCCTTGTTTGCTTTTCTCAACAGCTAGGAGATCACAGCCCCCACCTTTTCTCAACTTATTCAACACAGTAGCCGTCTTAGCCGGTCACAGATGGGGCCCACCGCGATGGCTCGCACCTACAGATGAAACGCAGCATCCGGTGCTCGCCTATACGACGACCGGCCAGCGCCGGCCAAATCCTGGATGCCGTCGGCCAGGGCCCCCACGGAAAGCACGGTCAGGACCAGAGCGATCCCGGCAAAACTCACGAGCCACCAGGCGGACAGATCCGTCCTCCCTGCAGCCAGTAGCCTGCCCCAACTGGCATAGCCACCGCCCAGTCCCAAAAAGGACACGGCCGACTCGGCAAGAATCGCCCAGGCCACACCGAAGGTGGCCGACACAAGCAGGGGCGTCACGGCTTCGGGCAGGATGTGCACCGCAAGCAGTCGAAGGTGGCCCGCCCCTGCCGCGCGAGCGGCCAACACGTGCGGCCGCGCCTTGACGGCCATCACCTCGGCCCGGACGAGCCTTGCCGGACCCGCCCAACCGCTCAGCCCGATGATTGCCACCAAGGTCCACAGGGACCCAGAACCAGTCACCGCCTGGAATGCTAGAATGAGCAGAAGGGTCGGAAAAGTCAGAAGCACCGCGACGGCCCAGGCAACGGCCCGGTCGACCACGCCTCCCAGGTATCCGGCTGCAGCGCCAAGCAGCAAGGCAATGAGGCTGTAGATGAGCACGGACAGGCCGCCCACGACCAGAGCCGTCCTGCTCCCGTGGATGAGTTGAGCCGCCACGTCCCGACCCACATCATCGGTGCCCAGCAGGTGCGGCCGTCCCGGGTGGGCATAGGGTGACAGAGAACCGCCAGGCATGGTCTCGTTCGGGCCGTACCGAATGAGCGGATACAGGGCCCAGTCCGACTTGGCCATGGTCCTGGCGATGGTCTGGTTGTCCAGGCGTCGCAGCGCACCAGGACGAAACATGTTGGGAAGAACGTAAAACGTCCCATGATACCGCGTCACGATGGGCAGGTCGGAGGCAAGGCAATCCGCCAGGACCGCGGTTGTGGCCACGAGGCCCAAAAACACGAGGGCAACGGCCTGAAACCGACCGGCCCACAGGCGCCGTATGGCTTCGAACAACCCTGTCATGTCCGCGCCTCCGGTCGCCGGATCCTCGGGTCGGCCCATAACGTAAGCAGATCACCAAGGGCCAGACCAACGAGGGTGAAGAGCGCCGCCACCGTGATCACCCCCATGAGCACGTTGAGATCCCTGTGCCAAATCGCGATCATGGCCAGGTTCCCCATGCCCGGAATGTCGAAAATCGTCTCCACGATCACCGCTCCGCTCACGAGTTGCGGCAACTCCAACCCGAGCAGATTCACCACTGGAATGATGCCATTTCTCAGACCATGCCTCCACAGCACCCGCCGCGCCGGAATGCCGCGGGAGCGGGCAGCGAGTATGAATTCCTGGCCGAGAACATTCGCCATGGAAGCCCGCTGGTAGCGAGCGATCACTGCCAACGTGCCGTAGCAGAGGCACAGGACGGGAAGTGCCGCATGCCAGATCAGATCCAGGACACCACTGCCCCAGGGGTAATCGCCAGCAGACAGGGAATGAAGACCGCTGGTGGGAAACAGGGCAGGGCCGCGAATGCCGCCCAGAAACAGGATGAGCGCCAGGGCCACGACATAGGACGGCATCGCATACAATACGAGCAGGCTGGACCCCAGGACACGGTCCGGCCAGCCGCCCCGCCGACTCGCCGACCAAACGCCCACGGGAACGGCGATCAGATAGGCGAGGATCAAGGCCGCAAGGCTCAACGCCACCGTCACGGGGAGACGATCCATGATCACGTCCCACACGCGCCGCCGATAGTACGAAGAGGCGCCGAAGTCTCCGGTAACCATGCGGGCAAGCCATCGAAAGTACCGCGTCCTGGTCACCACACCCGCAAAGCGTTCCCACGAAGACAGGTCGCGATACCGAGTCTCCTGTGAACGCCAATAGTCCTTCCAACTTCCCAGGCAGGCACGAAGCTCGGGTTTCGGTGCTCCCGGTTCGCACAAGATTCGATGGCCCGTGATCCTGCCGAGTGCGAGGGAATACCGCTGCCGAGCAACGGCTGATGCGCCTCGCGCCAGCAGGGCTCCGATCAAAGCCGGCACGGCGCGTCGCCCCAGGCGCATGAGACCATACTCTCCCGGTCCCGGTCTTCCCGCTCCAACGTCTGCGACCACGCGTTCAATGGCCCCTTGGTGGAACCGTGGCTCTTTGTCCTGCCACCAGGCCACCACGGCATCGCCACGCCACCCCCCGACGGGAGCCACCCACCCAGCGTGCGTCAGAATCGACCGGGCCACCCGCTCCAACCGGACACGCACAGACCCGGACTGGGCCTTCTTCAGATGCTTGGCCAGCTCCGGAAACGCCAGGGTCCCAAATCGAACGAGAGCTGCCTCGGCCCGATGGACCTTGGCCGGATGCTTCGAATCGGCCAGATCCACGAGGAGTTTCCGGACACGACGACCACGATCCATGACGTGCAGATTGATGAAAACGGGGAGATCCAGGCCAAAGGTGCGCCGCAGGTTCTCCCGTTCCTCAGCCGACATGCCTCCAGGCCGTAGCGTACCCGCAGCACCGACCTCCGGTTGCCTGGCAGCCAGATTCACCAGAAAAAAAGTTACCAAGGAAATGCCGAACAGGGCCGCAGCCCCCATGCCCAAACGCCGAATCAGGCCACGGACCACCATCCAAATCTCGGGCCATCGACGTTTGTTGGACCGATCGTCCGTCCGATCCCGCCGGCTCATTTCGCCCCGATCGTCCGTCCGATCCCGCCGGCTCATTTCGCCCCGATCGTCCGTCCGATCCCGCCGGCTCATTTCGCCCCCTGAACCGGTCTTGCGTCTCGGACGGAAAACCATTCGGCCGAAGGTTCCAGACCGGCAAAACGACGGCTGACCAGACTGATGCTCGCACCGTTGAACAAAAAAATGCCCGGCAGGTCCTGATGGAGGAGACCGTGGATCTTCCGTTCAATAGCATGCCGCTCTTTGGGACTTCGGGTCTGACGAGCCTGCTCCAAAAGACGATCCACCTCGGCGTTACGGTAACAGCCGTAGTTGGAGCCACCGTTGCACTGACTGCTATGGTACAACTGAAACAGATCCTGTCCGTAGTCGGACACCCAGTTCAAGTCCACCATGTCGAACTGGTGGTGACGCAGCTTGGCCAACACGTCGGGCCAGCTTGCGACATGCACCTGCATGTCGAGCCCCGCCTTGCGGAATGCCTCGCGGAACAACGGAATCAGTTTTGCCTGCATGGCGGACTCGGCGATGCGCAGGTACACGAACCGAAAGGGCTTGCCCTGACGGTCCAGGATGCCGTCGCCGTCCGTGTCGCGCCACCCAGCCTGAGCGAGCAGGGCCGCCGCCCGCTGGGGATCGTAGGGCCATGGCGCGATGTGATGATCGTAACTGGCACCGCCGATCCAGTAGGGCCCAGAAATCACTTTGGCGAATCCACAGTAGATTTTGTCCGCAATGAGTTTCCGGTTCAGAAGCATGGCCAGAGCCTGACGCACACGACGGTCCGAAAAAATCGGATTCTTGAAGTTGATGATGATCGAATGATACTGAACGGGGTAAAATACGACGAGGCGATACTGCTTGGCAATGACCGGCTGCCGGGCCGGAGCATCCACCCCACAGGCCTGCCGAGGCAGGATCCTGGGCAGAAGATCGATTTTTCCTGCTCGGGCCAACTCGAACGCTTTCTGCCGCGACCGGATCACTCGATATAGGACCGTCGTGATGGCCGGTTTTCTCCCCCAATACGATTCATTGCGTCGCAGACGGATGAATTCGCCCCGTTTCCACCTATCGAACCGAAACGGCCCCGTGCCCACCGGCCGATCATTGGCTGCAAGATGATTGAGATCACCCCTCCCATAGATGTGTCGAGGCAAAATATCGAGATACGCCAACGCCTCGAGCACCCGAGTGGTGGACTTCGAAAACCGAAGGCGCACCTGATTTGGGCCGACCTGTTTCCAGGATTGCAGCCCAACGAATGCAGCACGGGCAGATCCGGCCGTCACCGTGGGATCCATGAGCCGATCGAAAGTAAACAGAACGTCCTTTGGCCCGAACGCCTGACCGTCGTGCCAATGGACCCCCGATCGGAGCCAGAGATCCAAAGTGCGTCCATCGACGGACAGGGTCCATTTCCTGGCCAAATTTGGTTTGAGTCGGTAGGTCTTTGGATCGCGACGAATGAGGGTCTCGAACACGTTGTTCGTCACGATGCGTTTGAGCCACATGTCTTCCTGGATGAGTGGATTGAGGTGCGGGGGCTCGGCTCCCATGTGGACCACCAGGGTGAGCCGGTTCCTGTGGGCCGGGTGCCCACAACCCCGGCAGCCACCTTGCAGCAACAGACCGGCCACAGCAAGCAGCGCGATGCCGACGTGGCCATACGTCCTGAATGGACGCGAAAACAGATCCTCCCAGCGATCGAAAAAAAGACTCGATTCCTTGCAGGTCGTCTCTCCCATGACTCGGCATGATAGCGCGGCTCAGCGAAAAACGCCAAAGAGTGTCACGCATGCCTATTGACCTTGGAACGCACATGGGGCGGGCCTTGCCCAAGACAAGGGCAACCTGATCGGACTCTTTCGATAAACATGCCCAACGATTGACCCAAACGTCGGGTCCAAACAACAGTCGAAATACGTTTCGAATTATGGTACAAGGCCTCCTGCTGGACAGCTTTTGGGCAAGACCCCGAGCGCTGGCAACCTTGACGTCATTGCACTTTGCGCTAAAACAAGCTATCATATCGCACATGAATTGGTGATCGACAGGTCGCACGGAGAAAAAAAGAGCCATGGCTGAAAGACAAGAAAACTCGGTCCTCTTTTCTTTGAAGGAACTGCGCCGAATCGAAAAGGATCGGCTCACCAAGGAGGAAGAAGAGGAACAGCAAAGGGCAGAGGAGGAGCGTCGACGCCAGGAAGAAGAAGAGCGCCTGCGTCGTGACGAAGAAGAACGCAAGCGCATCGAAGAAGAAGAACGGGTCCGTCACGCCCAACTGGAACGGGAACGTCTCGAAAAAGAGGCGCAGATTCGACTACGCGAGGCGGAGCTCCGTGCCAGGGCCGAACAGCAGGCCAAGGTGGAATCCGAACGGATCCGCGCCGAAATGGAGATCAATGCAACCCACAAAAAGCTGCCCATTCCCCTCATCGTCGGAGGCCTCGTGGTCCTTCTTGGCGCCGTGGGCGGCCTTGGGTATTATCTGTATCGCATGAACGAGAAGAGTAAGGCGCAGCAGGCTGCTCAGGCAAAACGTGAAAAAGAATGGAAGAAGGAACTCGCCAAACTCAAAAAGGACCAGAATGAACTTCGTCGGATCAACCAGGAAAAAGACGACCTGATCAAAAAGCTGCAGACCGCTTCCGCCCAGGACCGAGCCGCCATCGAGGCAAAACTGAAGAGAATCCGAGAACGAGGCCAGGCACTGCAGGCGTCCATCAACAAGCGTCGCCGCCATCGCGGCCGCCGTCGCTCCGGATCCCGGGGGTCTCGCCCCGCCTCGCGTACCGGTTCCATGCATGTGAGGACGTCGGACAACCCGCTCGACGGGCTCTGATACCGTCAGCGCGCACAAGACCGTAGCAGGAGTTCGCTCACGCTCGTCTCCTTGCACCCTACCTGATCGGCATATTGCCCCAACGTGTTTGCTCAACCGCTCACCACCGACGGCTCTTGACCGCAGCAGCTTCGAGTGGTTTGAAGCCTGCTCCAGGAAGCCGACTCCGGAGGGCCTTCCTCCGTCTCTCGTGCAGGTTATGCACGGCTCGTCAGGCCATGTATGAATACTTTTTTGTCGTATTCTGACTGGTTGTCGTGTGATACTTCTGTTCAAGAAAAGAGAGGACCCGATGAACCCAATCTCAATTTCCCTCGTTGCGGCGCTGGTCATGGCTTGGCCGGCTGGAGTTTCGGCAGGGCGTCGTCCGCCCCGTCATTTTCTCCGTCCTGCCGTTCGTCCTGCCGTTCGTCCTCCGGTTCGCCCCATGTTCGGCCCGGCCGTTGGTTGGATCCGTTCGCAGCCAAAGATGCGCGTTGTACATGCCAAACGGTTTTGCGGGCGGTTGCGGGGCCGCACTCTGCCGCCGAGAGTTGCCGAACTGCGCAGCCTGCCCATTCCTGAATGGCCCATGCTGAGATGGGGTATGCGGGTGTCCAAGGTGCGCGGAGCCCTGGTCAAGGCTGGGTGGCCAGTGCATATCCATTGCTTCGCAAAGACGGGCACGCCCTATCTCAAGCTCCGCCGTCGCCTGGCATCGCGCATTCGAGCCGTACCCGCAGCATTGTGGAAGGTGACCCTCTATTTCCGGTCGGCTGCTCCCTTGGGGTTGTCAGGTATTTTGATGGGGACATCGGGCCAGTGGACCTCTGTCCAGGCCGACGCCCTGGTGCGGGCCGCCATGGCCCACTACGGACGCACGGCCACACAACGCAAGTCTATCACCCGGAGAGAGAAGTTCGAGGAGTATCATTGGGTCCGGTCGGCCGCAAAAATGACGCTGCGTCTGCGGTACAACCGCAAGACAGGTCACTACGACATCTGGTTTCGCTACAACCCCCGGCATTGAATTCAGGGTGCCGCTCTACTGCTCGTTTCGTTTTCCTTACTGCCGGGCTTTGGTTTCCATCTGCACCTTGTGACGTTGATCCCTCTGGAGCAGGCTTTGTTTGATGTCCACCGTGATGTTCCCATTTTCGTCCGGGAGACCTTTGCGCGGTTTTGCGGACATGGAGTCCCTTGTCAACAGCAGGTCTGATCGGTGATCTCCATGGGCAAAGGATCTCGGCCCCGAAGATCGCATCACCGGGCCACCGGCCCGTGAGCGAGCCGAAACGCGGCGAGACCACGGCCTTTCACCGCCGGGGGACGGCGTGGCTTACGGCGACGGTGTGCCGCCTTTCACCGCCGGGGGACGGCATGGCTTACGGCGACGGTGTGCCGCCTTTCACCGTCGGGGACGGGCGTGGCTTACGGCGACGATGGGTCGCCTTTCACCGCCGGGGGCGGCGTGGCTTACGGCGACGGACCACGTAACTGAACGAGGTGTCCTTCCTCCTGCCAAAGCTCTCCACGTAAATGAGTCCGGTCCTGGCACCGACTGGGATGAACAGACGAATCTTGCCCTTGCCGACGAACCGCACGTCCGCCTTGAGTCGGATTCGCCCCAAGAAAAACTTTGTTTTCCTTGTGAAATGACGCCCCGTGACCGTGATCCACCGATTCCAGCCCCCTCGATCCGGATCCACCGAGGTCACGTGGGCCAAAGGCGGCGAAAGCACGAAGTAGCGGGCCGATTGCCCGGTGCGGCCGAAGCAACGCACCTTCACGACCCCGGTCCTGGCCCCGCGAGGGACCCGAACCCGAAGCCGAGTATGGCTCAGCCGCACCACGCTGGCAGCCGGCACCTTGGGCTGGAAGAACACCTGTGGCTTGAGACAAAAGTTCGCCCCAGAAATCACCACGCTCTGATCGTACCAACCGGTGCTGGGCCGAAAACCAGAGACCATGGGAACGGACAGGGAAATCCTGAACCGAACCTTCGTGACCACGCGCCGCCCTTTGGTCGCCACGACGATGGGCCCGGTCTGGACGCGTTCGGGAATCTGCACCTGGACCTGGTACGAGGCAATGAAGCGTCGCTTCATGCGCCTGCCGCCGAAGAAGAACCGATCGCCTCGGTGGAAGTTCTCACCATTGAGGGTCACCCAGGTTCCCCAGGGACCAGCGGCAGGATGGAGGGAAAACACCCTGGCAAAGGGAGGCCGCACCTTGAGGGCCGGACGAATGAGCACCTTGTGGCCGGGACAGGATAGAACGAGGTTTCCCGTTTTGACGCCCTTGGGGAGTTGGACGCGAACCGTCGAATCCGTGGCGGTCAGGACGGGCACGATCGTTCCTGCCAGGGTGACCTTGGGCCTGGCGCAGATCCGCCGGCCCGTCAGGGTCACCTTGTCCCCAAACCAGGCTGCCGCCGGATGGAACGAGGCCACGATGGGCCTGGGCCACCCAATGTGGAACACAAATCTGGTGCGAAGACGCCGACCGTAGCTCTCGTATCCGATGGGCCCGGAGCGAGCCCCGCGAGGAATGACGAGAATCACCTTGCCCGGCCCCACGAACGTCGACGGCACCGGCACCCTGCCAAGGAAGAAGCGATTCCCGGCCGTCAGCTTACTGCCTCGAACCAGCACCCTGGTGCCGGGCGGCCCGGTCAGAGGCGTGACGGAAAGGACCTGCGCCCTGGGAGGCTTCAAGCTAAAAGCCCTGCCGAATCGCACCTTCCAATTGAGACATTGCACGATCACGTTGCCCGACCTGGCGCCCGTCCCCACGGCGACCAAGACATGGCGGTCCCCCGTCCGGTGGATCACCTTGGCGGGACGACCTCCGATGGTGACCTGCATGTCTGGACAGAAATCCCGCCCCACGAGTGTCACCTCGCTCCCGTACCAACCGGAAAGCGGCCGCACGGACGTGATCGTGGGTCTGCGCAACACGGTGAACCGCAGGCCCGACACGAATCGCTTTCCATGAGACTGGAACTCGAGGGCCGCGGACCGTGCCCGACCGGGAATGAACAGCCGGTATCGAGTCGAGTCCACGAAACGCTTCTTGGTCACAGGCACCGAGCCGATCCAAAATCGGTCCTGCCGGGTGAACCCCAGCCCCGTCACCAAAACCCAGGTTCCGACCGGTCCCTGCCTGGGGTCCATGCCGTTCACCGCGGCATAGGGAATGGAGACATCGAACCGTCCGGGCACCGCCGTCGTCCGGCCGAAGCAGGACAGCGAAAACGCCCCGCTCACCGCCCCCACCGGAATCTCCACCTCCAGGCCCCGGCGCGTCACGCGAACCAACCGGAGCGCCTGTCCCTGCAACGTGATCTTGGGAGACGGACAGAAATTTCGTCCGAACAGGGTCACCCTGGTTCCCTGCCAACCCTTGGACGGTGAAAAACCGGTCACCACTGGAAGGGGGCGCACTCTGAAGCGCAGCCTGGTCCGATACCGGCGCCCTTTCCAGGAATAGGACAGCATCCCCCCCTTGATGCCTCGGTACACGAAAAGCTTGATCGTCCGGCCATCGACGAACCGACGAGTCAAAGGGGAGCGCCCCAGCCAAAATTTCATCCCTCGTTGCAAGAAACGGCCCCTGAGGAGGATCCACTCGTTGCTCGGGCCGGCCGACGGCACGAGCGCCTCCACCTTGGGCGCGTTCACCACCACGAACCTGGCCGGAGCGCGCAGGGAACGACCATTTTGGGCCACCTCGAACCAACCGCTCCTGGCTCCATTCGGCACCTTGACCCTGATGGATCGCCTCCCTTTGCTCACCGCAGTGATCGGTTTTCCGGCGTAGAGCACCTTGACATCCCGGCTGAATCCGTACCCACCAAGCGTCACCACGGTTCCCCAGCCTCCTGTGGTGGGCCGAATGGACGTGAAACCCCAACTCCTGGCCCCTTGGTACAGTTGGGCCCGGGCGGGGCTCGCGGTCAAGGCCAGGCCCCAGAACAGCCCTGTCACGGACGCCCATCGAATCAGGCTCGTCGTTTTCATGGTGCAACCTCCATCCTATTGAGACGAACAAACCCTGACATGATTCGCCACCGCAAGCAAGATGTCAGAAGCACCAATGGCCGGAGGCGCAGTGGCGGACCGAGCCGGACGCCCCTTTCCCCCACACCAAGCTTTTCAAATCCCCTCCAGATGAGGAGTCGGCAGGAATCGAGGACGTCCCGGGCAGGCTACCAGGAAATGTGCTCCTTGCGGCAGATGAGCTGGACCGCGTGCCGGCCGCTCAACACGGCCTGGGGCACGCCACCGCCCGGCATAACCCAATGGCCGGCAAGCAGGAGCCGATCGAGACCAGGCAGGATTTTTGGCAGCATCATGGGTGTCCTGGGCACGGCGCCCCACGCGATGAGCGACCCTTCCTGGTTCAAAGTGTAGTGATGAAACGTCAGGGGCGTGGCCACGTCGGTCATGTCCACCGTGTCGGAAAATCCAGGAAAGTAGCGGTCCATGGCCGCGAGCACCCCGGCAGCCGCATCTTTCTTCTTGGCCCGGTACGTCTTGGCGCCTGCATCCTTCCAGGCCTTCCACTGGGCGAAAGACGATGGATACATGAGCTTGACCAGGGTCCGTCCCGCTGGAGCGAGTTGGTCGGTAAAGTTGTAGACGTGCGCGAGCAGGAATGGACGCGCTTCGTCCGACATCACGATGGGAGGAGACAGTTCGAGCTGCATGCCGCAGGCGCCCGTGTCCACACCAGTGAAATCGTAGCTGCTCCCAAAAGCCACGTGCACGAGCGGCGGCGTGACCGGATGATTCCGCACAGGGAGATTCTGATCCGGCAGGAGTTCTCGAAGGGTCCAGTCCGAGGCGGCGGCGGCGACCACGTAATCGGCATCCAAACGCTCGCCCGATTCGAGGGTCACCCCGACGGCCCGACCTCCCCGTACCCGAATGCGCGAGACCCGCGCCCCGTACCGGATGTCGCCGCCCGCGGCAAGCAACTTCGATTCCAGAATCCGGCTGAGTCCCAAAGAGTTGAAGCGCGGATAGCCGGCATACCTGCGGCGCAAACCATCCATCAACATGAGCACATAAAGCAAATTGTAGTCGGGGTACCAGAGCCGAACGAAGGCCTCACGAAGCTCCCGGGACCGAAATCGGGACGCAAACGACTCGATGGAGGTGTGTTTCCAACGCAGCAGCGGCAGGACGTAGGGTGCAGCAGCCCTGATTCCCCGAGCCAGGTTTCTGACGCCGCTGGGAACGTCGAGGGGCGGAGCAAAGCCTTCGAGGGATTGCACGGCATGCGAAAAATCCAGGATCCGCCCGGCATCCACCGGGGAAAAGGCCATCCATTCGTGCTCCATCTCGTCGAGGTCGCTCGATAGGGCCAGTTCCCGTCCGTTTGCGAACCGATAGGTAAACAGGTTCTTCTGGTAGACGAAATCCTGTTCCGGATCCACCTCTTCGAACAGCCCCACCTCTTCGAACAGGTCGTGAAACGCGGACCCGCGGCCTGAGCCCATGAGTAGGTGCAGACACCCGTCGATGCGGTACCCCTTACGGTCCCAGGCGGTGCATAGGCCGCCCGGCTGGACGTACTGCTCCAAAACGAGCGGAGCAAGGCCCTGCCGGCGAGCGTAGATGCCTGCGGCCAGGCCCGCCGGGCCGCCCCCGATGATCAGAACGTTTCGGTGTCGGGACATTTCGTGCACTCCTGCTTTTGGTCTATGCCCCATCCCCGCCGTCCGTCTGCCCCGATCCCTACGCTATCCCTACGCTTGTTCGTCCACACGACCATAGGGGCCGGTGATCGGCATGTCAACCGCGACAGCGCGGCTGACTCAGGCTCCGCCCTCGGCCAGACCGGATGCGCGACGTCTCGCACGAAATCGATGTCTGCCCCGGCCGCCGCACGAGATCGATGCCTGCTCCGACATGCCGCACGAGATCGATGCCTGCCCACGCGCCAGGTCTGGACTTCCATGTCAACGGGGTTTATAACGACTTCCATTGTAAGAGGCCTGACCTGTACGAGACCTCATTTTGTCCATCGGCACCCATTGGAGACTCCAGGAAATGCCATGAAGGTTTGTTTTTGGACCACGACCCTCCAGGCGGACATCCTGTCCCTCGCCTATCAGATCGAACAGAGCGGCAGGCATGAATCCATCATCGTGACCCCCGACCCGGATCCGTTCTTCTCCGAGCCCCTGGCCCAGGCCATGCCCCTGCACGCTCCCGTGCTGCGGCGCAAGGCCTTTGGCACGAACGCCCGCGTCCGACGCTTTCGCCCCGACGTGATCGTTGCCGACAACCACCTGCCACCCCGTGGTTTGAGCGAGCGGCTCGCCTACTTCTGGCACGGCCTGGGCTGGCGGGTTCGCGGCCCGGATGGACTGGCCCAGTTCCACAAGAAGGCCAGCATCCTGGTGGGAGACGTACGGGAGCCGAACCCGAACTTCATGGCGCAGTGCTACGGACCTGCCGACCACAAGAGCCGTATCGAAGACTGGGGCATCGCTCCCCAAAACTGCCGCATCCTGGGCATGGCCTACTCGGATCTCATTCTGAACCCGCCCTATTCGAAAGAAAACCTGGCGCCCTTCTACAGCATCGACATCCTGAACCGACCCACGGTCCTGCTGTCTCTGACCTGGGCGTTCGGACGAACCCTCCAGCGATTCGGAAACGATATCGAAACGATCGACCGGCTCTTTTCATCCGTCGAAGCCAGGGGCGGCAACGTGCTCTTCTGCCTCCATGACCGATTCCGCTACGACAAGAAATACCTCGTCGCCCTCCACGCAGTGGCCGCCCGACACGAACACGTCCAAATCAAGCACAAAGACGAGCACCCCGACAACCTGGCCGACCTGATCGTGGCCGACGTGATGATCAGCAACTACTCGTCCTTCATCAACTTCTTCTACCCGACGGAGCGGCCATCGATCCACATCTTCCCGGTCATCGAGACGGAAGACGGGTACCAGATGCACCAATACCGACGAGGAAAGGTTCGCCCCTGGAACGTGTCCCACAACGATCCATTCTGGATGATCCCGCCCGAGGACACCGGCGGCCTGGTGGTGCACGACGAACCCGAACTCATGGCCGCCCTGGACCGGGCCCTGGCCGAACCGGACTGCTGCCAGCAGACATCCCGCTCCTGGATCGACCGCTACGTGGAGGGCATGGACAAAACGACCTGCGCCCGTATCGAGGCGGCGCTCGAAGCACTCGTGGCAGGCGAGCCTCCTGCTTCTGCGACGTGAGCGATCCCTTGACGACAGACCGAATGTTGACAGAAGACCGACGTGGGGGCTACGAACGAAGCAACAGACCGAACAGCGGCAAGCCGGCCGGTCGACGCCCAAAGAAGACCAACGAACGTTCGAGCAGATCCCAGGACGACGATCGAGGCACGACGAGGCGATAGACAACCAGGGATCGAGGTGCAGACCACCCATGTGCGGCATTTTCGGCTTCGTCCACCACGACCCGCATCGACCGGCTGAGCGACGCCGTGTCGAAGCCGGCCTCGATGCGCTCGTCCATCGGGGACCGGACGGCACGGGCGTACACATCGACGGACCGGTGGGCCTGGGACACCGGCGCCTGTCCATCATCGACATCGTGGGCAGCGAGCAGCCACTCACGAACGAAGACGGTTCGGTGGTGGTCACGTACAACGGCGAAATCTACAACTACCAGGAACTGCGGCGGGAACTCGTGACCCGGGGTCATCGGCTGCGCACCGCCGGCGATACCGAGGTGCTCGTACACCTCTACGAAGACTTCGGACCCGACCTGGTCCGCAAGCTCCGGGGCATGTTTGCCTTTGCCATCTGGGACCGACGCAAACGTCGGCTCGTGCTGGCGCGTGACCGGGTGGGCATCAAGCCGCTCTACTATGCCGAGACGCAGAAGAGTTTCGTGTTCGGATCCGAGCTGGACAGCCTGGTCCAATCGGGGCTCATCGATCGAACCTGGAACCAGGAGGCCATCGACGAGTACTTCTCGTTGGGCTACATCCTCGCGCCCAGAACGATCTTCGAGTCGATCCACCACCTGCCTCCCGCCCACGTGCTCGTCTACGAGCCCGACTCGGGCCGCATCGAAACGAATCGCTACTGGCAGCCTCCCTTCGAGGCCAAGCGACTGGGTAACTACGAAGAGGCAAAAGAAGAATTCGACGCGCTCCTCCAAGATGCGGTCCGCGTCCGTCTCATGAGCGAGGTCCCGTTGGGCGCCCTGCTCAGCGGCGGTCTGGATTCGAGCACCGTGGTCTGGCAGATGGTCCGAGCCGCCTCAGGGCCTGTCTCCACCTTCTCCATCGGGTTCGACGACGAGGACTACAACGAACTCGCCTATGCCCGGGCCGTGGCCGAGCGGTTCGAAACGAACCACCATGAAATGATGGTCACTCCGAGCGCCGTGGAGGTGCTGCCCACCATCGTGGCGCGGCACGGCGAGCCCTTTGGCGACTCGTCTTCCATCCCCACGTACTACGTGGCCCAGATGGCCCGCAAGCACGTGACCGTGTGCCTAAGCGGAGACGGCGGCGACGAGCTGCTGTTCGGATACAACCGGTACCTCAAATTTCGTCAGGACCAACGACGGTACGGGCATCTGCCCGCGGCCGCACGCCACGCCCTCGCGCGCACCAGAGGCCTGTTCCACCCAGACGGCCCCATGCACAACTTCCTACGTCGCCTCGATGAGGACATCGAGGGCCAATATGCCTACCTGACTTCGAACTTCACCGTGGAGATGCGCAGGCGCCTGTTCGCCGGTCCCGACCCGATCGGCGGCAGCAGACCAGGCGGCAACGGATCGGCCGGCGGCGGACCGACCATCCGGCCAGACGCCCTGGAAGCCTTTGCCCAGGCCCGAGGTGCAGGTCGATCCCTGGATCCCGTGGCATCGGCCGCTGCGGCCGACTTCATGCGCTACCTGCCCGGCGACATCTTGACCAAAGTGGACCGCATGTCCATGGCTCACAGCCTCGAAGCCCGCGTGCCCCTGCTCGATCACAAGGTCGTCGAATTCGCATGGAGCCTGCCCACCGAATGGAAGCTCAAGGGCAACAAGACGAAGCGCATCCTTCGCGACCTCATCGAACCTCACATGCCCGCCGAGGTGCTCTCCCATCGCAAGCAGGGCTTCTCCGTCCCCCTGGCGCGCTGGTTCCGAACGGAACTCAAGGACATGCTCGCAGACGCCCTCCATTGCGACCTCTATCAAAAATCCGGCCGGTTCCAAGGGGACTACGTTCTGGACCTCTTCTGGCAGCACCAGTCGGGCCGGTTCGATCATCGCCACCGTCTCTGGCTCCTGCTCGTCTTCGCCTTGTGGGACCGGCACAGCGACGAGGTGGCCAGCAAGGCCTTTGCGGAACCATGAGCAGACACCATGTTTGGGCATCATGAGCGAACACCATGAGTGAACCGCACGACAGGAACCATCCAGACCCCCTGGCCGACAAGAAATCGGAACGCAAGGTCCTGCTCAAGGGCGCCGGAGCCAACTTCATCGGCATCGCGGGCAAAGCGATCTACCCGATCTTTCTGTTCGCCGCGGTCCGCCTCTATGGGTCCGGGGCCTTCGGCGACTATATCCTGGCCATGGCCGTGGTCGAGGCCGCCCTGCGGCTCGCCCTGGGCGGCACAGCCGACGCGGTCCAGATGTTCGTGGCGCGTCGCCAGGCAAACCAGGACCAGCCCCGACGGATGGCCCCGGTTGCCGAGATGGTCTCTGGCGCCCTGTGGAGCACCATGTTCTTCGTGGCTTTGGTCATGGGCATCGTCGTCGTGGCCTCCGGCTGGGCCTCGGTCTCGCTGTGGCACAAGCCACAGCTCGCCACCATGCTCCGCATCATGGTCCTGGCCCTGCCAGGCGCCGCACTGAGCGCCCTGGGCGTGGGCGCCACCAAGGGCCTGATGATCATGCGCCACGAGGTCACCATCAACAGCTTCCTGCGGCCTTCGGTCCTGCTCGCCGCCACGGTCGCCCTCGAACCGCTGCTCCACGACGGCCGCGGACTGGCCATCGCCTACCTCGCCTCGTACAGCCTCGCCGGCGTCGCCGGCATCTGGGCCTACGCCAAGCACTTCGACCTGAAGGCCACCCTGGTCGCCGCCCTGCGGATCCGCCTCGATCGCGCCTATCTCAAGTTTGTCGTCGCCCAGAACATGAACACCATGCTCGGCCTGCTCAACGGCCAACTCGACATCATCATGCTCGGCTCCTTCGTCAGCTCCTCGGCCGTCGGGTTCTACGGCGTGGGCAACCGCATCGCCGCCAACCTGCGGCAGGTCAAACTCTCGTTCAGCGGCATCTATTCGCCCCTGGTCGCTCGGTACCATGCCGCGGGCAAAGTCCATGAACTGGAACGCACCTACTGGATGATCGCCCGCTGGATCCTCCTGGCCGTCCTGCCCCTGTTCGTCATCGCCGTCATGTACCGCAACGGCCTGTTCCGGCTCTTCGTCGGATCCACACCTTACCCCACCACCTTCTTCGTGCTTTTGCTCGTGGGTCCGCTGCTGAGCTGCGCCTACGGCCTGAGCGGTAACATGATCCTCATGGCCGGTTACTCCTGGGTCACCCTGACCAACGCGCTCATCGCCTTTGCCATCAACGGCACCCTGAACGCCCTGCTCATTCCCAGAATGGGCCTCGTGGGCGCCGCCCTGGCCACCATGACCGCCGCCCTCGTGGTCACAGCGGCCCAGCTCATCGAGGTACGCCGGCTCCTGGGCGTCCGACCTCCACTTGGAACCTTCGTCAAGCCGGCCGTCGCCGCCATCGTCACCCTAGGCGCCTTGGCCGGCACCGAATGGCTCATCGCCGGCCTCGCCCTCCCCTTCCATATCCTGGCGGGCCTTGCCAGCATCGCCATCTTCTACGCCCTCGTTTGGTTACTCGGTATGGATCCCGAGGACCGCGAAGGCCTCGCCGCCCTGCGCAACAAGTTGAAGAAACGGTCGAAACCAGCCGTGCCCAACGCTCAGTGACCGACGATCACGTCGTCGTAGATCCGTTCGAGGACCTCGTTTCGCTCCCGGATATCGTACTCGCGCTCCATCTTGGCCCTGGCGGCACGCCCCATTTCGAACGCCCGATCCGGGTGCGCGAGCAGATCCGACAGGGCCTGGGACAGGCCGTCCACGTTGCGCTCGGGAACCAGGTATCCGGTCCGGCCCGACTCGACGATTTCGGGCAGGCCGCCATGCCAGGTTCCCACCACGGGAACGCCGCTGGCACAGGCCTCCTTGGCCACGATGATGCCCGATTCGCGATCGAAGTTCGAGGCGACGACCGACGGGGTCATGACCACCTGGGCCTGGGACATGAGCCGGGCCACGCCCTCGGGCGGCAGGGCGCCGGTGAACTGGACCCGATCAGTAAGGCCCAGCGAGGAAACCAGGTCTCGGTAGCGACTGGCGAGCGGGCCGGTGCCCACGAGCACCATGCGGACGGCGCTGCCGCGAGCCACCTTGGCAAAGGCGCGGATCCCGAAATCAAAACCTTTCTTTTCCACGAATCGACCCACCATGAGGACCAGCGGCGCCTTGCCGTCGAAGGCAAGGCGCTCCTGCCTGGGACGAAACCTGGTCAGGTCGATGCCCAGCCGATGGACCACGATCCGATCGCGGCGACAACCTGCCTGGATCGCGAGTTCGGCAAGCTCGGTCGAAGCGGCCAAAAACCGGTCCACGTGCTGGAACAGCCGCCTGGCAATGAGCGTGTAGTACCACCAGCGCGGGTTGAATCGCTCCGTTCCCAAAAGCATGGTGACATCTGCCCCGTGGAGGCTGACAATCCAGGGTAATTTCGACGCCTTGACGTATGGAAAGCTGTACGGCGTGTTGTGCCCAAAATGGGTGTGGATGAGCTGAAAATCCTGATCGTGCAGAGCAGAAAAGAATCGTGGGTGAAGGGCCGTGGCCAGGTACCCGAGCGACAGGGGGCTGCGGGCACCGAAGGGTCCTTGGTCCAGGCTGACCACGTCGTGGCCAGGAAACCGATCCGCGTTCATGAGTCTGCGGGCGAACACCGTGGCCCGGTAGCGCCGGTGATGCCTCAATTCGTCATGAATGAACGTTTCGGAAACAGGCAGAAAGTTGTTCCGAAAGAGTGCGAAATGTCGTTGGTCGCTCGGTGCTCGTGCCGTATTTTGCATCACCTCGGCATCTTTGCCCGCAGGGGTCCCACCTGTCAACAGCCCTGTCCATTCGTCCATTTGGCCTTCCTGTACGACTGGCTCTCTTTACCGATCAGTAAAAGAAATGGAGAAATCGACGTGCACCGGGGGGATTTTTACGCCATTTTGGCTCATTTCAGAGGATTTTCGACTCAGACCCCCTGATGACTTTACCGATCAGTAAAGAAAGCTAGGAGTCCGTACTGGAGACTCATTCGTTGTGCACCACGATTTGGTCGAAGGGCATTCTAGGATTCGTTGTGCACCACGATTTGGTTGAAGGGAATCTCGATGCCGGCTTCGTTGAGGGCGTCATAGATGGCGGTGCGCAGGCCGCTCAACATGGGCAGAAAGTCAGCGGGTGTCGACCAGGCAAAGACCCGGAAGTCCAAGCTGCTGGCGCCAAGGCCTGTAAATGCTACCGCAGGCGCCGGGTCGTCGAGGGTCTGCGCCACGCCGCCTGCGGCCTTGAGCAGGACCTCCATCACCTTGACCACGTCGCTGCCATAGGCCACGCCCACGTCCACCCCGCCCCGGCGCTGACCCAGGGTCGTGTAGTTGATGATGGAGTCGCCCGTGACCTTGGAATTCGGCACGATGATCTTCTCGTTGTCCAGGGTCACCAGGGTCGTGGCGAACAGACCGACGTCGTCCACGCGACCGTCGTGCCCCCCCACGGACACCACGTCGTCGATCCGGATCGGTCGCATGACCAAAATGAGGACCCCCGAGGCGAAGTTGGCCAGACTGCCCTGCAGGGCCAAACCAATGGCCAGGCCGGCGGAAGCGAAGATGGCCACCAAGCTCGTGGTCTGGATGCCGACGGCACCGAGCGCGGCGATGACCGTGGCGGCAAGGACCGAATAGAAACCAATGGCCCCGATGAACCGACGCACCGCCTCGTCTACCTTCCGGTGACCGAGCACGCGAACCAACAGGCGCCGGGTGATCTTGGCGGCGATCCAGCCCACGATAAAAATCAGGATGGCCATGGCCACGCTCTTGATGAGTGGAACGTACGGCTGCATCACGTCTGGAAAAAGGCTCTGCATGGATTTGATCCCTTCTTTTCTGAGGAGTCAGGGGAGTCAGGTCCTTGGAAATCTCTTAGGAGTCAGGTCCTTGGAAATCGTGCCCTGTCAAAATGGGTCGTTCCTATCTGGCTCCTGTTGCTATCAATTCTTTTTTCCATTGTTTTTTCTGGACGTCAAGGTTTTTTTGAAGTATCCAAATGCCGATTTACTCATTACAGCCAATGTGAACGTATCGAGCACCCAATGGAACAAGGAGGATGTCGCTCATGCGCCGAACATGGAAAGTGATGGTCCCGTACCTGCTCGTAGCGCTGTTCTGGTTCGCAGGACAAGCGAAGGCGGAGACGTTCATTCCCAAGACAACCAAACAAACGGACAAAACGAAGAAAACCGACAAGAAAAAAAAGAAAAAGCCGCCCAAGCAGGGCTGGATTCCTTCGGTCAAGGTCGCGTTCAACTTTGCCATGGCGCAGAGCCAGGGCGTCATCGGCGTACCCGATGGGACCACGGTGGCGCTGGGCCTTCAACTCAACAGCGGCCTCATCTTCCGCCATGCGAATCACGAGTGGAAGAGCCAGCTCGCAATCATCGAGACCCAGACCAAGGTGCCCGGAATCGACCCCTTCATCAAGTCGGCGGACAAGCTGGACTTCGAGTCGAACTACATCTACAGCCTCACCAAAGTGAAGTGGCTCGGGTTCTACGGGGGCCTCAGCCTGACCACGCCGCTGTTTTCGAGCAAGTTGATCAAGGACAAAGACACGGCCCTTGACCTGAACGGCGACGGCACGGCGGACGCGACGGCCATGGGACAAAAGCCCTATCGGCTCACCAAGGCCGTCTCCCCGTTCATGTTCAAACAGTTCGCGGGCATGACCATGAACCCGCTGCGCAAGAAATGGATGAACCTGGCGTTCAAAGTGGGTACCGGGGCCATCGAAGTCTGGACGAGAAACGGCTTCGTGGTGGACGACAACACCGACACCAAGGACCTGCTGGAACTCAAGCGCCTGTTCGATTACGTGGAAGGAGGCGTGGAGTTCCAGCTCGCTGGGAATGGAAACCTGGCAGATAAGCTCCTGAGCTACGGATTCAAGGCGAACGTCATGATCCCGTATGCCACGAACGCAGACACGGATCTCAAAGGAGGCCAGTTGACGAACGTGGAATTCACCTTCAACCTGGGCATCAACCTGGCAAAGTGGGCGGCCCTCAACTACTCCCTGTCGGTCATGCGATACCCGTTGATCGTGGAAAAATGGCAGGTGACGAATAACTTGATGCTGAGCATCACCGCCGCTGTGGGCGAGTAGGAACGGAGGTACGCCATGACCAGGAATACGACCGCAAAAAAGACGGTGCTCCTTGGCGCCATTCTGTCCTCGCTGCTCGCTGTGAACGCGTGGGCGCAACCAGCGGAAGGACAGCCAACAGGAAACGAATCGACCCAACCAGCCGCAGGATCCGGGCCGTCCGGTTCGACAGGATCCGGTGGCACGACGCTGGCCCCGGCGCGGCCCGCCTCGGACGCAACGCCCAGTTCAAACACGGCCCAACCGGCGCGACCTGAGCCCGGCTCTGGTTCAACCACTGGTAGGCAGACGACCAGTGGGCAGACGACCTCCGGCCAGAACGCAGCGGCCTCGTCGGGCAAGACGGCGCGACCCGAGGCCGACAGTCGACCCGCCGGCACGGCTCGACCCGCTGCCTCGACCAAGCCAGGCGCAGCGGCCGCGACAACCAAAGGCAAGTCGGCGCAAAAAGGCGGCGCCTCGGCGACCGTCAAGAAGGCGGTCAAGCCGAAGCCCAAGAAACGCACCCAGGGCTGGTTTCCAAGGCTCAAAGTCGGACTGAACATGTCGCTCGTGCACAATAAGAACGTGCCCGGCATCGACGATGGGCTGACCTTCACCATGGGCCTGCTCGTGGGAGGCAACCTGAAATACATCCACGGCGGCCACGGATGGATCACGAACCTCACGCTCGTCGAGGGACTGAGCAAGACCCCAAACGTGGATCCGATCCTCAAGACCGCCGATGAACTGGATCTATCAACCGCCTATCGATACGAATTCAAGCGTCTCAAGAGCCTCAACGTATTCGCCATGCTCGAACTCGTCACTCCGGTGGCACCAGGAGACCTGGTCCCAAAAGACGACCAGGCGCTCCTGCTCCACGACACGGATGGGAACGACCGGACAGACTCGGCGCGTCACGACATGCGGTACCGACTCACGCCCGCCTTCTCGCCGCTGACCTTCAAGCAACTCGTGGGCACCGGGATCAAGCCGACGAGCGACCCCTTCGCCATGATGAACGTCAAGTTGAGCCTGGTCACCCAGGAAGTCTGGGCGTCCGGCTACACCATCAATGACGACAAAGACACCCCGGAACTGGACCTGACCCAGTTGGAGAACTACCAGCAGGCCGGCGTCCAACTCAACGCCGAGATCAAAGGCACGTTCAAAAAACGTCTCAACTACGCCTTTGCCGCCGAGTTCATGTTCCCCTTCTACACCAGTATCGACACGGACCTATCGGGCTTCGACCTGCTCAATGCGAACATCTCGTTCAAAGTGGGCGTCAAGGTGGCGAGTTGGGCGTCGGTGGACTACGTCTTTTCCGCCAAGCGGATCCCCCTGCTCGTGCGTCAATGGCAGGTGCTCAACAACCTCGTCCTGACCCTGACCGCCAACATCTTGTAGACCAACCTCGTCGCGACCCTGACCGCCAACATCTTGTAGACCAACCACGTCGCGACCCTGACCGCGAACGGTCCGGTTACGCCCACCCACTCAAAGCATCGAAGAATCATGCATCGGCGCCTGACGGCGCCTCAATTCGAGAACCACTGGCAGCCTGGTTGGCTCTGACAGGAGGACTGCTCACCGTACGTGTCGCAGGCCGTACATGAGCCCAGACAGGTGCCCGAACCAAGCCAACTGCAGCCCATCTGGGCGGCGCAGGAGGTCTGATCGCCATAGGTGCACCCGTGACAGGTACCGACACAGTCTGCCGAAGCCTGGGTCCAGTCACAGCCAAGCTGGGCGTTGCAGGCACTCTGAACGCTGAAGGAGGTGCAGCCCTGGCAGGTCCCCTGGCACTGGGATAGGACCGCCCATATGCAGCCATCGATGCAGGAATCCTGATCGCGGCCACTGCAGGCAGGAGGCGTGCCGCTGCAGCCGCCTGGAGACCAGGTGCAGCCGGCTGTCGTGCAGGCCGTACGCATGACGTATTTGCTGCAGCCCGCAAATCCGGTGCATTTCCCCGTGCGCAGCCGACATCCATCGTGGTTGAGACAATCTTGCGCAACCCAGGTGGTACAAGATGTCGGCGTCCCGCTGCAGGAACCGCCCGAAGTCCAGTTGCAGCCGACCTGCCCGTCGCACTGGGGTTCGTTCAGGGTCGAACAGATTTGACAGGTCCCCGAACAATGAAAGACGGTGTTCCATCCACAGCCATCCTGTGCATTGCAGTTTCCCGAATTCACAAAACTCGAACAAGTCTGACAGGTTCCGCTGCAGCCTTGGGAATCCCACCAGCAGCCTCCCGCCGAACCGCAGGTCGACTCGTCCATCCCGACGCAGCCCTGGCAGGTGCCCCCGCAATGGGGACTGGTCGCCGCGTCCTGCGCCACGGAACCATCCACCTGCGCGTCCACGGCCCCATCCACTTCGGCATCCGTTTGGGCATCCTGGAGTTGATTCCCATCCGGAAGGACGTAGCTGTCCTGGGTGACGGCTGCATCCCGGACAGTGGACACGTCGGGCAAAGCGCCATCCTGATCGCCGGAGACCTGCGCTACAGGATTGAATAGGCACCCTCCCATGGCCAACGCGACCAAGACCGACAAGGACACGAAAAACATTCTATATTCTGATGATTTCAAGACAATGAAACGCATTTCAAACTCCAACAGCAACTCGACGAGCACATCGCTCCGCCCCAAGAAAACGATGTGCAGGCCTGTCATTGATGATAATGCTTCAATAATTACATGCAAGCCTCGCCTGCCCGCCCACAGGCCTGCTCAGCGTTCCCGCCTGAGAGCGCCAAAGGCGCACCAGGCGGGAACGCCTCGGGTTCTGTCTGAGAAACGACCTTGCAAAAGTCGCACTCAGCATCGCTAGATGACCCTGAGTCGGGCCTCGGGCTCGTGCTCCGGAGTCGGCAATCGGGCAGTCGGGGAGGCGGGCGCCACGGTGCTGCTCATCGGCGAGGGGGCCAACTGCTACAGTGCAGGCCAGAAACGCCAACGCTAGTTCAAGCCGGAGGTGAGTGCGGCTAGGTCGTCGCAGCGCTGGGGTTGTTCATGGCCTTGAGCCTGGTGCCGCGCCGGGAATCCGAAGCCATTGTGGCGGTGCGGGCTTGGGTGGACACGATTCTCAGTCGTGTTGTCGCAGGGCAAAGAAAAAGGGGCCGCGACGCTTCGAGACGTGGAGGAGCAGATCGGTGATCTCGGACTTTGGGCCAAAAGGCTGGTGCCAAAGCCCATTTCGGACACCACGCTGGATACAGAAGCTCGACGGCTCGACGAGCCCTACCTGCACGACAAGTTGGTCGCACAGGTGCGGGACATGCACCGCAGCAAGATGCTCTCGCCGGTGGGCTTGCCTTGCGGCGTGGCCACAGTGGACGGCAAGAACCTGGCCACCTTGAACCACGACGCGGGCGGGCGCGCTCAGCCGCGGTCGGACGAGAACAAGAA
>JAGGXR010000163.1 GCA_021162935.1 Deltaproteobacteria bacterium
CTTCGATTCTGGCTGTCATGCGAGCACTGAGCCGCATCGACTATTCAGCAACCAGGCCCAGTTGGAACATAGTCATGACCTTCATCCAGACACAACTGGGAGTCCTGCGGCTCGACACCGAGGCCTTCGACGCAGTCTGACTTGCCCGCCATCGGACTGACTGTGGCGTCGACCCGACAACCCTACCTGCCGCTATCCGGCCTGCATGCCGGGGTGGGGGCCTCTATCTCCGGCTTGTTGATATCCCCTCTCCAACACCGCGCATCCCCCCTTTCTTCCAAACGACCCCCTGTTTCCCCCCATTGCTGATGAATCCTGCGTGAGGCACATTCGAAGGATATTTCCAGGGCGGGACAGTCGCTTGCGCGGAATTCCGGCTCGGCCTATCCTGGCGCCATGACACATCGATACCAACTGGACGTAGGGGCGGACCCTGGCGCCCGATTCGACGCCGTCGTGATCGGGGCTGGTCCCGCTGGTGCGGCCACGGCTGTGCAGTTGGCCCGTCGTGGCCTTTCGGTGGCGCTCGCAGACAGAGCCTTTCTGGACGAGGCAGGTCCGGTTTGGTCGGTGGGCGTACCTGGATGGATGCTTGCGGATTGTGGTCTGGACCTTCCGTACACGAGGGCCGCCCGTCCCGTGGGCCGGTTCGTGGTGCAGGGCGTTTCGGCCAGCCTTCGTCTGGCCCTCTGTGAGAATCCGGTCTGTGAGGTCTCCCTGCCGCGTCTTGTTCGGGAGCTGCACGAGGCGGCTCGCACCGCAGGCGTGACCATGCTCGATCGGATTCAAGTGGACGGGTTCGAGTTCGATGGCGATCGGCCGACGACCCTCCACGTACACAGGTTGGACCGGGGACCGGCCGACCATCTGGCCCTGTCGGCATCGCTTTTCGTGGATGCATCGGGCATGTCGGCGGTCCTGCGGCGTCGTGTTCCGGCCCTGGCTCGGTCCTGCCGGCCGGTGCAGACCACAGACCTTTGCAGTGCGTTCGAGGACACGCGGGAGGTGGCGGATCCCGATGGCGCGGCCATGTTCCTCGAAGCTCAGGGCGCCTTTCCCGACGAGCATTTGAGTCGCACGGGCATCGAAGGGGGCTACTCCACCCTGACGCTTCGGATTGGGTCGAGCCGGGCCGCGTCTGATGCCGCGCCCGATGCTGATCACGATGCAGCCTCTGGTGTCGCGTTCCATGCTGGACAGGACGATCGGCAGCAGGACGAGCGGCAGCAGGGCGAGTGGCAGCGGAAGCCGTCGGCGCCATTGGATCGCGTGTGGCTCCTGGCCGGATCGGCGGTGGTTTCCGGTGCGGCCCCCGGCCGCCAGATGCTCAAGCTGTTTCGTCGTGCGCATCCCTGGATCGGTCGACGCATTCTCGGCGGTGGGGGGATCATTCCGATCCGACGTCCCTACGACCGGCTCGCCTGGCCGGGCATCGCCCTCGTCGGAAATGCCGCATGTCAGGTGTTTCCTACCCACGGAAGCGGCGTGGGCACGTCCTTGTTGGCGGCCAAGATGCTCGCCGACGCCGTTGCCGGAGCTTCGGACCCAGGGTGCCAGCGAGCCCTGTGGCGGTATCAGGCTGCCTTCCAGACGAGTTTGGGACCGGTGCTCGGGGCGCACGACGTGGTGCGCCGATTCGTTCAGGAGCTGTCGGGCGCCGAGCAGGAGGACCTGGTACGGGCCGGGCTCATGAACGAGCGATCCGTGACACTTGCGTTGGCGCAGAAGCTCGGTCTTCCCGCCCTGTCCGACGTGCCGTCATACGTGGGTGCCGCCTTGACCCGTCCTGGGCTCACGCGCCGTCTGGCCCATGTCCTTGCGCGTTCTGCTGCGATTGCTGCCTGGTATCGAACCTATCCCGGGACTCCGGACGAGGTCCGGCTGCGCCGCTGGTCCGCGGGGCTCGCGCGTCTGTTCGGAGTCGAACCGGAAATCGAATAGCCGCCGCATATTCGGGGAAGGTCTGGCGGTTGCTTTTCTCCTACCAGACCTGGGCGTTTGTCGATATCATGACAGGAGTCGTCGGGCGGGCCCTCTGGGCAATGCATGAGGGAACGGCGGGTCGTGATCGGGTGGCCGGATGGGGCCAACACCGATCGCGGGAACGCGTGGGTGCCGCAATGACGAATTTTTTTGTCTGGAAGAGGTGACGATGATGGGCAAGGCGCGATATGGGTGGTCCGGCCGGGACCATTCGTTTGGACTGGGTGGGCCGGACCGCCGTTTCGGTGGGATGGTCGTGACCCTGGTGGCCGCTCTGGTCGGCCTGTCGAGTCTGGCCGGCCTATCCGGTCTGGTCGGTTGCCAGAGGGAGCAGCAAGGCACGCTCGTGGTCCGATGGTCCATCAAGACGCTGGACTCCACGGATGCCCATCCTTGTGCCACCGCCGGGGTGCAGGACATCTTGCTCCAGATTGGGCGCAAGGGACAGACCTCCCCCTATCCCACGTATCGGTTTTCCTGTGCAGACGGACAGGCGAGACTCTATCTCGACGAAGGGATCTATGATGTCACGGTCCTGGCGCGACATGGATCGGACCCTGTTTTCGTGGCCACCCTGACCGATGTCCAGGTCATCGGAGATTCGGTCCGAGATTGGGTGGGGCCCTATCCTCCGAGTCCGAAGGACGCGAATGACATCAACATTCCCTGGTGTGGAAACGGCAGCGTGGAGCAGGACGAAGCATGTGACGACGGGGTGGATAACTCGGATCAGAACCCCGGCGCCTGCCGCACCGATTGCCGGGCCTCTCGTTGCGGCGATGGAGTGGCCGACCCGAACGAAGACTGCGATGGAGCCGATCTGAACGGCACCGGCTGTCCCGACTTGGGGTACGCGGCGGGGAACCTCGGATGTAGCGCTGATTGTCGCTTCGATGAAGCGGGCTGTCTGCCTGCCGAGTCCGACCTCACGCTCAACTGGACCGTGATGACCGCCGATGCCACGGCCCAGTCGGATTGCCAGACCGAGGGGGTTGCCCTGGTCCATTACACCGTGTCGGATGATCGCTACGGGCAGGTCCTCGCCGACGGGCTGTCTGACTGTCCTGCCTTGTCCGTGCGGCTCGAAGCGATTCCCCTTGGCGTGGTGGATGTCATGCTCGAAGGGCTCGATGCGAACAGCCGGTCCATTGCGGGCGGTTCCGCTCAGCACGAACTCCACGAATCCCTGGACGGAACCACGGTTTCGATTCGGCTCGTCCCTTATCAATAGTCGATTCCTGATCGGACCCGTGCCGGGTGAGTCATCGATTCCGGGCAAGACCCCGAATCGTCACAAAACCACCTGGTTCGCGATGGGCTGTTTCGAAAAAACTACAGGCCCACTTGGTCGGCGATGTCCTGCATGGCTCGAAGGGAAAGCTCGATGAAGGCGGGCAATTCGAGGCCGATCTGCTCGCATTCGCGGATCACATCGCGGTTCACACGCCGTGCGAAGGCCTTGTCCTTGAATTTCTTGCGCACCGATTTGGGTTTCACGCTCGCCAGTTTCTTGTCCGGCTGCACGAGCGCTGCTGCCGAGACGAGCCCCGTGATGGTTTCGCCGCAGCGCAGCGCATGGTGGAATTCGCCTGCGATGGGCGTCTTGTTGTGTTCGCCGTTGTGCGCTTCGATGGCTCGGACAGCCTCTTCGGGCAGGTCTACTGCCTCCAGGATGCCGCGGGCGAGCAGGCCGTGGCGTTCCGCATCGTCTTTGGTCTGTTCGAAGTCGATGTCGTGGAGCAGTCCCGTGATACCCCACAGGTCCTCGTCTCGACCGAGTTGTCGGGCGAGCGCCCGCATGACCGCCTCGGTCTCGATGCTGTGCTGGAGCAGGCTCTCTTCCTTGACGTGCTCCTTGAGCAGGTTCATGGCGTCGTCTCGTGCAATCATGACTTTTTCCCTCGCTGTTCCCGGTTTCTTCAGTGCTGCCGTGTGGTTCCGCGCATCCCTGTGCGATGCGGCTTGGTCGAGCCCGGGCCCGACCAAGCGTCGTCGCTGAACGGTTCATGCCACGGCTCATGGCGTTGGTCAACGAATGGAGGGACCGCTGCACCTCTTTAGAAAACAGCGCAAGGAGCCGATGATTCGTGCTATGTCATCCGATACATTGTCGCGTCTGGTTTTGCGGCCAGGCCAGATCCAAGCAGGGAGAAAATGCCATGGGAGCGATGTGGGGCTGCAACGGGAGCGAGGGACAACCAAGAGCCGAAGCCGTGGGTCGGGGACAGGACCGGTGCCTGACGTCGAGAAGGCAAGGGGGCTTGTTGCTGTGGGTCATGGTTCTTGCCGTGGGCGCAAGTGGCTGTAGGCCGGGTTCGGGCGGGACCGGGGACAGGGCCGGCCGGTTGCCCCGTGCTGGGGCGTCGAACAGAGCCACCGCCCGTCCGGCATCCAAAAGGGCGCAGGCTGCCCGGGGCAGGATGCTCCGTCGGGCGAGAGGTGCAAGGACGAACCAGGGGCCTTTGATGTGCAGGACGACCAAGCCGGGCGCTGCCATCAAGTCCGAAGGAAAAGACCTGGATGCCTGGACGAAGAAGCGGATGGAAAGAGCCGCATCGGGCCAGGTGGACTTCGTGCGGATTCGTCTCGTACGCCACAGTCTGGGTTGGGGTTGCGATTGTCCGTACTCCTACATCGGTGAGGAGCCTGATTCGCATGCCGGGGAGTCATACCTGGAGCCTGAACCAGAGTCGCTCCTGCCCAAGGCGGAGCGGGAGGGTTGGAGCCGTACGGTCATTGGTTATTTTTGGGGGACCTCCTCACAGTATTCCTCTGACGACGAGGGATCCGGTGACGTCCACCAGGTGGCGGACTTTCACGTGGTTCGGGTGCTCGGGGATTCAGAGAGCGAGGAAAATCATTTGGCCCAAGTGGTGGGCGTCTGTCGTGCTCGGTGGGCCTCGCCGGCACGGCAGCCTGCGCGCGTGGTTTCGCCACGGCCGGTTCCCTCGCGGGTGCCTCCGCATGCACGACCTCGACTTCCTGCTTGGACGGCGCAGTTTTCGCGGCCCTGTCACGTGAAGCGGGCGGTTCGCAAGGAAATTCAGAGGTTGCTCGATGAGGCGGCAGCCCACGCCAGTTGGTCGAGCGCCTGCATGGATGGACCAGGGAAGCGCATGACCGTGGATCAGGTGGCTGTCTGCCGAGGGCCTCGTCACGGTCGCCGTTGGCAGTACTACGTGCGCTATCGCGTCACCCGCAGCAGGGAGGGAGACACGCGGATGTGCGGTCGACGCCCAGGCGATTGCGCCTGGAGGATTCCTGTGTCGTCGGTGCAGTACACAGTGCTCTCTTTTTCCCTGTTGCGGCATCGTCGTATGCGTATCGTGCTCCCCAAAGTGAGCGCGTTGTCCGGATTGGAGGATGCAACACCCCTCGACAAGCCGCACAACGGACGGTGCTACGGCAAGCGTGGCCCCTTCAAGGCGCGGACGCTGCGCCGGTAGAGGCGGAGTCAGGCAAGGCCTCGTGGATGGACGAACCGAGTCGCCCAGGTCGGGCGAGATGGTGAAGCGAGTCGTGGAGTCGTCGCTCGGGGCGCCCCAAATTGGCAACCCTATTTGAACAGCCTCCTCAAATGCTGGAGGCCCATGGTGAGGATCGCGATGAGGAGCCTTTGGGTCCGATTCGTTGACATGGTTCTACCTCACTGTTACCACCTTGAGGTGGAAGTTTGGGCGAAATTGGCGTCCCTGAGCCGCGTTCGGAGTTTGAATCTACCATCCCAGACGGTTGGGCCGCCGTGCAAGGCTGTCGAGTTTGGGAGCGCACGAGTGGCCGGGACGGGGCCCGAGGGATGCGGATGGGATGCATGGTGGCTGCACATGATAGGGACCTTGGATGGATCCCGGATGAATCTTGGATGAGGAACGGATGAGCAACGGATCGGCCGCAGCACAGACGCCAAGACGACGCATGGCCCAGGATGCGGGACGTCTGGTCGGCAAGGCGACCGGACCGGCCTTGAACGTGCTTGAAGAGATCGGCAACACAGTTACGCTCATGGGCCAGGCCTTCTTCTGGCTCTTTCGTCGTCCGTTTCGTTGGCGCCAGATGCTCCAATCCATGGAGTTCATTGGGGTGGATTCGATTCCGGTGATCCTGCTCGTGGGTCTGTTCGTCGGTGCGGCGTTCAGCCTTCAGACCGTGTCTGCGTTTCGGATGTTTAGTGCTGACGCCATGGTGGGCTCCACGGTGACCCTGGCTCTGTGTCGAGAACTCGGCCCGGTGTTGGCGGCCATCATGGTGACGGCCAGGGTTGGGTCGGCCATGGCGACCGAGTTGGGATCGATGCGGATCACCGAGCAGATTGACGCCTTGCACACCATGGCCGTCAATCCGGTGCAGTATTTGGTGACCCCGAGGATCGTGGCAAGCATCATCATGGTGCCGCTGCTGAACATGGTTTTCGTGGTGGTCGGTGTGCTGGGTGCCTATCTGGTGGCCGTCGGTGTGCTGGGCGTGGACAAGGGATACTTCCTGTCGAACATCGACTGGTACGTAGACATCGAGGATATCGTCCAGGGCCTTGTCAAGGCGAGTGTGTTCGGTCTGGCCCTGAGCAGCATTGGCTGCTACCAGGGGTTCTACGCCAAGGGAGGCGCTCGTGGCGTGGGCCTGGCCACTACCAGAGCCGTGGTGCAGGCCTGTGTGAGCATTTTGGTCCTGGACTATTTTCTGACCGACGTGCTCTTTGCGGTGCAGGGGTGACCATGGTCAGCCTGTTTCGCAAGAGGAAAGTCGCCCAGGTTCCTGTCCGGGACGAGCGGTTTCAGATCCAGGTTCGAGGCCTGCACAAGAGGTTTGGGGACAACGAGGTCCTGCGTGGGGTGGATCTGGATATCGAGCGGCACCAGATCAACATCATCATCGGCGGGAGCGGGCAGGGCAAGTCGGTGCTTCTCAAACACCTGATTGGGCTGATCAAGCCGGACCAAGGACAGATTTTGGTGGACGGCATGGACATCGTGCCGCTCAAGGACTATCAGCTCAACGAGGTGCGGCGTAAGTTCGGGATGCTGTTTCAGTACGCCGCGCTGTTCGATAGCCTGACGGTCGAAGAGAACGTGGCCTTTCCCTTGGTCGAGCACACGAAAAAGTCCAAGGCCGAGGTGCGCGAAATCGTGCGGGCCAAGCTGGATGCGCTCGGCCTCCACGGCACTGAAAAGCGATTTCCCTCCGAGCTTTCTGGAGGGATGCGGAAGCGCGTCGGGCTCGCCCGTGCGCTCGTTTTGGAGCCCGATATCTTGATGTACGACGAACCCACCACCGGGCTGGACCCCATCGCCACGAAGAATGTGGACAACATGATCGCCGAGACGGCCGAGCGGCTGGGAGTCACGTCCGTGGTCATCAGTCACGACATGGCCTCGACCTTTCGCATCGGGGACCGGATCGCCATGCTCAACGAAGGGACGATCGTTGTGGTTGGCACGCCGGCCGAAATCATGCACAATGACCATCCTGTGCTGCGTGAATTCTTGACCACGTCGGGCGTGGTGGGACATAGGTGACGACGACGATGAAGGAGTGGAAATCTGGCATCAAGGTGGGGGTTGTCGTGATCGCCATTTTGGGCCTGACATACTACGCCTTCAAGCGAGTCCATGAAGGCGTTGGCGGCGGTGGGTACACCATCCATGCGAAGTTCAAGGACGCCACTGGCCTGGTGAACAAGTCACGGGTCGTGATCGCCGGTCTGCGGGTCGGTGAGATCATCGGCAAGAACCTGGTCGGGAAGAAGGCCGACATCAGCATCCTCGTCGAGAAGAAGTACAAGTTCTATTCGAACGCCTGTATTTACAAGAAGACCGCTTCCCTCATGGGACAGTTCTACCTCGAAATCGATCCAGGGACCCCCACGTCGCCGGACTTGGAGCACCCGAACGGGCCTCCGCACCAGAACCAGCGTATCAAGAGTGGTGGCGAGATCACCTGCGTGCACGAAGCCGCCACCATGGACAAGTTGATGCGCCAGGTGGAGGGGCTGACGCCGGAGTTGAAGGGCCTGGTCACCGACATCCGAAAGATGGTCCGCGGGCCCCTCGCCAAGACGGTGACCACCACGAATCACGCCATCGAGACGAACGCCGACGCCCTGCATCGGATCATCGTCAAGGCGGATTCCATCGCCACGGACGTGAAGAAGATCACGGGTCCCATTCCTCCCGACGTGGTCCGCACCATCCATAACATTCGGAACATCACCGACCACACCAGGGCCGTGGTGTCCGATGCGCGGACGCTGATCCAGACGAGCAATGGCGCGGTTGCCTCCACGAGGGACCGTCTCGCCAAGACGCTCGACAAGTTGGATCACGCCATTCAAAACTTGGATCGTTCCCTCAACGAGGGACCCGGGATCAGTAGAGACATCAAGGGCATCACCAAGGACGTGCGGCACGTGACGGATCAGGTGGCCCGAGGCAAAGGGAATCTGGGCAAGTTCCTCAAAGACGAGACCATCGCCGACAACGTCAAGCAGGTGGCCCGCGATACAAAGGTCCTGGTGCGCAGCGTCAGCGCGTTACAGACCATCGTGGGTCTCAGGTCCGAGTACAACGTTTTGGCCGGCACGCTCAAGAGTTACGTTTCGGTGCGGATCCAGCCGAGCCCGGACAAGTACTATCTCATCGAACTCGTGGACGATCCTCGTGGCAACATGACGAACGAGGAGACCATTGTCCACGATGGAGACCAGGATGGGCCGGTCATCTCCCACACGACGAAGCAGACCGTGAAGAACAAGTTCCGGTTCACCTTCCAATTTGCCAAGCGGATCGACTTTGCCACCTTCCGATTCGGCATCAAGGAGAATACTGGCGGCGTGGGCGTGGACCTGAGTTTCCTGAAGGACAGCCTCCTGTTTTCCACTGACGCCTTCGATTTCAGCACGAACCAGTGGCCCAGGTTACGGTTCATGTTGAAGTGGGAATTCTACAAGCACATTTCCTTCGTGGCTGGGGTGGATGACGTGCTGAACGGCACGGGCGGCTTCGGCGGCGGTGTGGGCAGAGACTACTTCGTCGGGGCGCAGGTTACCTTCAATGATCAGGATCTCAAGACCCTGCTCCTGTTCGGCGGATCGGCGGTCGGCGCCGCTGCATCGCAGTAGGGGCTGGCATTGCGGATGTGGTGGGCCGCCGGTCACAAGACGGCGTGGATGTGCGCCAAAAGCTCTGGATGTGTGACGATGGAGAGCCCATGACGTGTGGGTGGGTGCACGATCAAGGAGATAGGAATGAGACGCAGATGGTGGTTGGCAGTGGTTGTGACCGCAGGGTTCGCGATGGGATCGTCCGGATGTGAGTTGAGCCCTTGGAGTCGTGGCACGGTGCATCCGGGCCAGGCTCGAACAGGAACGGGCAACCGCGTTTCCTCATCCGGCGGCCGATCGGGGAAGGGATCCGCTCATCGATTCGGAGGCGCCAAGGCGAGCCGGGGGGCTCACAGCCAAGCCGTGGCCTCACTTGCCATGAGACCGAAGACGCAACCTCGTGTCGCCCGTCCTGCCGGTACCATTGCAGCCAAGGCCTTGCTCGATCACGGCTTCCTGAAGGACGGATCGCCGTGGGTGGGCGCCAAGAACGCCCCGGTGATCATCGAAGAATTTTCGGAATTCGGTTGCCCGTTTTGCAGTTTCGGTGCACGGGTCATGCATGCCCTGCTGCGGCTCTACCCCACCAAGATCAAGCTCGTGTTTCGGCACACGCCCATCGTGAGCCTGCATGCAGATTCCATGCTCGCCGCCGAGGCATCCATGGCCGCCGCGGCTCAGGGTAAGTTTTGGCCTATGCACGACATCCTGTTCGGCCATCGCCACGAACATTCAAAGGCCGACCTCATTCGATACGCCGGCGAGATTGGCCTCGACGTCTCCGCCTTCAAAGTTGCTTTGAATGACCACAGATTTCTGCCCAAAATCAAGGCGGACATGAAGCGCGGGGCCGCCAAGGGCGTGGACGGCACGCCCACCTTCTTCGTCAATGGCAAGAAAGTCGAAGGCGCCCAGCCCTTGAACCGATTCCGCACCATCGTGGCCGCCGCCCTCAAACGACACGGTTCGTGAACGTTTCGGCGCGAGGAGACAGACAGCGTCGCATACAGTGACGTCAGACGATTTGCTGCGTCGTGGAGCGAGCTTGCGCTCATGGTGGATGTTTTAGTTGTGTGGGCCATCGAGCACTGTGCTGGGAGTGCCACGAAGACGATCAGACTGCCCGAGAGGTGTCCCTGGGTGTGCCACAGAGACGATCAGATTGCCCGAGAGGCGTCCCGTGGTGTGTGAAGACTGGATGTGTCTCCTGCCGGGGGCGCGGGGAGGCAGCGCCGGTTTCCATGGCAAAGCC
>JAGGXR010000006.1 GCA_021162935.1 Deltaproteobacteria bacterium
CCTCGAATGAATACGCCAGGCGTATCTACTCGTTCGCTGCTGATGCCAACGAGTGGGTCGGTGAATTCGAGTACCCAGACATGATCGGCAGCCACCTCGACGGCCAGGAATTCGTCGCAGACCCGAACACTGGCATCGGGTACCTGTACGTCTCGGATATGACGTCCGACTACATCGGCCAGTTCACCAAAGACGCCACGGGAAACTGGACCCAAGCGAACCTGTTTCGGTACAACGACCCGCAGGGAGACGAAGTGGAAGGTCTTGGATACGGCGTTCTGTACCATTTTTGGTCATGCGGTCAACAGGGCATCTACGAACTGGGAGGCGGCGACCTCTCTCACTATACCGACCCGACCCACGGCGGCTGAACCGTCACCTGGCGGCGGCCGTCCCGCGTTCCTTTCCCGCATTCTCGCAGGCCATGGTCGTTCCAGCCATTCGGCCAAGGGCAATCTTGCAGCCTGCACGGGCTGGACGAAAATCCACGCCTGTTGTACATCCAAACCGACCGAGCCTCCGATGCACGAGCAAGATGGCACGGTCGGTCAGCAATCGAGTGGGGCTTGTTGTTTGCCACCATGACGGGCAGCCTCACAAAGAAACAAGAGTCCACACAATCGCGTTCCTCAGGACGTGGAGGAGTCAAGACATGCAGTCATTGCTGATTCGTTCCGGGATTTTCTCTCTCGGCGCCGCCCTCACGGTCACGATGGGATGCGGCCACAACCGCGCCTCCGAAGGCAAGTCAGGCCACCCGACGGCGACAGCAGGGACGTCCACATCCAATCAATCCGCAGGCCGAGGCGGCCACGCGGGAAGAAACGCCACGGCTTCGGTGCGATCACAGCCTCCCAAGCATCACCTCACGGAAGCCGAAATACGAAAGTATCTCAGAAAAAATCCCGGCCGGGCAAAACTCCACTTCGCCCTGGCGCTTCGGCTCCACAAGAAGGGGGACCTCGGCAACGCTGCCGTCGAATACGAAACGGCTGCTCGGTTGAAGCCCGACCTGTTCGAGGCACACTTCAACCTCGGCCTGCTGCGACTCAAGCAACACGACTTCAAGAAGGCCTACGACGCCTTTCGACAGGCATCGTCCGTCCAGCCGAACAACTTCATGGCTCTCATGGACATGGGGCTGGCAGCCACGCGGTCTGGAGACCTGGCCGCGGCAAATCGAGCCTATATGCGAGCAGCCGAGGTCAAACAAACGAATGGCCAGCCCCTTTTCTTCGCCGGCCGCATCATGGAAGCACGCAAGCGGGTACGTGAGGCCAAAGCCCTTTATGAACAGGCAGCTCAACGTGGGTATGACTCAGCAGAATTGCACACACGCCTCGGGCTTCTGGCCATGCGGCGCAAGCAGTATCAGGCAGCCAGGACCGAATTCGAAAACGCGATCAAAATCGATGAACATGATGGCCCCGCATTGCGACAACTCGGAGCCCTGCTCCTGCACTTCAAGGAATTTGCCAAGGCAGCGGACGTCCTGACCAAGGCTGTGGCCGTGGATCCGAACAAGCCGGTGGCTCAATACAATCTTGGACTCGCGGCCCTGCAGACGAAACGGTACGATGTGGCGGCCAAGGCCATGGAACAAGCGGCCAGACTCGACCCCAGAAATCTGATGGCCGCACTCAGCCAAGCCGTCGCCCTCCTGTTCTTGGACAGCGTGGCAAAAGGGTCGGCCCTGCTGCGGCGGACGCTTCACAAGAAGCATTCCCTGTGGATCTACCTGCCTCCCTACTTCGATCCCATGACCAAAAACCACCACCTCAGGTCGGCAGCAGCGATGCTGGAGGCCATCATCGCGGTCCACCCCAGACGCGTCTTTCGGAAAAACCTCAAGATCCTCAAAGCCCGAATCAAACGTGGCGAAAAGTAGTGTTCTCCCCCAAAAGGAACGGAGTCGTTGAACAGGCTCCGTTGGGCAAACATCGATGGGCATGAAAAGGCATCTCCCCCTCTGGACGTCCATCCCCCTTCGCGCTATATGAACGAAGGTTTTCCTATTGCGGTTCAGGCGTCGCCAGTGGTACGAAGCGAGGCCGGACGATACGGAACCTGACATGAACCGGCTGGCCGTTGCCAGCCATCGATGAACGAACCATCCTGGCGCGAGGTGATGATTCATGTGCTTGGCTGTCCCCATGCAGATACGAGATCTTGAAATGCCCCTGGCCACGGTGGAGGTCGCTGGGGTGAGCAGGCAGGTAAACGTGGAACTGGTCGATCAGCCCAAGATTGGTGATTATGTGGTGGTCCACGCGGGCTACGCCATCGAAAAACTGACCGAAGAAGAAGCCCTCGAAACATTGGACCTGCTCAGGCAAGTGGCGGAACTCGGAGACGATGAGCCGCCCCCGACTCCCGGCATCCAATCAGGAGATATGTCATGAACCGATCGCAGGCCTCAGCAGGTCTGAAACAGGAAATCGGTACACTGACGCAGGCCATGGACCGCATCGCGCCGGAACGGACCGTCGTGTTCATGGAGGTCTGTGGAACCCACACCATGTCGTTCCGCCGCAATGGCCTGCAGGAACTCGTTCCCGAACGGGTCCAACTCATCTCCGGGCCGGGCTGTCCCGTTTGTGTGACCCCCGTCGAGTACGTGGATCACGCCATCGCCCTGGCTCAACAGCACGATGTGATCCTGGCGACCTTTGGAGACCTGGTTCGTGTTCCAGGCTCCTACACGTCTCTGGAGCAGTCCCGCGCCGATGGGGCCCGCGTCGAAGTGGTCTACTCCCCGTTGGATGCCTTGAACCTGGCCAGAAAACATCCGGATCGACAGGTCGTCTTTCTAGCAGTTGGATTCGAAACCACCGCACCGGTCGTGGCCTCCTCGGTCATCCAGGCGGAACGAGAGCATCTCGAAAACTATAGTGCCCTGAGCGCCCACAAAGTGATTCCGCCTGCCATGCTGGCTTTGGCCCAGGCGGACGATCTGGCCCTTGACGGATTCATGTGCCCCGGTCACGTGAGCGTGGTCATCGGTATGAACGCCTACGCCCCCATTGCCCAAGCGGCGAACCTGCCCTGCGTGGTGACCGGGTTCGAGCCCACGGACATGCTCCAAGGGCTGCTCATGCTCGTGTCCCAGGCCAGACAAGAAACCGCAAAAGTGGAAAACCAGTATCTTTCGGTGGTGCGGCCCGAAGGCAATCCCAGAGCCAGAGCAGCCATGGATCAGGTCTTCGAGGTCTGCGACTCGCGCTGGCGTGGTCTGGGCAACATGCCCCTGTCAGGCCTGACGTTCCGCAAAGAATATGCTCGATTCGATGCGGCACGACGATTTTCCGTCAACCTCCCAGACCCGGTCGAACCCCCAGGCTGCCAATGCGGAGCCGTGCTCCGGGGTGTCACCCAGCCTGAGGATTGCCCCCTGTTCGGCAACCGCTGCACCCCGCGATCACCGGTCGGAGCCTGCATGGTTTCCTCGGAAGGAACCTGCGCGGCCCATTTTCGGTACCGATCGGTCAACCAAGCAACGTAGGAAGGAATCATGGACAGGGACGACACCATCTTGCTCGCGCATGGAGGCGGCGGCAGTCTGACCCAAGAGCTCATCGAAAAGCTGCTCCTTCCTGCCTTTGGAAACGACGTGCTGCTGGCCCTCGACGACTCGGCCTGTTTGACCGACCTACCGAGCGACCATGAACTGGCCTTCACGACGGACAGTTACGTGGTGAGCCCCTATCGGTTCCCTGGCGGAGACATCGGTCGCCTGGCCGTAAGCGGCACAGTGAACGACCTTGCCATGGTTGGGGCCACGCCGGCCCAACTTTCCTGTGGGCTCATCCTGGAAGAAGGGCTCCCCATCGCGGACCTGAAGGCCATCGTCCAGTCCATGGCAGAGACGGCCCAGGAGGCTCACGTGACCATCGTCACCGGAGACACCAAGGTGGTGCCCAAGGGAAACGGCGACGGCATCTACATCAATACGTCCGGTATTGGATGGATCCCCCGTGGCCGACGCATCTCGGTGCATTCGGTCCAGCCAGGTGACGCAATCCTGGTCACGGGCACCATGGGCGACCATGGAACGACCATCCTGGCCTGCAGGGAAAACCTGGGTCTCACCTCCGACCTTCGCAGCGACGTGGCGCCCCTGGCAGGACTGGCCACCGCACTCCAGGAATCGGGCGTGGAAGTTCACGGAATGCGGGACCCGACCCGCGGCGGTCTGGCCCAGACGCTCTGCGAAATCGCGGCGCGTCAATCGGTCCGAATGGACATTTCGCAGGACGACATTCCCGTCCGTCCCTCCGTAGAAGCCATCTGCGACCTGTTGGGTCTGGACACACTCCAGGTGGCGAACGAAGGAAAATTCGTAGCCTTCGTCCCCAAGGAACAGGCGGAAATCGCATGGACCGCTCTCAGAAAGCACCCACTTGGGCTCGACGCCGCCATCATCGGGGAGGTGAACGCAGGCCGGCCATCGGTCGTGCTCCACACCTCTACGGGGGGCGCACGCCTCGTCGAACCACCAACCGGCGAGCTGCTTCCTCGCATCTGCTAGCAAGACGAAAGGAAGGAAAAGACATACGATGCAACCCCTGCGTCACAGGCACCTTGCAGAGGACAGACGCTGGCCTCCCACCGTGCAGACAGAGAAGCTCATCCCGTTTGGGCTGTGGTCGCTCACAGCGACCTTCGTCCTCGGGATGCTCATCGTCACCATGGCCGAGATGCCACGGGCCCAGGCACAAACGCAACCGGAGCAAACTCCACTGCCTGGAATCACGATGCGGCCATCGAAAATCAGTGGAACCAAAAGCAGCACAACGGGCAGGCATGAAACAATACATTCGCCCCACGTCCATGCCATCGCGAGAGCGGCCGTGCCCCAAGGGGCCAGGACGGCCTCGATGGGCAGGCAGCCCCTTCACGGCCCCCTGCCAGGTCTATCGCCGGTCCTTGCCATAGAAAATGCTCGTCTTGGACAGCCAGGCAAATGGGCGACGCACCATTCGCATAGATCCCCAGACGCTGCACGCACGAAAGGCAAACCGCTATGGCTGTCGAGCCCGGCCGCACGAGCCAAAATCCGCGACTGGAGGTGGAAATACCGTTGGTGGATTCGCGGCGGCACCTTGACCCTGAACTGGGGTATCGTGGTCCTCGTCGGCCGGGGATCGTGGCAGTGGGGTAAAAGCCGTAAGTTTCTGTTCCACAACGACCGGTGGTTCGAAAAAGACCCGAGACTGGACGGTGGATCGGACAAGTTTGGGCATCTGTACGGCATGTACCTCATGCAACGTGGCTTCACCTATATTTTCGACGAAACGGGTGCCCCCCACTGGCTGTCCACCCTGGCGAGCGGCATCAACTCGGCGCTCATCGGCATCGCCATCGAGTGTGGCGATGCCTACACTGCCTACTATGGATTTTCCTACTCGGACCTCGTGTTCGACCTCATCGGGACGGGACTTGGGGTGCTCCAAGACGCCATCCCTGCCCTCGATGGCTTGTTCTCTTTGAGCATGTGGTATTGGCCGTCGAGTGGATATTTGTCCGACAAGAACGAGCATCGCGAAAACCTGTTCACCGACTACGACGGCACCAAGTACTTCTTCCACCTGCTCATGAGCGGCATCCCCGGTGTCAGGAGGACGCCCTTCAAATACTTACGGCTAGATGTCGCCTACTGGGCGAGGGGATTCAAGCCATACAGCAAGGATTTTCCCTACCACATGCGGCAGTACGTCTACGTCGGGGTCTCCCTGGACTTCGCCCAGATGGTCTGGGATCTGTTCCCACACAAGTGGTATCGAAAATCCACGTACGTCTTCTTGAAATACTTCAATTTGTATGGTCCCATCGAATCAGGGTACAAATTTCCCATCTGAAAACGAGGGCCGATGCGTCATCGGAATCGTTTCGCCTGGTAAGAGGGAGACTGGAGGACACAATGATTCGAATTGCACTGATCGCCGCAACCCTGGCGCTGCCTCTACTCGCCTGCGGAGACGACAATTCGTCGAGCAGCAAAGACGCCTACGACAGCGCCCGCAAACAATGTGTGGACCAAATCAACCAGTACCGGGCAAGCCTGGGGCTGTCCCCTTATGCGCGCTGGAAGGAAGCCGAATCCTGCGCCGATGGCGAGGCAAAGTCGGACAGCGAGTCCGGCACGGCCCACGGCGCCTTCCCTTCATGTGGCGAACACGCCCAAAACGAGTGTCCGGGCTGGCCCTCGGTGGATCAAACCGTGACCGGATGTCTCAAGATGATGTGGGACGAAGGCCCAGGCCCATGGGACGAAGGCCACGGTCACTACATCAACATGACGAGCACATCGTACAGCAAGGTCGCCTGCGGATTCTACGAAACCCCGAACGGATCCGTCTGGGCGGTCCAAGATTTCCAATAGGACCGATCGATCGCCGTTCTATTGGTCCTCGGAATTCTTGACCGTCTTGCGAATGAGCGTCTGCCGAACCTTCGTCACGGCGGTTTCATCATCGAAATTCACGGATAGGGGAACGTCGAGCGTCCTCGCCGCCTTTTCCACCACGTCGAACATCCTCTGGGCGACCGACTTCGGAACGGAATATCGCAGGCGCTCATCGTCCACGTGCCGCCACAGTTCCATGGCAGCCTGGCGATCCCCGATGCCAACCAAACGCAAAAGGCTCGTCACCAGAGTCAACGTACGCTTGGGCTCGGTGAGCCGCTCAGCCGTTGCAGCGATCTCGCGCACGAAGGGCCGCAACTCCCTCGTGTTCCGCCCTTTCGGCCAGACTCCAAACAATTTCTTCAAGGCAGGCAGTCGATTTCTGCCATCCAATGTCCGGGTCTTGTCCAAGGTTTCGAGCAACACCGCAGTCGCCATGTGTCGATTGTCTTCCACGAGACAAACGTCCGCCTTGAGCATCCCGATCCCAATCTGGCTGATGGGATCCGGGTCCGTTCCGAGTGCGTCCCGCAAGAATGCGTCCGCCTCGTTCGTCCTCTTCTGCCACAGCAGCGCCCTGGCCGCAGTGGTCGCCAATGTGTACCGCAACTGCTGCGTCAAGGGTGTTTTGAACAAGGCTTGGGCTGCCTCGACGAGCACGCCGCCAAGCTCGTCTTTGAGGTCATGGGCGGCAACCAACGGGGCCAAAGAAACCAGCGCCTGGGCGAGGTCAGGCCCCGAGTGTCCCCTGGTTGCGAGCATATGCACGGCATCTACGCAGCGCTGCACGGAATAGGGCGACAAGCTAAAACGATCCCCGAGAGCCAAAATATTTCCGATGGTCTCGATGTCGTCGTCCGGTTCCGGTGACTGAGCCGCCAGGTCCAGAGCCTTGAGCAGCAGTTCCTCTTGATCCGGAGAGGATATCGAGCGCATGCTCCCTGAGCGCCTTGCTCGCCGGGGGATCCCCTTCATGTTCCCGGATCACCTCCAGGACTCGATGGAATGAAACCGTGTTCTGCGCCTCCACGAAAAAGGCCCACTCGTACCCGTCGATCCCCAGGGCAGTCACGGCTCCAACCTCTTCGAGTTCCCTCTGTGCCGACAGCATCCAGCCTCTGACGATATCGAACAGTTCGTCATCGAGGTCGCGCCAGCGCATCCTTGCGTCCAGAATACCGGACGCGTGATCCTGTCGATAGCTCGAAAAGAGGTCCTCGGCCAGTTCCAACCCAACTGCTGCTCGTTCGCTCATACATCCCGTCCTCTCCATCTGTGGAAATACATCCTTTTTAGCTTGCAGAACCCGCCCACGTTTGACAACCATAAAAACCAACGAGCCGGCACGATTCCGTCGCATCGGCGTGAACCGGCAACCATGGGCATCATCGAAGTGGAGGACAGGACCGCATGCACATCATCGACTCGCCGAAGGTCTACCTGGTCGCCAAGACCACCCTGACCCCAAACGGACTGGACCAGTATCTCCAAGACATCGGGAATCCAAACTGGCGCCCCGACCCTGACGTCTCGGACACGGAAAACCTCATCGAGGCCGCGGGCCGAATGTGCTACCGAAGCTGGGAGTCCTACGATCCCGACAAACCCGATGCAACCAACCCGAATGTCAGTCGGGTCAGAAACGGAAACGAAGGATATCTGGGCAACATCCTGGCTTCGGCCCATGGGTCCGTGCTCGAACATGCGAGCGCCACCTTCATCCTCCGAGGCGTATCGCGCGTCCTGACCCACGAACTGGTCCGACACCGAGCGGGAATGGCATACAGCCAGGAAAGCCTCCGCTACGTCAGACTCGACAAGCTGGGGGTATGGCTACCCAAGCCGGTTCGGGAGAATCAGGATGCAAGGGAGACCTTCCGAACCGTGGTCACCTATCTCGAAAAGGTTCAGCGCGACCTGGCCGATCTCTTCGACATCGACCACATCAAAAGCTTCAAAACGAAGAAAAAACTCACTTCCATGTTCCGACGCCTAGCCCCCATTGGGCTTGGCACGACCATCATGGTCACCGGAAACCTGCGTGCCTGGCGGCACATCATCGCTATGCGAACGTCGCCGGCCGCCGAAGAAGAAATCCGTGGCGTCGTGGGACAAATCGCCACCATCTGCAAGCAAGAATTCCCCAATGCGTTCCAGGATATGATCCAAGATCCCGAAACCGAAGCCTGGATCTTCGAGCACCAGAAGGTCTAAAAAAGAAGGCCTACACTTTGCCGATGGCCGTGAGCACCGCATTCAAGAACTGAGGAAGGGGCTGGGCACCGACGATGTCGTGGTCCTCATTGATTACGGTCTTGGGCACTCCCTGGACCTCATACTTGACCGCCAGGTGCGGAAACTCGGAAACCTCGACCATATCCCCGGTGATGTGCTCGTTCGCCATGGCAAATTGGTGCGCGACACGCACGGCCTTGGGGCAATAGGGACAGGTCGGAGACACCATGGCCTGCATGCGTACGGGCTGATCCACCTTCTTCAGTCCTTCGAGAATCTCCGGTTCAAGGCCGGGATCACGCTTCGCCACGTCCTGGATATCCTCGATCAGCGTGGTAAATTCGTAGCCTGCCGGAATCCCGTAGAACCGGATACCGTAATCCCTGTCCCCGAGCAGAACCATGGCCGGGATCTTGTCCACCTCGTATTCATCCGTTTTGTCCTTGTCCTTGACGAAGTCATAGATCTCCAGATGAATCTTGTCCGACAACTCGGCCACTTCGGTCGCCATCTGCCTGGTCAGTTCGCAATACTGGCACTCCACCTCCTGGGTGAACACGACGATGGTCACATCGTTCTCCAGATTTAAAAACGCCTCGTTGAGATATTCCTTGTCCTTGTCTTTGATGAGAGCCATGTCATCCTCCTCTGGTTCAGCGCAACCAGGTCGTACCCGTTTGAGAACCTCTCCTCTGCGGGCGAATCATCTGAAAACCTCGACTGCGATGCTCTCCACCGCTTCCGAAACTACAGATTGCCCTTTTGGGCCAAATAATCATAGGCGGCAAGGGCGGCCTTGGCTCCCTCACCCGCCGAAATCACGATCTGCTTGTACGGAACGGTCGTAACGTCGCCTGCCGCGAACAGGCCAGGCACATTCGTTGCGCAGTGGCAATCCACCAACACCTCACGAACATCGTTCACCTGTGCCAACTCGGCCACCGGTTCCGAATTGGGCAACAACCCAATCTCGACGAAAATACCGTTCGTTCGGATCACCGTTTCTTCGCCGGTCTTACGGTTTCTGACACGGACCGCTTCGACGCGGTCTTTCCCTTCGATGCGGACCACCTCGTGAAAGTCCAGAAGGTTGAGCCGCTGGTCGTCCCTCACCGAGGCCATGAGGACCTCGTCCGCCTGCCAGCCCTCGATAAAGTTCACCAGCGTCACGTGCGTCGCCTGGGCCTTGAGCAAATCCATGGCTGCGGTCAAAGCGGAATTGGCACCACCTGCCACGACCACGTCCTTCCCGGCATAGAAAGGAGCATCGCAGGTCGCACAGTAGGCGACCCCCTTACCCGTAAACTCACGCTCACCAGGTACGTTGAGGGGGCGACTGCGCTTGCCGGTTGCCAGGATCACCGTCTTGCCACGAAAGACCACATCATTCTCGGTGCGCACGAGAAAAAGGTCACCGTCCTGCGTCACGGACAGGACGCCATCATCCTTTCGGAAAGGAACTTCGAAATGCCGGATCTGTTCCTGAAACTTCTTGGCCAATTCCTCCCCGGTGATCGTCTGGAATCCCATGTAGTTTTCGATGTCGGACGTATCCATGACCTGGCCACCGAAATCCTTGGTGAGCAACGCCAACTTGAGCATCTTACGGGCGGCATAGACCGCCGCCGTCATGGCTGCCGGCCCACCGCCGATCACGAGCACGTCATAAATCTCATCAGGGTTCGGGCCACCGTCCGATTGCAGGGCGGAAACATCCAAAGAAAATCCTGGAAAGTCCATGTCAGCCTCCTCGAAGCGTCTCGCATGGTACAACCGAAGTCGTATCGACAGCCATCAGGCCCCAAAATGGCCCCGATGTCCGGCAATCATGGTTTCTGGATCGACACCATGCCTCGACAACGTTCAACACGTCGCCGGACCACCGATAGATGGAACATGGCCTCATTTCAGCCAAAGTCAACAAGGAAACTATAGA